>CAIZNN010000060.1 GCA_903934285.1 Akkermansiaceae bacterium | reverse complement strand
TTATCCTATAACAACGACACCTATCGGTTTGTGGTGAACTACTTTGGCGGCACGGGCAATGACCTGGTGCTGCAATGGGCGGACAACAAGGCCCACAGCTGGGGCTCCAACAGCCATGGTCAGTTAGGTGACCATGACGGCACCAACAGCAGCGTGCCGGTGGCGGTGAGCGCATCCGGCGTGCTAGCGGACAAGATCCTCGTCGCGACGGCCGCGGGGTCATCGCACAGTGTCGCCCTGTGTTGTGACGGCACCATTGCCGCCTGGGGCAACAACACCTACGGCCAGCTTGGCGATGGGACCAACAACAACAGCGATGTGCCGGTGGCCGTGGTGATGAGCGGAGCACTCAATGGCAAGACGGTCGTGGCAATTGCGGCGGGTTTCAATCACAGTCTGGCCCTGTGCTCGGATGGGACCGTGGCGGCGTGGGGGTTCAATTCATCCGGGCAGCTTGGCAACAGCAACAACACCAGCAGCAACGTGCCGGTGGCGGTCACCAAGACCGGAGCCTTGTTAAACAAAACGGTGGTGGCGGTGGCGGCAGGCTACAACCACAACCTTGCCCGTTGTGCCGATGGGGCCGTGGTTGCCTGGGGCAACAACGGCTACGGCCAACTCGGCAACAACACGACCACCAACTGCAATGTGCCGGTGGCCATCACGACCTTCGGCGAGTTGAACGGCCGGACCGTGGTTTCCCTCATGGGCGGCAGCGATCACAGTCTGGCGCTGTGCTCGGATGGTTCGCTGGTGGCATGGGGCCGCAACAACAATGGCCAACTCGGCAATGGCGGTCCCGCCAACAGCAGCATTCCGGTGGCGGTGGATTCATCCAACGTGCTCTCCGGCAGAACAGTCACCGCAATTGCCACAGGCGGATGGCACAACCTGGCCCTGTGCTCGGATGGCACGCTGGCGGCCTTTGGCAGAAACGACAACGGCCAGCTCGGCAACAACAGCACGAACGACAGCAATGTACCGGTCGCGGTCACTGCCGCCACGGGCCCGCTCTTCAACAAGACCATCACTGCCATTGGCGGCGGCAATGGTCATAGCCTCGCGCTGTGCTCGGACGGCACCCTCGCCGCTTGGGGCGCCAATGCCACGGGTCAACTCGGCAACAACAGCACCACCGCCAGCAGCGTGCCGGTCGCGGTCACAAGATCCACTCTGGGCAGCGGGGAAACCTTTGCGGATCTGGCAAGCGGGTCGAGCGCGAGCCACGTCATGGCGCTGGCGGCTTTCCATATCTCTAGCAACCCGACGCTGGCCAACCTGTCCATCAGTGGTGGTTCACTCAGCCCGGCGTTCAATGCCGACACCACGGATTATGCCGTCGATGTGCCAAATGCAATTGCTGCAGCGACCGTCACGCCAACCGCATCCCAGGCCAATGCGGTGGTGAGGGTCGACGGGGTGGATGTGGCCTCCGGCACCGCCAGCGCCCCGATCCCGCTGGTGGTGGGCACCAACACAATCACCGTGGCCGTCACCGCCCAGGACGGCATCACGACGCAGACCTATTCCTTCACGGTCACGCGCCCACCTTCTGCGGTCTCCACGCTTGCGAGTCTGGTGCCTGGCAGCGGCACCCTGAGCCCCGCCTTTGCCTCGGCAACGATTGCGTATGCGGTCAGCGTGGCCAATGCCATCACTTCTCTAACGATAACGCCGGCGCTCACCGACACCACCGCGATGATGCAAGTCAATGGTGTTGCTGTGGCGTCGGGTGCCGCCAGTGCCCCGATCCCATTGGTTGTGGGCCCCAACCCTATCACTGTGTTGGTCACGGCGCAGGATGAAACCACAACCTCCACCTACACGGTCACCGTGACCCGCGCGCCATCGGCGGTGGCGACGCTGGCCAGCCTTGCGCTGAGTGCGGGCACGTTAAGCCCGGCCTTTGCCACGGAGGCCTTGGCTTACACAGCAATCGTCACGCATGCGACCACCTCGATTACGGTAACGCCCACGGTGACGGATGCCACTGCCACGATCAAAGTCAACGGGGTCGGCGAGACCTCGGGAGCTGCCAGTGCGCCAATCCCACTGGTGGTTGGGTCCAACACGATCACGGTGCTGGTCACCGCGCAAGACGGGACCACGCAATCGACCTACACGGTGACCGTGTTGCGGGTTTCGAACGACTCCACGCTTGCCGGGTTGACACTCAGCACGGGAACTTTAAGCCCTGTGTTTGTCCCGGGCACCACCACCTATGCCACCAGCACTGCTTACACCACCACCTCTGTCACGGTCACGCCGACAACGAACCATGCGGCCGCCACCCTGACAATCAGCGGAACCCCGCTCGCATCGGGGGCGACCAGCCTGCCCATTCCCCTGACTGCCGGACCTAACACAATCGAAGTGAAAGTCACGGCCGAGGACGGCATCACAACACAGACCTACACGGTCACCGTGACCCGCCCGCCGCTGTATACGGTCATCACCTCGGCAACATCTGTTGGGTTGAGCTCATCCGGCTACACGGCCACGGGCAACACACTGAGCCTCTCCCTGGGATATGCCCCGACCACCGGAACCAACCTTACCGTGATCAACAACACCGGGCTGGATTTCATTACGGGGCGTTTCTCGAATCTCGCGCAGGGCCAGGCGGTGGCGCTCACTTACAATGGCGTCACCTATCAATTCGTCGCCAACTACCATGGCGGCACAGGCAACGACCTGGTGCTCCACTGGGCCAACACCCGCACCTACGCATGGGGGTATAACAACCAGGGCCAACTCGGCAACTCCACCACCACCACCAGCAAGGTGCCGATAGCCGTCACCGGCACAGGGGTGCTTGCCGGCAAGACTGTCATCGCGGTGTCCTGTGGCGGATCCCACAGCCTCGCCCTGTGCGCGGACGGCACGGTCGCGGCCTGGGGCTATAACAACTCGGGCCAACTCGGCAACACCACCACCACCACCAGCAACGTGCCGGTGGCGGTAAGCAGCAGCGGGGTGCTTGCCGGCAAGACCGTGGTGGCAATCGCCGCGGGCAATGGCCACAGCCTGGCGTTGTGCTCGGACGGCTCGGTCGCCGCGTGGGGGGTTAACGGCTCTGGCGAACTGGGCAATAACGACACGGCCAACAGCAGCGTGCCGGTGGCGGTCCAGACCTCGGGCGCACTCTCAGGCAAGAGCGTCACGGCTATCGCGGCGGGCTCTTCCCACAGTCTGGCGCTGTGTTCCGACGGCACGGTAGCCGCGTGGGGGCTCAATGGCCAGGGGCAACTCGGCAACACCACCACGGCCAATAGCAGCGTGCCGGTGGCCGTCTCCACCGCGGGCATCCTCTCCGGCAAACCCGTGGCGGCTATCTCCGCAGGCTCCGACCACAACCTCGCCCAGTGCGTGGATGGCACCGTGGTGGCGTGGGGATATAACAACCGGGGCCAGCTCGGCGACAACAGCCTGACTAACAGGACCGCGCCGGTGGCGGTGTCGACTGCGGGTGGACTCACCGGCAAGATGGTGACCGCGGTATCGGCCGGAGGAGCCCACAGCCTGGCGCTGTGCTTGGACGGCAGCGTGGCGGCATGGGGCTATAACAACTCCGGCCAACTCGGCAACGGCAACAAAAACAACAGCAGCATCCCGGTTGCGGTCAGCACCTCGGGCACGCTTTCGGGCAAATCCGTGGTTGGGGTAGCCGCCGGGTTTTCCCACAGTCTCGCCCGGTGTTCCGATGGCACCGTGGCCGCATGGGGGGATGCCTCCAACGGCCAACTCGGCAACAACACGACCACCAACAGCAACCTGCCGGTGGCGGTGTCCATAACTCCGCTAGGCACCGGCAGCAGGTTCATGGCGGTGGCTGCCGGATCCAAAGCCATGCACTCGGTGGCGCTGGTGCCCATCTCCGGGAACTCCCGGCTCGCTGGCCTGGCCGTGGCAGCCGGCTCGCTGAGTCCCGTCTTCTCGTCCCCGGTGGTTTCCTACCTGTCCAACGCGCCTCACACAACCGCCAGCACCACAGTCACCCCGGCCACCTCCGACCCGTCCTCCAGCGTGAAAGTCAACGGCACGGCCGTGGCCAGCGGCAGCGCAAGCGGTGCCATCAGCCTGGGCTCCAGCGCCCTGAACACAATCACCGTGGTGGTGACCGCCCAGGATGGAGTCACATCCACCACCTACACCGTCACTATCGACAACACACCCTTCGGCATCTGGCAGAAAAACACATTCACCGATCCCGCCGACCTGGCCGATCCAGAGGTGAGCGGAGACCTGGCCACGCCCGCCCGCGATGGCATCACCAACCTGATGAAATATGCCATGGCGCTCCCTCCAATGACCTGCGCCACGGCCGACATGCCCGCCGTGGCGCAGCAAGCTGGCTACCTGACCCTGACCTATCGGAAAAGCAAGACCGCCACGGACGTGACCTACACGGTGCAGGCCGCGGGTGATCTAACCGAAGGCACCTGGGCCCCGGCCACCACCGTGTTGTCGCAAACCGACCAAGGGGACCACTGGCTGGTCACCGTGCGCGACACCGTGCCGTATGCCGGGCAAGCGCGGCGCTTCATGCGGCTGCAAGTGGGCAAGTGACGTATACAGTTAAAGATTTCTTGACCCTGCGGAGCTACTGAGTATTCTCAGCGGCAAGGATTGATTCCCCGCCTCTGAAATTCCAAAACACCACTTCATCCCCATTTCCCGCCCTCCGGTCCGGCCACTGGCTCTTGCAACGGCTTGCACCGGGAAAGCAATTTCCTAGCAGCAACGATGAAAGAATGGGTGACGGTGATCGTAGTAAAGTCATGTCATCACGATTCAAGGCATGTCGTTTCTATCAATCGCTTGTGCTCGCGGTTTTCTCCGCTGTGGTTATTGGAAATGTCGTTGCGGAATCCGCGCCCGGCGTCCCACAGCTGCAAGCGGATTTCCGCAAGCTCGGGTTTGGCATGTTCATCCACTTCAACATGGAAACCTATCACGGTGTCCAGTGGGCGGAAGGCTACAAGGATCCCTCGTCCTTCAATCCCGGCGGCAAGATCGATACCGATGCTTGGGCGGATGCGGCGAAATCCGCCGGCATGACCTACGCGGTTCTAACAGCCAAGCATGTCAGTGGTTTTTGTTTGTGGGACAGCCAATACACGACTTACGACGTGATGAATCCGGATTGCCCATACAAGCAGGACCTTGTCGCGCAGTTCATCAAGTCGTTCACCAGTCGCGGACTCAAGGTGGGTCTCTACTACTGTTGGCGCGATCCGGGATTTGCCGACAAGTTCAAAGTCCTGCCGCCGGAATGTGATCCGGCGACGCACACGATGGCGCAGCAGATCGAGTTTCAGAAGAAGCAGATTGCCGAACTGGTGGCGAAATACCCCGAGGTGTTCTACATCTGGAACGACGGGCTTGACGAAACGATCATGACCAAGCAAGAGGCCAATGCCTTCATCCGCAGCCTGCGCCCAAATATGCTCGCCAGCTCGAATTGGTGGGATTGGAAGAAAAAAGGCACGCCATTTGTCGACATTGCGGTGAAGGAGACCAAGCACTTCCCCGAGGATAACACCGCACCCGGCGAAACCTGCTGGGTGCTCGAACAAAGCTGGTTTTGGCAGCAGGGTTTCAAAGCGCAGGATCCGGCGGAGATTGTCGAGCAAATCAAACTGGCGGACGCCCGCAACTCAAACTTTCTCCTCAATGTCGGCCCGGATCAAAAAGGCAAGCTGACAGAATCCAGCATCAAGGCATTGGCCGATATTTCCACGCTGCGGCTTAAAAAACCGTAAACCAACCGCCATTGCCCCGCCCTCCGGTCCGGTCACCGGCTCATGCCACGGCCTTCACCGGGAAAGCACTTTCTTAGCGGTCAAGTTCTTGGTCCGGCGGCAGGGGGCATGGCAAACGCGCTTGCACGCGGGCAGTATCGGCGATAGCCTCGAGCCAGCCACCGACATGACCGCCACCGAAAAGAGAATCGAGCATCTGGAGCAGCAAATTCCCCGCCTCTCCGCAGTAGCGGTAGGCAAGGCTTGTCGGCAGGCACCTGCCGCCGGACAAAGGGTGCTGGTGAGCGGCAACGATGGAATTCATGCGACCGGCCCTAACGGAACCAGGAAATCCCTCAACGCCACGGGACGGCCCTTGAGCGTGCCAGTGGGTACCCGCGTGCGGATTTCCTGACCATGAGTGTGCCCCGCCAGCGCATGTTAGCCGGTCCCGACGGTTCCGGCAAGAGCACGATCAAGAGTGTGCTGCCGCCTGGGTTGCCCGGTGCTTACATCAACCCGGATGAGAGCGAGGCCGACCTCCGCCAGCGCGGATTGCCCGATGTGCGGGCGTTCGGCGTGGAGAGCTTGCCCGGGGAAATCCTGCCGTCCTTTGCCCAATCCACCCTGCCTCTTGCCTCCCACCTTTCGCTGCTGGCCGGCTTGGTTTGCGCGTTGGCCACCCTCCCCTGCCAGGCGCGCACCTGGACGGATGTGGACGGGCGCAAGATCGAAGCCGAACTGCTCGAACCGGGCAAGAGCGAGGTCACCTTGCAGCTGGCCAATGGCAAAACCGCCAAGGTGGCGCGGGCGCGCCTGAGCGCGGATGACCAGGCCTTTCTGCTCAAGGCGGCCAGCCTGCCCAAGCCCAAGGGCGTGCCCGTAACCGGCAGCCTCGCCAAGTGCAACGGATTTGACGCGTTCTGGCCGTCGGCCGCCCAGTGCAGCCTCGACCTCAAGATCGAGGTCATATCCGAGGACAAGAGCACGCAAAAGTTTATCTATCAAAGCGCCCACTTCCAGTTCGTGTGCAATGCCCAACTCCGCCCCACGGTGATTGCCGCCTTGGCCACCGTGTTTGAGGGCACCCACGAACTGCTGCGGGTCATACCGCTCAACAACCGCCTCACCGCGACGCCCACCAAACTCAGGGTGTTGTTGTGCGACAGCATGGCCGCCTACCACGCGCTGGGTGGCCCGCCCAACACCGCCGGTGTCTGCACCGGCAGTGGCGCCACAGCCGTGGTGCTGGTGCCGCTGGACAGCTTGGGTGTGAGAAAAGCCCCCGGCAAGGATGAGTTCCTCGTCGACCCCAAACAAACCAACATGGTGCTTGCCCACGAATTGACCCATGCGCTCATGGAGGACCAGGTGAAGGCGGCCGCGTGGTATATCGAAGGCTCCGCCGAGTATGTGCGGCTCACCCCGTTTGTCGCCGGGCGCTACCGCATCGCCGAGAACCACGACGCAATCATTGAGGGCGTCACCGCCTCTGGCAAGAAGAAGGACGGCGGCCGCATGTTAGGCAAAGCCATCGCGGCCCCGCCCCTCATGAATTTCATGTCCCAGACTTACGCGCAGTTTGTCGCCAACCCGCAGTTCAGCTACGGCATGGGCACGCTGCTGACCTATTATTTCTATCACCTTGACGGCCGCGGCAATGCGGCCCGCATCAAAACCTACGTGCAGGCCTTGCAAGATGGCAGCCCGGAACCCAGCGCCCGGGAGAAACTCCTCGACGGCAGAACTTGGGCACAACTGGAGGCCGATTTCACCGCCGCCATGGCCAAGCAGGGAATCAAGGTGAAGTTCGCGGGGTGAAGCTCGGGGCGGCCGACTGATGCCGCCTGATGAGGCCCGCACGGCGAACGCGACAAATCCGCTGACGGCGGATGAGGTGACTTGGCGGGGTGGATCGGGAGCCAGCAACCACTGAGGCCACTGAGGCCACTGAGCACAGAAGAAATCTTCAATCAGTGGCATCAGTCTTCTCAGTCAGCATCAGTGGTTTCTTCCGCACGAGCCATCCCGGCACTCCAATTCACCCCACCCCGAATTCCTTCAATTCACCCCACCCCGAATTCTTAATCCGTGTAATTTGCCTGAGATTATTTGAATTGCAGCCAGTCAGGCGATCTCGCTTCGCTCGGTTGTGTAATCCTCTTCATCCGTGCTCTGACATGAGCTTGGGGAGCTTCTAGCAGAGCCCCGCCGCAGATGCGTGGCAAATTTTGAGGATTGCCAAAAAAATGGACAACCCGTCCGACTTCATGCCGCCCACTCGAATTTCGCCCTCAGCTTGGCTTGCGGCTTGTTGTAATCGACCAAGCCTTCCTTGAGCAACCGCCCCGCGACGAGGCCTGGGTGAATGGCGATGTTTTTTGCGAACGCCCGGATCCGCTCGCTGTCGAAATGCCCCTGGCGCACGAAAGTCTCCCAAGCATCACCGGGAAGCAGGATTTCACCGGCGAAGCGGTTGGCTTCTTCCTCGCGCTTGATGTCTTCGGGCTGGGATTTTCCTCCCTCTATGAAAATCTGTTTCTTGCGCATTTGCAGAACGTGCTTTGCTTCATGGAAGAAGGTGAACCAAAAGTTGTCGTTCGTTTTGAAAAGGAGCGATTGCTGGATGAGGGGGCGCCCGTGGAACCAGCGCATGACACCGCTCACGCCCAACCCTGGCAATTCTGGAACCAGTTCGAAAATGACGCCAGCTTCGGCGCAAAGGGTTTTCATTTTTGGGACAAACGTCGAGGGAACCTCGCGGGTGAATGAGCGGATGGTGTGGAGGTTTTGAGAAAAGGTGGTGGCGTCAAACTCCCCACCACCCGCCGACTGTGCGAGGATTTCACCTCGCCGCAACCATGCCGAAAGCACTGGCATCCGGTCGCTGGTTCCCTCTGACTTACGGAATGAACGCTCCAATTCCATATCCTGATAAACCGCCTGCCACTGATCTGGAGTCGCCACCCCGAAAAAGCGCAGCAAGACCGCGGCCTTCTCCCCGGCGCTCCGCGCTGCGGTAACGTACCCTTTGCGGATCATGTCCGGGTATGGGAAACGACGCGCCCAATGCGCAAATCCTGCCAACGTCCGCGCCTCCACTTGCCGGGCAATGTGTTCGCGGTAGGTTGATTCCAGTTTGAGCCAGAATCCGGCCGGGACTTGGAGAACTTTTTCCAACGCCAGGGCGGTGGAATGCGTCACCGGATCAATACCCTTGATGATCCGGTTGATGGTCTTGCCGCTAATCCCGGCACGTTCGGATAGCTCGGCTTGGCTCATTCCGAGAGCGTCCAGGCTGTCTTGAAGCGTCACGCCGGGCGGGGTCGCGAAGTCTTCGATGGGGTTGGTTTCACTCATGGGTGGCGGCGATTTCTTGGATATCAATGATGGTGATGGGTTTCCAATCCCATCCGCCGTCATCTTTCCTTGGCTCGGGGTTGTCCCCGGCAGTGAAAACAAGGCGATAGGGGTGGCAAAGGTCGGCGGAGAACTGTTTCTTGCGGTTTCCTTTCAGTTCGTGGATGCGGGCTTGGGGTAGATTCTCCTTAACGTAATTGGTAAAGATAATTTTTCAACTAAATTCCTCACCCCCCATGAAATCACACACTCAATTCCAGCACCGGACTCCTTAGGGCACAATCCAGCCGGTGCACTTGTGATCCTCGGAGAGCTGCTTGCGCTTCGAGCCGGGGCTTTTGCGCATCTTCTCGCTGCACTCGGCGGCGTGGATGAGCTGGACGAGGCCTTTTCTATGGGCGGGCTTGTGATTGGAGAGAATCCAGATGTAGGTGGCGATGCCGGTGTTGTAAAACATGTCGGTGGGCAGCGCGACGATGGCTGCCACCAGGTCGTTTTCCAACAGGTGGCGGCGGATCTCCGATTCGCCGGAGCCCGCGCCGCCGGTGAACAGCGGCGAGCCGTTGAGAATGATGCCGATGCGCGAGCCGCCCTGCATGGTGCCGTCCTTGTCCTTGCGCAGGGGCCGCATCTTGGAAACCAGATGCAGCAGGAACAAGAGCGAGCCGTCCGAGACCCGCGGCAGGCCGCGACCGAAGCGGCCGTCGTGGCCCTTGAAGTTCCTGGCCGAAGGGGGCGAGCCGGGCCTTGGGATTGAGTTCATGGACGTATTCCATCCCGCTGGAAAGGAAACCGCCAGTGCCCGCGGTCGGGTCGCAGATCGAACGCACGGCGGGCTTGATGGGTGCCAGCACGCATTCCAAGCGCCGCAGCAGGGCGAAGGGCAGGATCACCCGGCCGTATTGGGACTGCTTGAAGTTTCCCCGCAAGTTCCTTTACCTACAAGGAAAAGGCCCACTCAATAGGACAGAAAGTGTCTAGCGAGGCTTCGCCTCAGACCCAAGACCACAAGACCCAAGACCACAAGACCCAAGACGCAAGACGAAGAAATTCAACCTAACGACAACGCATTTGTTTTTTCAAGGACTGCAGGCGGCGCCCTAAACCGTGACCCCAAAGGGAAAATCCGGGTCACTTGAAGCCGCATGGTTCACGCCCGCCCTTCTCTTGCCCGCCTTCGCACCCGGACGCGCGGGCTGAACCAAACATCCGCATTGGATTGATGTCATCAATGGATTCAACCGTTGGGCAACAGCGTGGCGTGGCGGGGCACGCCATTGAATGAAGCATCAAGGCTGAGTCTGCGCGACATCTCCTCAACCGCCCGGCCCAACAGATCCACGTCGCCACGCGCATCGTGCCGGCGCATGGCGGTATCGCGCAAGCCGAGGCGTGACTTCACGTGGTCGAGGGAATGCCCGGTGCCACGGGTGTTGCCAAAGAGCATTTTTGAGATGTGGATTGAGTCGATGCACTGCGCCTCGCGTGTCGGCAGGCGGTGGCGCAGGCAGGTGGCGGACAGGAATTTGCCATCGAAGCGTTTGCCGTTGTGGGCGATGAGGGTGGCGTCGCCAGCCCATTTGGCGAAGCCGCAGAGCACCTCCTCGGGTCGCGGTGCATCGCGCACATCGTCGTTGCTGATGCCTGTGTAGCTGGTGATGAATGACGAGATGCGCTGGCGCGGGCGGGCAAAGCTGAAGAAGGTTTCCGCCGGGCACAGGCAACCGGCCCTCAATCTCACAGCGGCGATCTGGATGAATTCGTCGGAATCCGCATAGAGCCCGGTCGTCTCAAGGTCGTAGATCACGAACAAGTCGCCGGCGTGGAAGCAGTCGGTCCAGATGAATGAGTGCCCGCATGCCGGGCACGAGAACCGGCGCCCCATCAGCGCCTTGGGACCGCTCAAATGCTGGCAACAGGATGGATTGGGGCAGGAGATTTTCATGAGCGGCAAATCTATCAGGCAAGCCGTTGCCATAAGCTCCCGGCGAGGTGGGGGCAGTCGGCCACGGAAGGGTGGCGGTCACCGTTGCAACTGGGGTTAGCAGATTGGGAGAGCGCGGGCAAGCCGGAGCTTGCGGGTCACTGTGCCAACGATGCAACAGCAATTTCCATTGTTTGTCTGTGGCCATGTTCCGGCGGGTGGCGGGGCGGACATTGCCGCGGCATGCGCCGCGGCAAAAAATCGCGTGTCAGACTTTGATTTTGCGGCAAACGTGCTAAGGTCCGGGCGTGACGATGCGTGGCACCAGGGCGCTTGTGGGCGTGCTGCTCGCCCTGGGCTGGGCGAGCCGCAGTGAGGCGGTCATTTTTCTAACAACAGCCGACCCGCAATATCACACCGCCACGCCGGGCGACAACTCCGGCTGGCAGTATGAGGGGAAGTTTGGCGGGTTTCTGGGGGTGCCGATAGCGCCGTGTTTTTTCATCACCGCCAAACACATCGGGGGGATCGTGGGCGACACCTTTGATTTTCACGGTGACAGTTATACGACCACCGCGGTTTACGACAGCCCGTCGACCACCGATCTGCGGATTTGGCAAGTGGCGGGAAGCAAACCATTCCCGACGTATGCCCCGCTTTCAAGCGGGGTGGCAGACGTCGGGGCCACGGCCACGGTGTTTGGCCGGGGCACCCGGCGCGGCGACGAAATCGTGGTGTCGGGCGAATCGAAAGGCTGGCACTGGGGGCCCGGTGACGCAGTCCAGCGCTGGGGCCGCAACACGGTGGTCGGCATCGCCAGCGACCCGGATTACGGGGAACTGCTCGCCTGCGATTTTGACAAGCCCGGGGTTGCCGGGGAATGCCACCTCTCGGCGGGCGATTCGGGTGGCGGCATGTTTGTGTTGGAGAACGGATTGTGGCGGCTCGCCGGCATCAACCTCGCAGTGGATGGCCCGTTCCGGACCGGCGGGTCAGGCGACGGCTTCGATGCGGCGCTGTATGACATGGGTGGATTGGAGATCAAGGATCCGGAGTGGATGCTCATCGACGACCAGGAGCAAGACCTGCCATCGAGCTTTTATGGCTCCCGCATCGCGGCGTCCTTGGCGTGGATCGCAGCCATCGCCCCGGAGGTGGGGGGCCTGGCACCCGAAAGCTACAGTGCCTGGCAGCGCCTCTACTTCACGCCCGCGCAAATTGCCACCCCCGCGAGCAGCGGACCGGCGGCGGACTTCGATGGCGACGGCATCTGCAATTTGCTAGAAAACGCCCTCAACCTCGACCCGACCTGCAATGAGCGGGCGACCCTCGAACCTGACACCGGCGTGCGCGGCCTGCCGGCCGTGCGCGTGGAATCCGCCGCCGGCAGTGACCGGCTCACCATCGAGTTTGTCCGCCGCACCAGCGCCAGCGGTGCCGGCCTGACATACACCGCTGAGTTCTCGTCAGATCTGGAGACTTGGCACGCGGTGGGCAGCACAACCCTCACCCCCATCAACCCGCGCTGGGAACGGGTGAAAATCACGGATTCCCTAACAACCGGCGGCGTCCCGCTGCGCTTCGTCCGGCTGCGGGTGGTGCTGGCGGAGTGAACCATTGCCTCAGGCCGTAGAGCCGTCCGGCGCACCCTCAGACCACGCGCCGCGGTGGCGGCGCAACAACCCGGCAGCCAGCAACAGGCCGGCAAGCGCGCTGGTGGGCTCGGGCACGGCATTCCAAGTGAGGGTGGTGCCGGTGAAGGTGAAGCTGCCATAGCTACTCACATCCACCGGATCGCCCGCGGCGGTGTAACTCTCCAACTGCGAGGAGGCCCACCCCCCGGTGGCGGTGGCTGTGGCCGAGGGATTTGTTGAGCGCGAGGGTGGGCGGCACCACCCCGCTCAGAGCGGTGCCCGATCCCACCGTCATGGTGACGATGACATTGGCCCCGGCCTCCGCAGGACGCAAAATGGCCCCCGTCAGCCAGCGACTGCGACGTGACATTGCAGCCCGATGGTGCAGCATGGCGCAGGTGATTCTCAATTCGCAACTCGCCATCACGAGTCAGCCCAGCACCCGCGGCGCGGTGCTGGGCGGAGCCGGCTTTGCCTTGTTTGTGGCCGGCCTGTGGCGGGTCGACGGGATATTGGCGGCACTGGGCTTGGGTGCCTGGTGCCTGCTGGGTTTGGCTTGGGCGCTGGGCCGGCTCAATCTAACACGCCTGCAGGTGACTCTGGACGGGCCCAACAAGGTGCCAGCCGGGGTGATGTTTCCGGCGGTGCTGACGCTGCGCAACCCGCGGCAGTTCTGGGATACGTTCGCCATCCACATCGAGCTGGAACTGCCGGGGCCGACACGCGCCGGCGGCCAGGCCCCTTGGATAGCGGCGGGCTCGGCGGCGGATTTGGACCTGCGGATGGCCGTGCCGCAACGCGCCTGGCAAGAGCGCCATCCGGTGCGCCTGAAATCTGGGTTTCCACTGGGTTTATTCGAGATGCGGCGGGTGCTGGCACTGGCGCATCCGCTGTTGGTGTTGCCGCGGCCGCTGGTGCCGCGCGGGCTGCGGGCCTTGGGCGTGCTGCTGGACACCTCGCCGCTGGAAGGGGCCGCCGCCGGCGAGGCGGCCGGCGAACCGCGCGGGCTGCGCCCTTGGCAACCGGGCGATTCGCCACGACGCATCGATTGGCCCACCTCGGTGCGCTCATGGGCGCGCGGTGCCGGGCTGGTGGTGCGGGAAGCGGAGCCGCCGGGTTTTCATCCGCGGCGCTGTGTGGTGTTGTTTCATTCGTTCGGCATGGATGGCAGCCTGATCCGCCCGGAACGCTTCGAGCGGGCACTGTCGATGGCCGCCGGAGCCTTGCGCCACTTGCACGGGCTCGGCATCCCGGTGCGCCTGCGCGGCGATTTTGATGACTGGCTCGACCATCCGGCAGCCACCTTGGCCCAATTGGCGGCGTGTCAGGAGGTGTTGGCCCGCGCCGTGCGCGCGGCGGGCACCGAAGCTCACGATTTGCAGGCGGCGGCCAAGCGCACCGCCGACGACGAGACGCTCGTCGTGCTCTCCGACATGCCGCCGGCGGCATGGCTGCCCGCCTTGCCAAAACTCCGCTTGCCAATCCTCACCCCGGATCTGCGCCAACCACCCCTCCGGGTCACCACCGCCCCCCGGCCATGATCGCGCGCCTGCCCATCTTGCTGGTGACAACCGCCCTCGCCTACGTGTTGCTGGGGGTGGCCCCGCAATCGCGGTGGCCGCTGCTGCCAGCCGGGCTGGCGCTGTTGTTGTTAGCCGGGGCGCTGGTCTTTTGGGGCCACCAACCCGCCCCACCCACTGCCGCCGCCAGCGGCCGCCGACGCGCCAACTGGCTCGACTATGGCTGGATCGCCGGCATGGTGCTGGCGGTCGGCAGCGGCTTTCTGTGGCTGCTGAGTGCCGCACCCCAACCGCTGGAAGCCCTCGCCCTCGCCCTCGAAAACCAAGTCCGCCCGCAACACGCCGCCGCCCGCAACGCCGCCACCGCCGGCCCCGCCGCCCCGCACCCGGGCAATTGGCTGTGGGATGCGGCAACCCGCCGCCCGCTGCCCAAACGCACGAATTTCAAGCCGGGCAACCGCCCGGAAATCTTCCTGCGCCTGCGCGACCCGGGCGATGCCGTCGAGTTGCTCCAGCACCAAGCGTATGTGCGGGCCTTTGCCCTCAGCCGCTATGAGCGCGCCGCCTGGAGCGCCTCGCCGGCATCCGCAGAATGGCTCCACGCCGATGCCGCCGGCTTCATCGCCTTGGACCAGCGCCCGGGCCGGGCGATTGTCCACGAGGTGTTTCATAGCTGCGAACGCGGCGGCCAAAACGTCCTCACCGCCCTCCAAGGCGCCGTGACCGCCGCCATCCCGGAATTGACCCGCCTCGATGACGGCTTGCATCTGCTGCCGCCGGCACCCACCCCCTCCGGCTATGACTACGTCGCGGCCTCCAAACCGCTGCGCTTGGAAGACCTGCCCGAAGACGCCGCCATCCGCCCCTGGCCCGATCCTCCCGCAGTCCTCACCGAGTTGCCGGAGTTCGGCACCTTCACCCCCAGATTGCGCGAACTGGCCACCCTCGCCGCCGGCTCCGGCACCCTGCCCCAGCGCTTGCTCAACCTCCAAAACCATCTCCGCACCACCCTCCAATATTCGCTGCTTTCCACCAACCCGCGCGATCTCGACCCGATCGAAAATTTCCTCTTCGCCGAACAACGCGGCCATTGCGAATATTTCGCCACCGCCGGCGCCCTGCTCGCCCGCGCCCTCGGCGTGCCCGCCCGCGCCGCCTATGGCTGGGCCGGCGGAACCTACTACGAATCTAGTAATTTGTTCGTGTTCCGCGCCCGCGAGGCGCACGCCTGGACCGAAGTCCAGCTCGAGGGCTATGGCTGGGTGGTGCTCGATCCGACGCCCCCGGCGGCGCTCACCGGCGAGCGGTCACGCATCGCCCCACCCGGCGAACTACCGCCCGGCACCGACACCAGCCACGCCCCGGACCTGCCGCCGGACCAGTCGCCCGCTCATGCCTCACCCGCCGCCGCCGCCTTGTGGCTCACCCTCGGCTGCGGCCTGCCCGCGCTCGGCTTGTTGCTGTGGCGCGGGGTGACCCGCCAGCGCGCCAGCCAAGGTGCCCCCGACGCCCGCGAGTCGGCGGTGACGACACCCACCTATCTAAGCGCCTGGCGGCGGGCCGCCGCGCGCCGCGGGGTGCCGATGCCCGCGGAAATGACCTTGCGCCAGCATCTGGCCCGCCTCTCCGCGGACTTGGCGTTCCGCGACGATTTGTTAGACTATCACTATGCGACCCGCTATGAAGGCCGGCCCGCCGACCCCCGCCACGAAAAACTCCTCCTCGCCCAAATCCGCCACTGGGAGCACGGCGCTTGAGACCGGCGGCGGCACTCCGGGGCGGTCCCGCGTGACACGCCGGCTAAAGCCGGCGCTCCGCAAGCAAGCCCAGGCCGTTCAGCGCCACAACAGGCGCAGGCTGTTGAGGACGACGACGACGGTGGACCCTTCGTGGCCGAGCACGCCGAGCGGCAGCGGGATCCAGGCACCCAGCGCGGAGATGGCTAACAACACAACCACCCCTAACGAAATCGCCACATTCTGGCGGATGATGGCGCGGCAGCGGCGGGACAGGACCAGCGCTTCGAGCACGCGTTCGAGTTTGTCCTGGGTCAGGATCACATCGGCTTGTTCGAGCACGGCATCGGAGCCGCGCAGCCCCATGCCGATGGACACATCGGCGGCGGCGAGGCTGGGCGCATCGTTGACGCCATCGCCAACCATCGCCACACGCTCGCCTGCGGCGCGCCAGGCGCGGATGGCAGCGACCTTGCCCTCAGGCGTCAGACCCGCCTGGGTGTCGTCGAGGTGCAACTCCCTGGCGACGAGTTCGGCCGCCTGGGGGCGGTCGCCGGTGAGCATGGTGACGCGGATGCCCTGGCGGTGGAGTTGATCGATGAGGGCGGCGGCTTCCGGCCGCAGCGCGTCGCGGAACAAGATGCGGCCGGCGAGGGTGGCGGAGGCGACCAGCACTTCGGTTAGGCCGGGTTCGGGATCGGGCAAGGCTTGGATCCAGGCGTGGTCTGGAAAGAGCGAACGGCGGCCAAGCACGGCCATAGCGCCATTGACCTCGCCGCGCAGACCCTGGCCGGGCAGCGAGGTGAGGGTGGTGGCGGGCGGCGCATCGTGGCCGTGGTGTTGGAGATAGGCATTGGCAACGGCACGCGACACCGGGTGCTTCGATTGCCGGGACAGGGCGGCGGCGAGGCGGAGGACTTCGTCGTCGAGGCCGAAACCGGAAGCATCGATGGCGATGAGGGCGAGCTCCCCTTTAGTCAGGGTGCCGGTTTTATCCACGGCGAGCCGATTGATGGTGGCGAAGTTTTCCAAGGCGATGCCGCCGCGAAACAAAATCCCGCGGTGTGCGCCGGCGGCAATGCCAGTGAGCACCGCGGAGGGGATGGAAATGACCAGCGCGCAGGGCGAACACACCACCAGCAGCGTCATCGCCCGATAGAATGCGGAGCGGGTGGTGGCACTGGACTCAAACGCGGGCTGACCAAACCCGAGGTGCCAGACGAAGAACATGATGACAGTTAGGGCGAGCAGGCCGATGGTATAGCGGGTGCCGAAGCGATCGGTGAAGCGCTGCGACGGTGCCTTGCTGGCTTGCGCATCACGGATGAGGCGGATAATCCGGGCATGGGCACTTTCGGCAAGTGGCCGGAGAACTTCCGCCAGCAAGGGGCTGTAGGTGTTGAGGGTGCCGCTGAACACGGTGTCGCCGGGTTGCTTTTCGACGGGCGCCGCCTCGCCGGTCAGCGACGATTCATCGGCGGCGGATTGGCCGCTAAGCACCCGCGCATCGACGGGAACTTGGTGGTCGGGAAGAATGCGGATCGTCTGGCCGGCCATCAGGCTGTCGGCGGGCACCTCGCGCTCCGTGCCATCGGCGGCGACGAGGGTGGCGGTTTTAGGCGCATCGCGAAACAGGCTGCGGATTTCCCGTTCGGTGCGGGCCAGGGCGAGGGCTTCCAGCGCGTTGCTCAGCGAGAACAAAAACAACAGCGCGCCTCCCTCCCACCACGCACCAATCGCCGCCGCGCCTATCGCCACCGCCAACATCAGAAAGTGGATGTCCAGATGGAAGCGCTTGAGGCGGTCGTAGGTATCCACCGCCGCATCCCAGCCACCGAGCAGGAACGCCGTGGCGTAACAAGCATGCGCCAGATTGTTGAGCTCGGGAAAACGATCAAAGTAAATCCCTAACAAAACACACAACCCGCAGCCAACCGCTGAGGCCAACAACACACGCCATGACGGCTCGGACGATTCAGTTTCCACGCCGCAAGTTTGGGCTGCCGCCACGCTCGTGACAAGTGTTGAATCACCACCAGCGGCAGCCGCGGGCACCGCCGCGGCGCAAGAGTCCTTGCAACGGGCAAGGTGCTCAATACGGTTTACTTAAGACGAGACAGGGACGAGACAGGCAGAGGCGGCGGGCAGGATGCCCGCGCCACATGTGGCCCGGGCATCTTGCCCGGAGCCTCGACTCAAACCACCAAGGGTGCTAAGTAAACCGTATTGGGCAAGGTGCTGGCGTCAGGTCAAATTCATCGTCTTGCGCCCCGGGTCCTGGGCGTTCGGCGGGCGGTTCGACTGAGCTCGCCGAAGTCTCAGCCGAGCCGACTAGCCGTCTTGGGTCTGGGGCGAAGCCACGCAAGCCGTGAGGCACGCCATCAGGGCGGCGCGGTGCGCTCACATCACGGCTTGGCCTGAGTCGCCTGGGCGATGATGCCGCGCGATTCCTCGGACAGCTTGTCCAACCGATAGGCGACTTCCTTGCCATTGGGCATCAGGAACGTGACGTTGGTGGCGTCCGCCCGTTTGACTGCGGCACTGATTTCACGGCCATCCGAATTGGTCCAGGTCCGCGTCGGGATCAACGTGCCGCCGCCGCCGCCGCCAACGGGCAATTTGGCCAGGGCATCCTTGATGGCATTTTCAAACTCCGGGCCGGACGGGTAGCCAGCATAGGCCAGCTCGCCTTGGCCATCGAACAGAAAGCACGCCGGCACGCCGGTGACCGGAATCGGCCCCGAGGCCCCCGAGGTGACGGTGTATTCGGCCCCGGCCTTGTCCAGCAGGGGCTTGATGTCCTCTTTGGAACCACCCCACATCTCGGCGCCAATGACGCACAACCCCTTGTCGCGGAAATTCTTGTCGATCTCGGCCAGATGCGGCATCACCGCAAGACATGGCGGGCAGCGCACGCCCCAGTGCTCGATGAGCACCACCTTGCCCTTGAGCTCGCCCAAGGCGCGCTTTGGCCCGAATAACAACGGTCCCAACTGCCACTCGGAAAGCTGATGCTTCTTGGGTGCCGCCGCGGCGCCCGGGTCCGCACCATTGGCGTCGGCGGCAAGACTGGGCGAAACAAGAAAATGCAAGGCGAGCGCCAAGCCTGATACGACTCCGAGGTATTTCATAGCACCCTCAATACGTCAGCCACCCCGGAATTTGTCCAAAATTCCGCAGCTGGCACAAAAAAAGCCGCCGCCCCGCGCCGCACTGCCACCAGCGCCATCCCCCCCCCGGCGCCTGCGTGCCAAGGCGCAGGGCGGGCGCCCCGGCCTCCTGCAGCCCCGGTCAGCCGCATGCCACCTGCGCGCTTGGACCCCTTGAAAATGGCAATCGGTTGTCGTTAGGTAAGATTCTGCCTCTTGCCTCTTGCCTCTCGCCGTCTTGCGTCTTGCGTCTTGCGTCTTGCCGTCTTGCCGTCTTGGGTCTTGCCTCCTGGGTCTGAGGCGCAGCCTCGCTAGCACACCGTGCCGTAAAGGGTGAAGCCGGTGGAATGCCCGATGTGCAGATCGAGCAGCTGACCGGTCAGGCGCGCGGCCTCCCCCTCGAAAATGACAATCTTGTTGTGCGACGTGCGCCCTGTTAGGCGGGTGGCGTTGGTCTTGGACAACCCCTCGCACAGCACCTGCTGGCGGGTGCCGACAAGCGCCTGGTTCTTCGCGATGGCAATGCGGTTGACCGTCTCCAACAAAACCTGGTTGCGTTCTTCCTTGACCTGTTCGGACAGTTGTCCGGCCAACTCTGCGGCCGGGGTGTGGCGCCGTTGCGAGTAGCGGAAGACAAAGGCATTGTCGAATTGCAGGCGCTCCACCGCCGCCACACTGGCCTGGAAATCCTCGGCGCTTTCCCCGGGAAACCCGACAATGACGTCGGTGGTGATGGCCAAGCCGGGCCGGGCGGCTTGCATGGCCTCGCAAATCGCGATGAATTTTTCGCTTTTGTACGGCCGCCGCATCGCCTCAAGGATGCGATCCGAGCCGCTTTGCATCGGGAAATGCAGGTGCGAGCAGAGCTTGGGCAGATAGGTGAAGGCCCGCACCAAGTCGTCGCGGTAGCCGATGGGATGGGGCGAGGTGAAGCGGATGCGGGCGATGCCCTCGACTTGGTGGACGGCTTCGAGGAGCTGGACAAACGGCGACTTGCCGGCGACGCGCGGAAACTCGGTGCGGCCGTAGAGATTGACGATCTGGCCCAACAGGGTGACCTCCTTCACGCCTTGCGCGGCGAGCTGGCGGATCTCATCGACGATCTGCTGGATCGGCCGGCTGCGTTCCCGGCCGCGGGTATCCGGGACGATGCAGAAGGTGCAGCGCATGTTGCAGCCCTGCATGATCGACACAAACGCGGACGCCTGCCGCGCCTTGGCCAAATGGTCGCGGATGGTGTTTTGCGAACCTTCTTCCTCGGCGATGTCGCATACGCTGGCACCGGTCAACGAGTGCTCCGGCTCGTCCATCCGCGCTTCCAGCCGGCGCCGCAGAATCGCGTCGACGTAGCCAAACGCCTTGTGATATTTCTGGGTGCCCAGCACCAGATCCAGATGCGCAAACTGCCCCAACAACTCCTCGCCGCGGGATTGCGCCATGCAGCCCATGAACCCACAGACGACATGGGGCCGGCGGCGGCGCTGGGCCGCCAGCATGCCCATTTTGCCTAACGCTTTTTGTTCGGCCTGATCGCGCACCGAACAGGTGTTGATGAGAATCGCGTCGGCCTCGGCCTCATCGGCCGTGATCGTGTAGCCACCTTCGATGAACATCCGCTCAACCTGCTCGGAATCGCGCTCATTCATCTGGCAGCCGTAGGTTCTGATGTGGACCTTGGGCATGCGGAAAGGCTGAAACGCTGAAAGGCGGGGCGGCCGCGCGGCGCAGGCAGGGCAGGCCGGGTTCCCGCCACGCACCGCCAAGCCCTCAGGCGAGGGTGAGGCGCGGATCGGTGTCGAGTACTGCCGTGAGATCGGCCCAGCCGCCGGGCACCTGCAAATTGAAACAATGCAGATACAGCGTGAGCAACCTCGGCTCAAACAGCCCGAGCAAGCGGTCGATGGTCTCCGCCAAGCGCGCCGCGTCGAGCCGCTTGGGCAAATCGCCGACCACCGAGCCCTTGCCATCGTGGGGAATGCCCATGCCATCGCAGAACATCCCCAGCAACGATTGCTGGCCGGCCATCAGATACGCTTGCAGCAGATGCTCGCCGATGGTGTCGCAGGCATTGAGTTTCATCGTCTTATGAATCCAGGCATACTGCTCGGCCAGGGATTTTTTCTGGATGAAAACCGGGCGCAGCTTGCGGTTGCCGGCAAGCGTGGCGACGGCAGACTTGTACACATTGCGGTCGTTGGCACGAAACCAGTCGAGCATTTGCGTTACAATGGCGGGGTCAACAGCGGCGTAAAGTTCGTGGGCTTTCACGGTGAAATTTTTGGGGGGACGACGCAGTCAAGCTGGTGAAGCGCCCCCTGACAAGGCCGAACATGCCTCCGGATAATGTTTTCTCGCGATGAGTGCCCCACGCCCGTCCGCAGCGTCATCCAATCCACTTCACAGTTCCTGCTTCGGACGGCGTGGCAATGGCAGCCGCCTGACTGGCTGCAATTCAAATAATCTCAGGCAAATTGCGCGGCTGAAGCATGAGGGCTGGGATGGATGCGGAACTTGGAGTGGCAGATCGGGTGAAATGAACCACTGAATCCACCGATTCCACTGAATCCACTGAATCCACTGAGGCCAATGAGCACAGAAGAAATCTTCAATCAGTGGCATCAGTCTTCTCAGTCTGCATCAGTGGTTTCTTCCCCACGAGCTATCCGTTATCCGGGAGCACGGCCTCGCCGTTGGAGTCGACCAGCCGGCGGAAATGAATCTGGCCGACGCGACGGCCGTCGGTGCTGGTGACCTTGGCTTCGTGGCCGCGGATGGTGATGGCTTCGCCGACTTCCGGGAAGCGGCCGAGTTGTTGGGTGATGTAGCCGCCGACGGTGGTCACTTCGCCGCTTTCCAGATAGAGGTCCTCCTCGTAGTCGGCCAACTCGTTGAGGGTGGTGGTGCCATCGGTGACGAACTCGTCCTGGTTGATGCGGGTGAACGCGGAGCGCTCGTTGTCGAATTCGTCCTGGATGTCGCCGACGAGTTCCTCGATCACATTGTCGAGAAAGACCACACCGGAGGCGTGCCCGAACTCATCGGCCACCAAGGCCAGCGAGGTTTTTTCCTTGAGGAAAAACTTCAGCAGGACATCCAGCGGCATGGTTTCGGGCACCACCTTGAGGTCGCGCTTGATGACCATGATATCGGGCTTGGGTTCGCCCACCAGTTTGAGCAAATCCTTGACGTGAATGAAGCCGATGGCGTTATCGAGGTGACCCTTAACCAACGGGAAGCGGGTGTGTTTGGAGCTGCGCACCAATTCCAGGGTCACTTCAAAGGCCACATCGGCATCGACCACCACCACTTCGCTGCGATGAGTCATGATATCGCGCACCCAGACTTCGTTGAGTTCAAGCGCGTTTTCCAGAATCTCGCGCTCGGTCTCGGTGACTTCCTGCGAGCGCTCGCTTTCCGCCACCAGCAACGCGAGCTCCTGGGCGCTGTGGGCCTGGTCGTGCTCGTTGGTCGGTTCGATGCGGCAAATCACCCGGGCCAGCCAGTTCGACGCGCCATTGAGCATGCGGATCGGCACGCTGCAAAGTTTGTAAAACAAGCGCATCGGCCGCGCCAAAAACAACGTCGTGGCAAGCGCGCGGCGGATCGCTATCATCTTCGGCAATTGCTCGGCTATCACCACATGCAGCATGGTAAACGAGCCGATCGCCAACACCCACGACAAGCCGGACACCAACCCGGGGGGGAACCACGGGATTTGTTGCAGGGGCGGCCCCACCAGTTTTTCGATGAACGGTTCACCCAGCGCGCCGAGTGCCAGCGAGGCCACCGTGATGCCAAGCTGGGCGGCGGAGAGATACGGGTTGATGTCCTCGACGATTTTGCGCGCCGCACGGGCCCCGCTGGATCTGTCCTTGGCCTCCGCCTCGATCTGGCTGGGGCGCACTTTGACAAAGGCAAACTCCGCCGCCACAAACAACCCGTTGAGTATCAGAAACAAAATGATGCCGCTCACGTACAGCAACCACTCGCCCGGTGTCGGCCATTGATATGCCGTCCCGCCCGCGCTCGCCAGTACCGTGATGCCGATGCCGTTCATCGGTTCAGAGTCGTTCGTACACCCCTTGGTCGCGCTTTTGCAGCACGGTAAACCCAGCCTGCTTGGCCGCGCTCACCGACAGCGGCTTGGTCAGGGTGGGGGTGTGAATCCGGGACACGACCTTTTTCACCGGGCTTTTGCACAGCGGGCACACCATCAAGGGGGCCCGGTCGACCGGTCGCCGCAATTCAAATCCGCGCGCGCAAATGCGGCACGACTGCTCGGGATCATCCGGGGTTTCGGCAACGTATTCGTAAATGGGCATTGCGGAGACGCGGGAACGGGTGGTTGCCACCCCGCGCCAAAATCAAAGCCGCCAGCTTACCAACTGGATTTGGTCACGCCTGGGATCATCCCGGCAGACGCCAGTTCGCGGAAGCTGATACGGGAAAGACGGAACCGGCGGAGGAATGCACGGCGCCGACCAGTCACGGCGCAACGATTCACCACCCGGGTCGGGCTCGCATCGCGCGGCAACTGGGAAAGACCGATGTAGTCCTTCTCCTTGATGAGTTTCATGCGAAGCTCACTGAATTTCTCGACCGTTCTTTTTTTGCGCTCGTTGCGAGCGATCCAACTTTTCTTTGCCATAATTCGGGACGCGGAAATTGCCCAATCCCCCATCACGATGCAAGCCCAAAGTCGCAAATTCTGCAATTTTCCCGCCAATCCGGGCGATTTCCAACCCGAAACAGGAAATCGGGGCAGCACATCCCTGCCATTTTCCACTGCGGATTCCGAAGCCCGTGGTTTCCATTGGCCGATCCGGGTTGGCAATTTCCGCCCGCTCTTGCGCGGCATCCGTGCGCCGGGAACCTCATTTCCCAGTCCCCAACGCCGCAATCCGCGCCAAAATCTCCTCCACCGCTGCCAGGCGCCCCAATCCCTCATAGCCGCACGCCAAATCCCCCTGCGCCGGGCCGACAAAGCCACAGCCGTCCGCCACCAACCGCGCCACATTGCGCTGGGTGGCCGGATGCAACCACATTTTGCCATTCATCGCCGGTGCCAGCAGGACCGGCGTGCGCCGCGGCAAGGCAAGATAGATCGACGACAAGGGATCGGGCGCGAGGCCATTGGCGAAATTACCTAACACATTGGCCGTCGCCGGGGCCACCACCAACACCTCCGCGCGATCCGCCAACTCGATGTGGCCGGGTTTCCACGATGGTTTCTCATCGTCGAGCGAAACCAACACCGCCTGCCGGGTGAGCGTCTGCAGGGTCAGCGGCGTGATGAACTCCGCCCCGGCGCGGGTCAGGATGGCATGGACCTCATGGCCCTGCTTCACCAGTTGCGATGCCAAATCCGCCGCCTTGTAGGCCGCAATCGATCCCGTGATGCCGAGCACAATGGTCATGGGCGCAATGTGCACCGCAGCCTCCCGCCATTCAAGCCCCGATCGCCGGCGGGCGCCAACAGCCACCCCGCCCAATACGGTTTACTTAAGACGAGACAGGGACGAGACAGGAAGAGGCGGCGGGCAGGATGCCCGCGCCACAGGTGGCCCGGGCATCTTGCCCGGAGCCTCGACTCAAACCACCAAGGGTGCCAAGTAAACCGTATTGGGCACCCCGCCCCACCCCGCCCCGCCCAATGCGGTTCAGTTACTCAGTCAGCACCCGCAGCTTCGACACCTGGGTCGGCAAGCGGATGATCCCCTTCATCCAGATCACACCCCGCTTCTCCCTCTACGACTTCGAGGCCGTGCTGGCGGCCGGCCGGAACCACTAACAAGTCGACGCGGCTCGGGGGGGATCCATATCTATCCATTGGTCCAACGTCGAGCCCTGCCGCCGGCGCGCAGGGGTAGTGGTGGAAATGAAGTTGCGGAGCTGATGCCGGTCGGCAGCGGCGATTTGTTAGCTCTTTCTGGTCGGGTGCGGCACGTAGGTAACACCCGGCAATCCTTCGAGGTCTGCATCTTGTGTTAACAGTTTGGCCGATGTCTCAAGAGCAGTCGCGTAGATGATTCCGTCTCCAAGGGACAGGCGATGGCGATGGCTAACTTCAGCCGCAATCACTGCAAGCCGCTCATCAAGAGAAACAATCGTTCCCTGCCTCATTAGCGCGGCGACTGTGAGAGCGTCGCTTTGGCTCGATTCTCGTAGCACCCATCGATACACTTCGGTAATCGAGATTGCGGGTACGACAAGATCAGCCGTATTCTCGATCGCCTTCTCGAAACGAACGGCATTGGGGCCACCGACAAAAAACTCAATCCAACCGGATGAATCAACTACGGTAGGCATCGGTCATCCTCTCTTTGGAATGTGTTCTTGCGCCCCTTTAGAAAGCCTCTGAGGGAACTCGCCGAGCGAACAGGTATTAGTTCGATCCGGCCCTCAAGCTGGATCACCTCGATTTTGTCGCCTGGTGCCATGACGAGCCTGTCTCGGACATCCTTTGGGATGACGATCTGAAATTTGGGTGAAACGGTTACGGTCGCCATATCGATGGGGGTACCGTTGCACGGATTTATGATCGATGCAAGGAATATTTTCGGACCGTATTTTGGCCCCGACGGCTGAATTCTTGGGAGCGATTGAGGTAGGGACGCCGGTTATCCGAGGCCCCCCTCGCAGATCCCGGCGTGCGGAACTACCGCACCGGGCTCCTCGGAGGACGCGCACACAGAGCGGGCCTTGATTGTTCGGGTGGAATTTGATCATACAGGTTTGGACGTGCGGTGCAACGCTTTAGGTGGGAAGGTTTCACATCTCAACACTTACGGGGCTATATCAACCTTCAGGCGGATGCGTGCCGCCCTGTGGCCTGCGGAATTGCGCTCGCTCCGCTCACGCCATGCCAGTCAGGCGCCGGCTCCGCCGCCGGCGCAGCATCG
>CAIZNN010000059.1 GCA_903934285.1 Akkermansiaceae bacterium | reverse complement strand
GCGATGGCCGCGATGACCGAGGCTGCGGCCTGCGCAGCCCCAACTTCCGTTGCGTCTTCCCCGGTGCAACGGCACGGCATGATCACACAGAAGGTACCGGAGGGATCGGATGTCATGCCGGGGCTCAGCCCGTCGATGAGGCGCAGGGTGGGGCCGATTTCCAGGGCGTCCGCCAGATACCCCGGCGCAAACGCAATCACGGGTGGCTGGCTCTCCCCTGATATGGTGATGGGCACATGGATGCGAGTACCCGTGGCGTCGGAGTCCCTGAGCGTCAGCGTGAGGTGGTCGGGCTTTTCCCAGGTGAGCCGCACGGAGTTTTTATGACCATCCTTGCCATCCAACGACCGCAGCCACGAGATGAGCGCGGGTCGGTGGGTTTCAGGGATGGTGGCGTCCGCCAGAAACTCGCGCGGGATCACCTGCCGGTAATTCGGGTACGTCCCCTCGATGGTTCTGGCGATGAGCGTGTGCGGCCCGGAGCGGAATTGGACGTGGGGTTCCTTCCCTTCCTCAGGTTGCTGGAATTGCTAGGAATTTGCTTTTGAGGTGAGGGCCGTTGCAGGAGACGGAGGCCGGACCGAAGGGCGGGGAAAAAGGGGTTGATCGGCCAATCCCCGAAGCCCCGGCGGGCGGGGAAGTTCAAGCGCAAGTGGGTGGCCTCCTGCGGGGCGCAGCGCACCAGCGACCCGGCTTCCTGCTTCAGCGGCTCGGCTTTCATGGCAAACTGTGTATGCCCGTCTCGACCGCCATGTTTGCGACATCCAAGATACTGGCAACGTCGGTTCTGAACTTGTAAAAGGCGTCTGGGGTGGCTGGCAGCGTGACCAAGTGGCGGCCCTCCTGCACGATAATCGTCTTTTGGACAGTATCCTCGTAGAAGATATCTACGTCGTCCATCACTATTTTCCTAAAGCGCAATGCCATAAAAAACTATAGCCTTTCAGCCCCGTTAGGGCAACCCTTTTTTTAGCAACGTTTCATTGGCCACATCCGAGGTCCAGCCCACCTATACGGAAGTGTTGGACTTGTCACAATGGGTCAGGCAGCGGGTGAGGTTGTATTACTGGAAACAATGGAAGCAGCCACGCACGCGCCGCCGGAATTTGCTCGCGTTGGGGGTCAACCCCAACAAGGTGCACTTGGCGACGCGCAGCCGCAAAGGCTATTGGCGGATGAGTCAGAATGAACTTGTGCGAATCGCGCTGAACAATCGTTGGTTAGAGGAACAAGGTGTTCCGGACATGAGAGCCGTCTGGATGATTCTTCACTACGGGCCTGATGCCCGAGTCTGATTGGAACCGCCCTGTACGGAGCCGTACGCAGGGTGGTGTGGGACCCGGGAGCTAATCACTCCCGGGGACCCGATTCGATTTCTGTGACGGGAGTGCCACGCAAAACCTACGAAGGCAACCTGCCGGAGACCTCACCTGGTGTCGAGGCAAAAGTTGGGAGCGGCTGTGGTCCGCGAGTTGCCTCACAAATAAAGTCACCAAGGCGGGGTTGGAAGCGACGCGGGCCGCTCCTGCGGGCCTACGCCTGCTCCAACATCTTCTCCGCCTTGCGGATGGTCGTGGCCGTGTGCTTGCCGTTGACCAGCTTGGCACCTTCGAGGGTGGCTTTCAAAGCGGCCAAGGCAGCCTGGGCGGCGGCGAACGCCTTCTTCTCATCCCCGTACTTCTTGTCAGAAAAATACTTGGTGAACGCGGCTCCCTTGCTGCTGAGAGACAGACGCCAGCCTTGGAAGGCGGCGGTTTCGTAGGTGAAGCGGGT
>CAIZNN010000058.1 GCA_903934285.1 Akkermansiaceae bacterium | reverse complement strand
GCCCTGCCCAGCCCTGCCCAGCCCTGCCCAGCCCTGCCCAGCCCTGCCCAGCCCTGCCCAGCCCTGCCCAGCCCTGCCCAGCCCTGCCCTGCCCTGCCCTGCCCTGCCCAGCCCAGCCCAGCCCGCCGCTGTCAACTGCATAATGCCAGGCATTATAGTGCAGTCGGCCAAACCGCCCCGCCGCAAATTTTGAAATGCAAATTTTGGTCTTGCCATCGGCGGGGCGTTTCTTATCTTGTTAACGCCTCCGGGCGCATAGCACTATTCATTCATCCAGTCCGGGAAGCGGCAATCTCAGCCCCACAACGCTCATGAAACATCTCGAAAAGCTCACGCTGCTGGCAGTAACCACAGTGTATGCCGGCTACTTCATCCGGCAAGCCGTGCGCACCCGCGCCGAACGCTTGTTCCGCCTGGCAGCGGGCGAATCCCCCTACGAACGCGTCCATCCCAGGCCCCTCAGGTCCAAATCCGCCTGAGGCCCGCGCCACCGCCCGCGCCACCGCCCGCGCCACCGCCCGCGCCACCGCCCGCGCCACCGCCCGGGCAAACCGCCCGGGCAAACCGCCCGGGCAAACCGTCCGGGTAAACCGCCCAATACGATTTACTTAGCACCCTTAGGTGGTTTGAGTCGAGGCTCCGGGCAAGATGCCCGGGCCACCTGTGGCGCGGGCATCCTGCCCGCCGCCTCTTCCTGTCTCGTCCCTGTCTCGTCTTAAGTACACCGTATTGGGCAAACCGCCCGGGCAAAGCGTCCGGGCAAGATGCCCGGGCGAACGTTGACCGAGCCCCCCCGCCAGCGCCGCCCCAACTCCGGCGGTGACAACGGCCGGGGTGGCAATTGGACCGTGGCAGCGGTGAATTGCCGTTGAATTACCGGTGAAAGGCGGAAGTTTTCCGGTGTGATCGTGTCGTTGAGCGCGGCATGGGCACCACAGCCGGCCGGAAGATTCCCAAAAGATTGCTTGGTGCGGCAGCACAAAGGAGTACTTTAAGGGGAAGAAAATCCCCCATTCACCCCGCTCCTAGCAAGCATCGTTCCATGGCGCCCGCCATGTCGTGGCGGATCGGTCCGTTTTGTTACGGCCTCTCTGGTGCCGGGATTTCCCTGCAGCTCTCCAGATCTCCAATCCTCACCCCGGATTTCTCATGCGCGGCTTCCCGACAAGTGATTCCCCGGCTGGCAGTCACGACCCCGCCCCGATCAGCGGGCACGCGGCGCAGGCCCTGCCGGAACCCGCCGCCGCAGTTTGCCTGGGGGTCAATATCGGCGCCCTGACGGTCAAGGTCGTGGCGCTGGGCGGCGCCGGGCGGTTCGCCAGGGTCGTGCCACACCAAGGCCAACCGGCGCAGGTGCTGCGCGAATTGCTCGCCGCCCCCGAATTCGCCGCCGCCGCGTACTGCGGCGTCTCCGGCCACCTCGGCCACCTCTCGGAAGTCGCCGCCATCCAGCGCGCGCTGACCGAATTGAACGGCGGGTTTGCCGCGGCTGTGTCGTTAGGTGGCGAGTCGTTCCTGATCTATCTGCTCACGGCCGGCCGCATCACCAACGTGCTGTCGCACAACAAATGCGCCGCGGGCAGCGGCGAGTTTTTCGTGCAGCAAATCGGCCGGATGGGCATCTCGCTCGGCGACGCGGTGCGCCGCTCGTTCGAGGGCAAGGTGGTGCCGCTGGCCGCACGCTGCTCGGTGCACTGCAAATCCGATATCACCCACAAACTCAACCGCAACGAGGCCACGCCGGAGGACATTCTACACACGCTGCATGACAGCATGGCCAACAAGGTGATCTCGTTGTTAGAAAAGGGCCAGTGCGAGTTGGGGCGGGTGCTGCTGCTCGGCGGATTGACGCGCAACGCGGCGATGGTGGCAGCCTTGCGCAGCAAGCTGCCGGCCACCGACTTCGTGGTGCTGCCGGAGAGCCCGTGGTTGGAGGCGTGGGGCAGTGCCTTGCTGACCCGCGACGACCCGCGCCACAAGACGCCGCAGCTTGCGCTCCAACCCAGCCTCGGCCAACTCCCGCCGCTCAGCCGCTATGCCGGACTGGTGCAAGTCATTGCCGCGCCAGCCTGGCAAGCGCCAGCTGCCGGCCCGCTGGTGCTGGGAGTGGATGCCGGCTCGACCACCACCAAAGTGGTCCTGCTCGATGGTGCCAGCCGCGGGGTGGTGGCCACCCATTACGCCCGCACGCAGGGCGATCCGGTGGCCGCCACCCGCGCGTGCCTGCATGCGCTGATTGAGGCGACGGGCGACCAGCCGGTCGTTCTAACAGCCACGACGGGTTCGGCGCGCGAATTGGTCGGCGCCTACCTGGGCACCTCCCACGTCTTCAACGAGATATCGGCACATGCGGCCGGCGCCCACCACTTTGATGCCGAGGTGGACACCATCTTCGAGATTGGCGGGCAGGATGCGAAATACATCCATCTGCGCAACGGGGTGCCCATCGATTACGCGATGAACAACGCGTGCTCGGCGGGCACCGGTTCGTTTCTCGAAGAGAGTGCCCACGGCGATCTGGGCATCGGGGTGGCCGAGATAGCCGACATCGCATTGGCGGCACCCGCCCCCGTGCAATTCAAGGCGACCTGCGCGGCATTCATCAACTCGGATATCCGCCTCGCCCAGCAGGAGGGCCACTCCCGCGACAACATCGCCGCCGGCCTGGTCTATGCCATCGCCGCCAACTATCTAACCAAAGTGAAGGGGCCGCGCAGCGTGGGCAAGAAGGTGTTCCTGCAAGGCGGGGTCGCCCTCAACCGCGCGGTCGGCCACGCCTTCGCTCACAGCGTCGGCCGCCAGGTGGTCATTCCGCCGCACCCCGAATTGCTCGGCGCGCTCGGGGTGGCGGTGTTGGCGCTGGCGCGCGCGGCGGCTTCCGAACTAACAAACCCGGCGGCGCCCGGCCTGCGCCAACTCGCCGCGCCGGAAATGCGCCTGGTGAGCCGCTTCACCTGTCGGGCGTGCAAGTTGTATTGCAGCATCGACCGCTTCGAGGTGGCGGGCCGGCGGTTTCCGTTTGGCGGGCGCTGCAGCCTCTACGAGAACGTATGGAAACGCCAGGCCCGCAGCGCCGCCGCGCCGGACCTCGTCGAGCAGCGCGGCGCGGTGTTGTTTGGCGGGAGCCACGCCGGCGCGGCGAGCCACGCGCCGCGACTCGGCATTCCGCGGGCGCTGACGACCCATTCGCTCTATCCGTTGTATGCGACGTTCTTTGCCGCGCTCGGCATGGAGGTGGTGTTATCGGAGGTGGACCCGCACGGCGATTTGAAAGCCAACTCCGGCTTCTGCTTTCCGGTGCAACTCGCCCACGGCGCGGTGATGGATCTGGCGCGGCGCGCGGTGGATTGGGTGTTGCTGCCGCACGTCACGCGCATGCCGCAGCCCACCGCCTGCCGCGATTCCTTTCTGTGCCCCATCACCCAGGCCGGGCCGTATTTCCTGGCCAAGGCGTTTCCTGACATCCGCTTCCTGTCGCCGCTGTTGGATTTCACCCGTGGCTACGCCGCCTGCCCGGCACTGGTGGAGCTGGCCGTGGGCGAATTGGGCCTGCCCCGCGAGGTGGCCCAGCCGGCGTGGGACGCCGCCGTGCGCGCCCAGTCCGCGGCGGAGTCGGCGCTGCGCGAGCTCGGCCGGCAGGCCTTGGCGCGCGCCCTGCGCGATGGCCAGCCGGCGATCCTGCTCGTCGGCCACAGCTACAACGCGTTCACCCCGGAAGGGTCGCAATCGGTCGGCAAAAAACTGTCCAGCATGGGCCTAACCGTGATACCGGCCGATTGCCTCGCCGCGGTCGGCGACGGGCCGACGGCATGGCACTTCCCTAACCAAATCCTCAACGCCGCGGCGCTGGCCCGCCAACACCCGCACTTGTTCCTGCTGTGCGTGAGCAACTTCAGTTGCACCATTGACGCGTTCACCCAGGCGGCGCTGACCTCCGAGCTGGGCGCCAAACCGTATTTGATTCTCGAAATCGACGCCCACACCGCCGACGCCGGGGTGCAGACCCGGTTAGAAGCGTTCCTCGACATCGTGCGCAATTACCAGGCCGCGGCCAGCGCCAGCGCCGGTGCCGGCGCGTTCCGGCCGTGCCAACTGGCGGCCGGCGGTCGGGTGATTCGATCCAACGGCGAGGTGGTGGCCCTCACCGACCCGCGGGTGAGCATCGTCTTTCCTAACTTTTCGCAGATCCACACCCAGGCGTTGGCGATGGCGGCGCGCTGGCTCGGTTTGCACCCGGGCGAGGCGTTGCCGTTGGAGCGCAGCCAGCTCGAGCGCGGCCTGCAACACACCTCGGGCCGCGAATGCCTGCCGCTGCCCATTTGCATGGGTCAATTGTTGCAGGCCATCGAGCGCCGCGCGGCCGGCGACATCACCGGGTTTTTCATGGTGCGCGGTGGCGCCCCGTGTGTGGTGGACTCATACATGGGCTACTTCGAGCGCTGGATTGCCGAACAGCAGCTCCCTGATGTCTTCATGTTTGAATTGTGCAAGGACAATGATTACGGCGGCTTCGACCTAACAGACGTGACGCAGGATCTATCCGCGGCGATCCCGGTCGCCGACATCCTGGTGGAAATCGAGCATGTCCTGCGCGTGGTCGGCAGCGCCGGGAGTGGCGCGCTTCTGCGCAAACATTGGGAACACCTCGCCACCACCACCGCCTCACTCGCGGAGTTTCAAGCCGGCCTGCCCGGCTTGATCGACCGGCTGGCGGCGCTGCCGCGCTGCCCCGAGCCGCTGGCTTGTCCGCGGGTGGCGGTCACCGGCGATTTTTTCACGCGCTTCAGTCCGTTTTTCATGGAAGGCATTGCGACTCTATATGCCAGCCACGGCATCATTCTCAAACCGGTGGACATGAGCGACATGGCGCTGCATGCCGCCTACCATGATGTGGCCGACACTGCCAACGGTTGGGGCCTCAAGCCGGGCGGCTGGGCCTTGGCCAAGGCCTGCACCCGGGTGTTCCAGCCGGACGGCAAGCAATACTTGCAGCAGTGGCTCAGTTACGAGAGCGAGCGCAAATGCGAACTTCGTTACCGCAGCCAGTTCCGCCGCACTGGATTGTTAGTTGCGGGGCCCACCGGAGTGCCCGCGGGGTTCGAGAAAGCCACCGCGCACGTCTCGCCGACGCTGTGCGGCGAGGTGATTCCGACGGTGGGCAAAGGATTGGGTGCCGCCAGCGAGGGCTATGACGGCCTCATCGTCATCGGCCCGTTCAACTGCCTGCCGTTCCGCATCTCCGAGGCCATCCTCAAGCCGCTGAGCATCCGCCACGGCATGCCCATCCTCACCTACGAAAGCGACGGCTACCCGGTGGCGCCGTCATTTCTGCGCCAGGTGGACGTGCACATCCAGCAGGTTCTGGATCGCGCCGCGGCCAGCCGCAAAGCCCCGCAGCCCCCCGGCACCGGACTTGGCGACTTGTTCCGCGCCGCGCTGGGCAAACGATGCCAGTGACCGCCCCAGACATCCTGAACTCAGCCGGATATTGGCATTCAGCCGGGAAATCATGTGAGACTATTTGACTCCGGGCAGGATGCCCAATACGGTTTACTTAGCACCCTTGGTGGTTTGAGTCGAGGCTCCGGGCAAGATGCCCGGGCCACCGTGGCGCGGGCATCCTGCCCGCCGCCTCTTCCTGTCTCGTCCCTGTCTCGTCTTAAGTAAACCGTATTGGGCAGGATGCCCGGACCACGGAGGCGCGCTGGTTCAGACCAGCGGCTTCCGCTCTATCTGCGGATCGCGGGGTGGGAGGGCAAGGTGTTTCCTGAGCCGACCGGCTTCACGGTCGCTTCATCCTGGACAGCTCGCTACTCCAGTGTCCCTTGGCATCCGGGAACCCGTACCAATAGGTGGCCACGGCATAATCCACATACTTTTGCACGCTGCCATTGCTATCATGGGTCCAAATTTCCAGATCCAGATTGAGCGATTTTTTGAAGGGGATGGCATCGAGGGAGCGGATCCTTGTGTTGACAGTGGTGCCCAGCCAGGCGGGCCCTTGCGGTATCCTGGGCTGGGAGTGGAAAGGCGCGCAAAACACCTCGCGCTCGCCCCAGGCATAACCATAGTAATCCTCGGTGCCGGTCCCGATCTGGGAGGGGAAACCCTCGCCGTCAATGCAGACTTTTTCGGGGCCCTCTCCCCACCATAGCTGCGAGTCCGTGGTGATGCTAAGGGTGTCTCCCACATAGACGCCTTTGCCCTCGATGTGGATGAAATTGAAATTGGGCCGCGGCAGAATCCCCAACTTCTCCAAAATCCCCCAATTCGAGTGGAAATACATGCTGCGATCATCCCATTTCCAGGGCAGATAATTGACTGACACGGCGACCTTCACCGACTCGGTCCCGTTGCACTCGATTTTCAGGCGGGCCGCTTTCTGGTATGGCATGACCCAGCGGCACGACATTTCGCCGTTTGGCTTGACGCTTCTGATCCAGTCGTTGAGTGGATTCAAGCCCAAGCCGCTGCCAAAGAAATCCCCCACGGGACAATTAACGGTTTCAGTGCCGTCGAACTCGAGTTTAAGAACCGTGCTGCGCAAGGCTGCCTGCATATCCTTGGCTTCAATTTTCACGGTCAGGAAATCAACCGCCAGGTTGCCCGGTTTCAAATCAACTTGAGCCGAGGCTTTAGGGGCCAGGGTTTCATTGATTACGGCGTGGCAATCGTTCAAGTCAACGGCGGGTTTGACCAAGGACGCCGCGGTGGCGGCGACGAGTTCCGCCGCGCGCTCATACCGCGATCTATCGAAAGTCTCGATGCGAGTTTGCGGGCTATACGACCGGTATTGGATGACATAGAACAAGTCCTTGCTGTTTTCCGCGGTTATCTTGCAGGATTTCGCATAGGGGATGGGCAGGTATACATTGCCACCCTTGGCCCGGTTGGCGGCAAACGGGGGCTTGATAAAGTCTTTGCCATAACCGAACTCGCCGCACTTGGTGACGATCGATGCTTGCTTATCCCCGTCAAAATACACGCGGATGACCGTATTGGCATTCCCCTCCAGGTTGCCAAACCATATCCGCACCACCGCCCCGGGCCCCAGGTCCTCCATCAACACCAACTCGCTTTGCCCATTGGCATTTTTTTCTTCGCGAATATAGTTGCCGATCTCCTTGACCTCGGCGTGGAACCCTGGGTTATGCCGTTTGTCCACCCGCAACGCGCTCGCCTGCTTGCCTGTCCATTCCTCGGGCTGCCAGCGGGCCAGGGAAGCCGGATTGCTCATCTCCCCCAATAGCTGCGCAAGGGTAACTGTGCCCGGGGGCTTGCCGGCATCCTGGAGCTCCGCTGCGTCGGCGGTGTTCGCTGCCAACAAGCCCAAGCCTGCCAGGGCGAGGGTTGTCAGACAAGCCCCCCGGATCTTGATTAACATCGCCTGGCGCCTGCTCATGGTTAGTTTGTTAGTCATGGTGGTGGTGTTAGAATCGGGAGTGTTGTTTGGAGTGGGATCAGCTGCGGATTATTTCGTGGCTGTCGGCGCGGCGGTGCGGATGGTCACCGGGCCGAGCAGACCGGAAGGCAGCGGATCCTTGCTGAGCCATCCCACGAGCGCCGCGATTGGTTGGCTGGTATCAACAATATCAATATTGAACCCGGTGTGCGTGCGCCGCTCCGCGACAGGTAGCGCGTTATCGCCGATCAAGCGATTCGGCCACAGATTGACCACCTCGATTTCCAGCGTGTTGTCACCCGGCTTGGCGGCCGCGGTTATCTCGACCCGCCAGGGTGAGCACCACAGCACCGCCAGGTCTTTGCCATTGAGGCGCACTTTGGCGATGTCTTTGACCGTGCCCAGATCAAGATAACACCGCTGGCCCGCAACCGGCGCCGGCATGCTGAAGACCTTCTTATAGACCGCCGTGCCGCTGAAATTGCGCACCGCCGGTTCCGCCCGCTTCGTCCAGTCTTCCAGTTTGTCAAAGACCATCAAGCCCTTGGCTTGCTCGCCAGGCAGCCCAGTGGTCGGATAGAACCACTGCGGATCGAACTGGATGGTCCACGGCCCGGTGAGTTCCTGCGTCTGGCTCAAACCGGGGAAATTGGCTTCCCCGCGCTGCCGGGTTGCAACATCCGGCTGTTGGACGCCCTTGCGGAAAACCACAAACATGGCGCCGTAGGGCTCGAACTCGAGGGGCACGGTGGTGCTGCCGTCCTTCGACTCGAACTGCGGCAGGTCGCGTTGCACGCCCGTCACCTGATCCCACAGTTCCGGCTGCTTGCCGCTGACGCGGAACGTGCAATCAGCGTGCAGGGCCACAGCCCTGCGATTGGCCACGAAATAGATATCAGTCCCATCGACAGAGCGATGAATGAAGTCCAGGAGCGGCGGGGCTTTGAATGAGCCGGGCGAGCCCCATGGCGCACAGCCATAGCTGCCAACCACGCTAACAGGTGTCCACGCGGCACCGTCACTGCTGGCCAACCATTTATCGCTGGTGGTTAAGGTCACAGGCTCACCCTTATCAAAGGTTACGGTCACCTGGGCAATCACTCCGGCTTCGCCCCCTATGTTAGTCGCATTGACCTGCAAGGTATTATTGCCCTCCCGCAGCAGATTCTTCAAATCGGCCTGGTAGATTTCCTTCCAATTGTCACCGCGGCAGGCTGAGGTGCCATTGACCTTGAACTCAAATCCATTGTCGGCAGTGACCCAGAGCGTGGCGGACTGCACTTTAGATCCCGCAGGAATGACCAACTCGCTCTTGAACAACGGGGCGTTGCCACCAGCAGCGTGCCATATCCACTGGGCATCGATCAGTGGCTGAATCTTTCCTTCCGTTTGAAATGAGAAATCCGGGCCGATGCCGTCCGCCTGCAGGACGTCTCGCACTGTCTTGCCGCGAATGGTGCGGCCCTTGCCAACCTCGCGCTGCATGACGACCTTGTTATCCTCGTCGCCCCACAGTTGTTTAGCCAGCCCACGGAGCTGCTCGTCGCACTGCGGGTAGCCTTTGAGTCCTGGGGTGCGTTCCGGCCGTGGACCCACCACCGTCGCGCCGGCTTCAACCAAGGTCTTGATTTTCTCGAGCACTTCCAGCGGCATGGTTTTTTGCTCCGGCAAGACCAGCACCTTATAACTCATCCCATCGGGCAGCACAATGCGCCCGTCCTTGACCGACAACCGCGTGAGCAAAATCTCGGTGTTGCACATGTCATAGTCATAGCCGAAGCCGCGCGCAGGATCGATGTACTTGGGCGGCACGAAATTGGGCGCCTCATCGCCGCTGTAGTACAGCACATCGGCCACAAAATGCCCCTGTCGCAGCATGTGCGAGCAACGCGTCAGATAGAGCAGGAATTGCGGGGCGCCCTGATTCCACCAGGTGATGTTGTGGTTGAAATGCGTGCCGGCCGGAAACATCTTGCCGGGCTTGCCGGCGGCGGGACCGGAGGTGGCCGAGCCGTGGATGGACAAGGTGTTGATGCCCTCGCAAAACGCGATGTTCGCGTAAAGCAACAAATCTGCTGGCGCCGCGCCCCATTCGGTGCGGCGCATCGCGGTGGTGAACGCCTCGCTTGCCACCAGCGGTTTGCCGTACAAGTGTCCGGCACTCGCCGCCTGTTTGGCGTTGACGTTCTGGGCGGCCTCGTCCCAACCCGAGGTGGTGATGGAGTGGTGGAAGGAAAATGAATGATGGTTGGCCGGCACCCACTGATTTTCCTTCCACCACTCATTGACCCAGAACTCCGCGACCGGCACGTCCACCCGCCCCTGATTCATCAGCCCGTCGTTGCACAGCAACCGTGGATGATGCTGGCCGCCGGCTTCCGCCCGCACCTTGAGGCCATCGGCATGTGCCAGTTCCGCCCAGCGGCCGTAATGACCGTCGGCCACACAGTCGGCGATGGTGCGGCGCACGTCGGCCAGGAAGCGATCCGTGATGGTGACATTCTCGACGATCTCGCCAGCCACCGCCGCTAGATATGGGGCCGGATTGTAACCGCGGCGTTGCTGAAATTCTTCGAGCAGGCGCGGCGTCCAACAATAGACACGGTCGATTTCCACATTGTCCTCAATGAAATACTGCAGCGTCTTGCCAACAAGCGCGCCGGCATCGCCGATCAACGGCTTCATGCCCTGCGCATAATTTTGCTCCGACGCCTGCGGGCTGAGGTAATCGGGCAACAGCCCCCCACCCACGCTCATCCCTGTGGTGGTACGACCGATCCGCACCACATTCCAATTGCCCGGCGGCACGTCCCAGTTGAGTGTGCCATCAGCGGAGACCTTGGCGGTTAGATCAACCGCGTCCTGCACCCGCAGCGGCCGGTCGCTAGGCAACGCCACCAGATCTTGCCGCACCAGGCTGACCTGATCGGCCAGCCGGGCACCCGTCACATTCGACGGATGGGTGATCGCCCGTTTGGCGTTCTGGCGAACCACCCGGTCCACCTCGGCTTGCGTGCCCAGCGCGAAGCCGCGCACGCCGCCCGCTACCCCAACACGAAACCAGCGCGCCGTGGTGGCAGGCACCGCCCGATAGATCGATTCACAGCGCGGTTGCGAATCCCAGGTGGCCACCGGCGTATACGCGACGCCGTCGGTCGAAGCCTCGATAACGACGTGGTTCGCGCCGTCAGTCCAGATCCAATCCACCAGATGCGGCGCGCCGAAATCCACTTTGATCCATGGGTCGGCGCCGGGACCCCAAGGGACGTTGAAATTGCCGCTCAGCAGATTCGTCCACTCGCCCGGATAGCCGGGCAAGGTAATTTGCGGCCGCGGCGGGGAAGTTTCATCGGGAATCGGATAGGCATGGACCGCCACATCGGCATAGAGGGCGCCCCTGCCATTGGGCTCCACCAGTTTGGTGGAAAACCGCTGCGGCCCCTTGATGACGGTTTTGGAACTCAGCACCGTCCAACTCGAATTCTCCGGGGTGATCCACGGCCCGCCCGAGGGCCAGCCGACGCAGACATTGACCCCCATTTTCAACCCGAGACGGTCCGCCTCGCGCACCGCATAGCGAAACAAGACGCGCCACTTGTCGCTCATGTAAGGCGCACCCGGCATGCTGCTCGTATCGATCAGCATCACCCCACCCACGCCTTTCGCTTTCAGCTCCTCCATGTGCTGGGTAATGTCGGCAGGTGTGATCTCATCGAACCACCACATGTTCACCCACGGCTTCGCGGTGTCCGGAGGCGCCACAAATTCCCCTGCCAGATCCGCTCCAGCGCGTGCCATTCCAGCCGCCGCGTATAGCGCCAGGCCCGTCATCAGTATGCGTGTCATCAGTTTCATCGTTAAAAAATTCCCATCGTGGTGAAAGCCGTTGCAGAAACCGGTGGCCGGACCGGGGGACGGGAAAATACGCGCCACCCGTAAAGCTGTAAAGAGGAAACGGCGCGGCGCCACAGGGCCGCCACAGGGTCAAGCGGGTGGATTTTCACGGCTGATGGCACCGGGCAACAGGATCACGCGCTTGTGAGCGTCATTCATGTGATGGGGGGGGCTTTCATGCGGGCAAGCAGACGGCGCAAGCGGATGCGGTTGTAGCGTTGGGCGATGAGGCAGGGCAGATTGGCAATGATGGCATAGGTAATGATCACCAGGTCTCCCCACCACGGGTTCCAGAGGAAAAAGATTGGGATAAACAACAACGCGCAGCGATGGCATAACTCGCCCCGCCGGGTTTCCCGGATGAACTCTAGCAGGTATGCGGAATCCGTGGCGAGCAATGCGTTCTTGGCAAAGCCGCCGCCGAACCAGCGGGCACCATCCGGCAGGAGATCCTTCCAATGTTTGACGCCGAGCCAGCGCTCGTAAAACCCGCGGGTTTCAAACGCGAATGCACCAGTCGGCGCGTCGAACCATGCCGCGGGCATGCGGATGAAACCCCATGCCAGCGCCAGCTGGATGCCAACCCAGAGCGTGACGTTGAGGGTCACGGTCCAGATCACAGGAAGTTCAATCGGCATGGATCCGCCGTCCTTTCCAAGTCACGGTTTTCCCGGATCTCATGGCGGACCATCCGAACAGGCCGCAGAAAAACACGAGGGGCACAGGATAGAGCAACATCAGCGGCCAGCCGAAGTCGCCGAGCTTTCGGGCGATCCAGGCGACCTGCAACGAGCACAACACGCAGGCGGGACCCCACAACAGCCATTCGCCAGTTAGCAACCCGGCCTGTGGCGCCAGCAGCAGTCCCGCCAGCCAGGCGATGACCAGCAGCAGGGTGCGGGGTGGGGTGCCACCCGCGCCTGCGGCAAATCCCTTGGCCCAGCCATGCACCATTTCCCGCAGTCCATCCGGATACATGCGGAAGCACACCAGTCCTTTCCCGGTCAGGCTGCGCAGCGGGATTCCCGCCGACCGGAAGTGCTGCGCCAGACGGAAATTTTCGAGGATGTGGCCGCGCACCGCGGCGTGGCCGCCCACCCGCTGATAGTGGCGCCTGCCAACTAACAAAACCTGGCCTGCCAGTCCGGCGGGCACGGTGCCTGCGGTCATGCACAGGTTGAAGAACAACGAGAGATCCTCGCAGGTGCGCCGCACCGCATGATAGGGCACGACGGAAAGCGCGCCATCGTGCCGGATCCCCAACAAGTGGCGGAGACCATCCGGCTCTAACCATGTGTCCGCATCCATGAACAGCAACCGGTCGCCCTGCGCCGCCAGCGCTCCCTGGTGGCATGCCCAGGTTTTCCCGCGCCAGCCATCGGGCAGCGGTTGCGAGCTGATCACCGTGGCTCCCATGTCACGCGCGATGGCGGCGGTGTGGTCGCTTGAGCCGTCGTCCACCACGAGGATTTCCCGGGGGCGGACCGGCTGGGCGGCAATGGATTGCAACAATCGCGGGAGGTTGTGGGCCTCGTTGCGAGCCGGGATGATGATGCTGGTTTGCAGCGCATGGCAGGGCCCCGGAGTGGTGTCCGGCCTGCGCAAACGCGCGGCGAGGATCCATCCGGTCGTCCACAGTGCCATGAATACGAAGATCATTGGCGGTCCCTCGTGGCCCCGGCTTGCGCCACGTCTTGGCCGCGGGGCACCACCATCGGCCATGCACCGCCGGGATGCACCGAGCCTCCCACGCAGAAGAGATTTGGATAGTGCGTGCTTGGTTGCGGTGCCTTGAACGCGAGGTTCTTGAAGACCACGGAATCGGCGCGCGTGAGCGGATTGCTAGAGGCTCTGCCAGGCATGAGTTGACCGGAGAATAGCCCAACGGCTGGATCGCACAAAGACAAATTGCATGGCAAGGCCCATCCACCGCATTTTCTACCAATTGTGCGTCGCCGGATATTGTGACCGGATAGTGCAGGGAGCGGGACTTGCCAAGTCCCGTCCTGCGGATTCCAGCGGCCGCGGGCTACTCGGCCCGCTTGGCGGCGGGAAGCCCCAAGCACAGGCGGGCCACCGCACACGGCGGCACGCTCAGGGCGACGAGCTTGCCGCCGGTGAGCGCCAGCGTCCCCTCGCGCTGGGCAAACTTCGCTTGCGGCTCGAGGGCGACGGGAACCAGCAACTCCGCCGTGGACCCGGCGGGCACCTGGAAGTGGTCCAGCGACAGCTCCACGGTGTGGGCACTGTCCGGATTGCGGTTGATGACGGTCACAAAGATGCGTTTGCCGTCGGGCGCCAGCGATGCTGTTAGATCGAGGTCGGCCTCGGCGCTTGAAGCGGGGGTGATCTTGAGCAAGCGGTTGCCCTGATGGGCGCTGAAGGCGGCAAACACCTTGCCCGCTTCGTCGAGTTCGGCGCCCATGGGGGTTACGGTGATGGCGCCCTCGGTGAGCGGTTGGAAAAACAGCGCCTGAGCGACGCCAAGGGTGTCGGCCTCACGGCACAGCAGGTTGAGCACGCCGGCGGTGTAGAGTCCCATGCCGACCGTTCCGGGGTATCCCCACACCGTGTTCCATTCATCGAACAGGATGGGCCGGGCCAGCTCGCGTTGGAACTTCTGCAGCGCCGGCCACAGAAAGGTGGTGGCTGCGGTGGCGAATTCCTTGAGGTTGCCCGGCTTGCGCGAAGCCTGCATGTAGTCGTGGAAGGAAATCCCGTCGATGAGGCTGCCGGCTTCTGCTAGAAGCGGCGTGTTCCAGGCCGGGTTGTTGTTACCGCCCACCAGATTGGTGCAGGCCGTCAAATGGATCGAGGGATCGGCTTGGCGGACGGCCTCGGCGAAGAGTTTGGACTGCCGGGCGCAGTTGTTAGGATCATTGAGCCCGCCGCGCCCGAAGAGGTAGAGCTCGTTGCCGAGGAACCAGGTCTTGACCGCGTAGGGTTGCGGCTGGCCACGGTCGGCGCGGAGTTTCCCCCACTTCGTTTGCGCGCTGCCATTGCAATACTCGACCCAGCCGGCGGCATCCGCGGGGGTGGTTTCGCTGAGGCGCAGGGTGAGGGCGGGCGCGCAGCGGAGCTCGCGGCACAGCGCCATGAATTCATCGGTGCCAAGCTCCTGGGTGTCGACATCGTCGGAATCGCGCAGCAGGAAATCCAGGCCGGTGGGGCCGATGGGCGGGCGCAGGTCCACGGGCAGCAAGCCGTCCTGCCAGCGGTAGAACTCGGAATAACAGCCGCCGGGAAAGCGCAGGGAGCCCGGCTGGATCAGCCGGAGTTGCTCGATCACATCGCGGCGCATCCCGTGGAAGGCATCGGCCGGTTGCAGCGAAACCGCGCCGACCCAGAACGCGCCCGGGGCGTTGCTGGTGAGTTCGAGCCGCGCATTGGCGGCGTCTGCGGCGGCGACGAACTCGCCGGACCAGAGTTGCCACTCGCCGGGCTGGATCGCCTTGTCGGCTTCCGCCAACACCTTGACCCCCTGCTGATCCGTTAGGCGCATCCGCACGCTGCGGTCGGCCTCGGTTTTGAGCCACCAACGAAACTTGTAGCGCACGTTCTGGCGGAAGCCCAGCGTGGCCTGCTGCTGGCTGATGCCGCCGGGGTCTGGCGCCACGACCTGCACCCGCAACGACGTCTTGCCCACGTACGGGGTTTTGTCATCCAGCGCGGCGGTGGTGCCGGTGCCGGTGGCCGCCCAGCGCTTGGCCATGCCATTGGCCGCGGCGGCGAATTTCCGGTTGGCCACCATTTCCGCGCCCAATCCGGACCAGATGGCGCGGCGGGTGACTTCCAGGTTGTGCCCGAAGAGCAGCGGCGAAATCACCGGCCCCGGCTGCGCGGCGTCGAGCGCGACGCGCGTCACCGGTTCCTGCGCCGCGAGCGGCAGCAAGCCACCGGCGAGCAGCCAGCCTAACATCCATGGCGTGGGGAGTTTCATCTTGACGGAGCGTTGTTGATTCATTGGTGGAGGATGGGGATCTCGAGTGCCTTTGGCTGGCGCGGCTTCGCCTCAGACCCAAGACGACGAGACTGCAAGAGGCAAGGGAAAAAAACGCCCTTGGCAAAGCCGGGCCGCCGGCTATCCTCAGCGCGCAGAGGACCGGCATTTCCGTGCGTCGCCTCCCACGCTGCATTCCCCCCTCAGCCACCGCCCGAGTTCAAGAAAATGACCACCCCCAATGTTGCCCCAGTCGTGGAGAACTTCGACCCCTCAATCCCAGGCATCGACCCCGGGTGCGTGCGCAAACTCACCCTCGCCAGCGGCGCGGTGATGCCGGCCGCCGCCTTTGGCACCTTTCATTCCGACTGGGCCCAGGCCTACATCAAGGAGGCCACCGTGGAGGCCATCCGCGTCGGCTGGCGCCATATCGACACGGCCCGCGCCTATGAAAATGAGGCGGTGGTCGGCGAGGCGATCCGCGAGGCGATCCGCAAAGGCTACATCGCCTCGCGCGACGAGTTGTTCATCACCGCCAAGCTCTGGAACGGCCACATGAGCCCCAAGGATGTCGAACCGGCGCTCAACCAGACCCTTCGCGCCTTGGGCGTGGACCGCGTGGACATGTATCTCAACCACTGGCCCTGGCCTAACGTGCACACCCCCGGCTGCACCGGCGACCACCGCAATCCCGACGCAGTGCCCTATATTCATGAAGCGTTCATGGCAACCTGGGGCGAAATCGTGCGCCTCAAACAGGCCGGCAAAATCGTCGATATCGGCACCTCCAACCACACTGCGGCGGATTTGAAGCTGCTGGTCAGAGACACCGACAAATTCTCGCGCCCGGCGCTCAACCAAATGGAGATGCACCCGTTGTTCCAACAAACCGAACTGCGCCGCTACATCGAAAGCCTCGGCATCGTGTGCAGCGGCTACATGGCGCTGGGCTCACCTAACAGGCCTGGCCGCGACCGCTTCAGGGAACACCGCTCCGACATGGCCGACCCGCTCATCCAAGCCATCGCCGCGCAAAACGCCATCTCCCCCGCCAAGGTCTGCCTCAGCTGGGCCTGCCAACGCGAAAACCAGTCCGGCGGCTTTGTCGCCATGTCGACCCACACCGCCCGGATTGTGGACAACCTGAGCGCCGCGACCAAGGATTTCCTAACACCCGGGCAGATGCTCGCCATCTCGGGCGACGGCACCGCCGGGCACCCCGGCATCGACGCCAACAACCGGCTGATCTGGGGCCAGGTGTTTCTGTGGCCGGAAGCCCTGGGCGATTGGCGCGTGCTGTGGAACGACAGCCAGGTGTTTGAGACCCGCGCCGCCTACGCCAAGTTCAAGCAATCCTTCGCGGCCCACTACCAGGTCTGGCAGGCAACCGCGGTGTGCGTGCCTCACTAAGCCCCAACTCCCCGCCCCCATGCAAGAAGTCGGAATTATCAACCGGGAATTGGCCAGGGTGCTTGCGGCACAGGGCCATGGCGATTTGTTGATGGTCGTCGATGCCGGGTTTGCCATCCCCAAGGGCGCCGATGTGGTGGACATTTCGCTGGCCGCAAACTGCCCGGCGCTCATCGACACACTGACGGAATTGAAAAAGTTTTTTTCGGTTGAGAAGCTGATTTTTGCCAATGACACCAAGGCGGTCAGCCCGTCCATGTTCAGCGCCATCAGGAAATTGTTTGGCAAGAGTGTCCCCGTGGAAATGATCACCCATCCTCAGCTCAAGGAAATGAGCCACAAGGTCAAGGCGGTGATCCGCACCGGCGATTTCACCGCTTATGCCAATGTGATTCTGGTTTCCGGCGCCGGTCCCAGATGGTACTGTGAAAAGTGAATTTCCAACACGACAACCCGGCGCCCCCCATCTGATAGCATATATGAAACAAGCAATCATGACCGCGCCTGGCATCATCGAATACCGTGATGTGCCCGCCCCCGGCAAATTGGCGCCCGACGAAGTCCTGCTGAAGATCCAACGCATTGGGGTGTGCGGGTCCGACATCCATGTGTTCCATGGCGAACACCCGGCCACCCCTTACCCCGTCGTCCAGGGCCATGAATACTCCGCAACCATCGAGGCCATTGGCGATGCGGTGACCACGGCCAAGGTCGGCCAGCGCGCCACGGCCCGGCCGCAGCTGGTTTGCGGCAAGTGCGGCCCCTGCCTGCGCGGGCAATACAATGCCTGCCAGGAGCTCAAGGTGCAAGGGTTCCAGGCACCCGGGGTGGCCCAGGAGTATTTCGTGGTTACCGCCGACCGCTTGGTGGTCTTTCCAGATTCCATGAGCTATGAACAAGGCGCCATGATTGAACCCGCCGCCGTTGGCGCCCACTCCACCGCGCGCGCCTCAGACCTCAAGGGCAGGAACGTGGTGGTTTCAGGTGCCGGCACCATCGGCAATCTGGTGGCCCAATTCGCCAAACAACGTGGCGCTAACAAGGTGCTCATCACCGATGTGGTGGATTTCAAACTGCAAAAAGCCAGGGAATGCGGCATTGAACACACCTTGAATGTTCTAACCACCCCGTTCGCGGAAGGCGCCCGGGCGCTCTTCGGCAATGAGGGATTTCAGGTCGGCTTCGAAGCGGCCGGCGTCCAGGCGTCCCTCGACGGCCTGATTGGCAACGTCGAAAAAGGCGGCGAAGTGGTCATCCTCGGCGTCTTTGCCAACAACCCGACCGTCAACATGTATTTCCTCGGCGAGCATGAATTGAATGTCTTCGGCTCCATGATGTATCGGCATGAGGATTACGTCGAAGCCGCCGCGCTCATCGCCCAAGGCAAAATCATCCTCGCGCCCCTCGTCTCGATGCATTTCCCGTTCGCACAATTCCTCGCTGCCTACAACTACATCGGCGACCATGGCGACAAGGTCATGAAAGTGATGATCGACCTCTAACGGAGCGCGGAATGCTCAATGCAACCAGACATAGAGCACGCCGACGACGGCCAGCAGGATCAGCGTGACGATGCGCGGGTCGCTGGCGCCGGTGAGGCGGCCCCTGAGAAAGGCCAGCGGATGGTCCCAACAGACCTTGGCGACTTCCTCCGCGGGCATCGGCGGGGTCATCAGGCTGGTGCTGATATAGATGGCGATGCAGAACACGGTGAGCATGGGGCCCACCAGCATGAAGGGCACGCCCAGGCCCAGCTCGGGATCGGTGACCAAGCCGGAAAACTCCTTGTGCGCCTTGCCGGCACCCAGAATCATTCTGCCGATGCTCGGCAGGTCCGCCACAAAATAGATGACGCCGAGCAGCGAGCCGACATAGAGAGTGGTCATCGCGGCCTGCTTGGTCCCGCGTTGCCACAGCAGCCCCAGCACAAACACGGTGGTCACCGCCGGGGCGAATGTCATGGGGATTTTGTTGATGGCCTTGAAGATGGTGCCGAATTGTTCGCCTTGGGTGGACCACAACATCGCCAGCACCATGATCACCCCCGTGGTGAGCCGGCCGATGACCACCGTGCGCTTGTCGCTGGTGTCGGGGCGGATGCGCTTGACGATGTCCAACGAAATCAGGGTGGCGCAACTGTTCAACGCGGCGGCCATGCAGCTCATCAGCGCCGCCGCCATGCTCGCCGCAAGCAAGCCGCGCAGCCCAACCGGAATGAGATAGTTGATCAAGGCCGGCAGCATCGTGTTGTAATCCGGCTTGCCGGTGCTTGCCACCAGCGCCAGGTCAAACGCGCCTTTCTGCCACAGCACGTAGCCGACGATCCCCGGCAACACCATCAGGAACACCGGGGTGATCTTCAAAAAGCCGGCAAACAGCGCGCCGTTCTGCGCGTCCTTGAGACTCCGCGCCCCTAACACCCGCTGCACGTGCGTCTGGTCGGCACACCAATACCAAATCCCCAGGATCGGATAACCCAGCAACACGCTCAGCCACGAAAACTCGTTGAGATGGCCCTGCTCGTTGATGATCGGTTGCAGCATGTTCAACTGCCCCGGCGCCACCGCCGCCTTGAAGCTGGCCATGTCAGGCACGCCGACACCCGGCAGCGCCTTGATTCCTAACACCGTCACCAGCGTCGCGCCGCCAAGCAACAGGCAGACCTGGATGTTCTCGGTCATCACCACCGCCTTCAAGCCGCCCAGCGCGGTGTAGGTCACCGTGAAGAGCGACAGCACCACAATGGTCCACACCATCGGCACGCCCAGAAAACTCTCAAACACCTTGGCCGCCGCAAACAGGCTGATCCCGATGTGAATGAGCAGCGCACCGAGCAAGCCGATGACGGCCAGAAACGTGCGGGCCTGCGGGCAGTAGCGGCGTTCCATGAACTCCGGCAGGGTCGACACGCGCGAGTTGATGTAGAACGGCGCGAACACCAGTGCCAGCGCCATCAGGGTGAAACACGCCATCCACTCGAAATTGCCAATCACCATGCCATTCTCCGCCCCGCTGGCAGCCAGGCCCACCAGATGAATGGTGGAGATGTTGGAGGTGAACACCGCCGCGCCGACGGTGAACCAGCCGAGCGACTTGTTAGCCAGGAAATACTGTTGCGACGAGGTGTTGCGGCGATAGCCAATCCAGATGCCGAAGGCCGTGATGCCGATGAGGTAAACGGCGATGACGACCGGATCAATCAATGAGACCAGCGACGACGACGCCAACAGGTTGGATAAGACACTCATGCTACTGTTGTTGGATTTGGGTTGGGGGTATCGGGTTGAAGCCCGGCTGACTTGGATTTGCCCTCGGATGACGTGGTCCGTGGCGGAGGCACGGTGCACGGCCCGGGGCGGCTTAGCCAGCGCAAAAAAAACTCGCCGCGCAACGGATCGGGGTGGCCGCGGCCGCGCGCCACCAGGCGCAGCGCCTCGTCACACCCATGGCCATCTCGGAATGGACCCGGCGAGGCTCAGGTAGCAACCGGTGGACCTGCGTGATGCCCGTCACGCAGTTCCTGATCCCGGTGGCTAATGCTTTGGCACATTTGCGCGCGGTTCGCGGGCTTGATTGGTACTGCGGGACGAAGAAGACCACGGATGTACATCCGCATGTACCACCAGAGGAGACTTCACTTGAACTACTGTTGGGGTGAAGGCCGTTGCAAGAACCGGTGGCCGGACCGTGGGCGGAAACAAGGGGGGCACTGGCACTCAATCCGCCTGCACCCGAACGAAGAGCTTGCCGCCGGATGGAACCGCTGCGGACGAGAGCGTGACCGCCACCGTATCAACGTCGCCATGGGTGCCAGTAATGGTTTGGACCGCGGAATGATCGGCATTCCACGTCTGCAGATCCGTGCTATAATGGACCGTGTAGGACAGCCCGGTTCCGGAACGCTTGGTATAACTGAATTGGTTGCCTCTCAAACCGCCGACGATCGGATTGACCGACGTGCCGGAGCGAGGGTCGGTTCCGAAGGCGAATTCCTGAAGGTTGGTCATGGCATCGCCCTCCGGGTCGCCCGTGGCTGACAGGTCGGGACTGGTGAAGCCCGCCCAGTTCCAGCCGGAGATCCACAACTCAAAGGGGTCCGTCTCAGTCGACACGTCGCTGGTCAGGTCCGATTTGTTGCTGAGAGGATTATTCCAATCGCCATGGGTTGGCGTGAATGTCCTTACGATGAGATATTTCACGGTTCCCGGATCATATCCCGTGATCATGATTTCACTGGCTGACTTGTTGGGTGTCCGATTTGCCGGGGCGAAAGCATAGGGCCCGCCCGCCGTATCGCTGATGCCGACCTCATAGTAGCCGCCATCGCTGGTATAGCTGATGGGGTCCCATGCGAGGGATACGGCGCCCGTGCCCACCCCCGCCAAGTGGACATTGGCAGGCGCAATTGTCTGGGTCAAAGCCCATCCGGGATCCATGGTGTCAAGATAGGTGAGGAGATCGGCATCATGCGCGGTGAGGCAATTATATTCAAGCATCAACTGTTTGACGCCATTCACGGTGGCTATATTGGTCAACTTGACCAATGATGCGGGAACCTCGCCCGAAAACCGGTTGCTGCTCAGAGCCAAGGCTGTCAACTGGGTCATGCCTCCCAACGCGGACGGAAGAGTCCCGCTGAGCTTGTTGATTCTTAAACCCAGTGAGGTCAATTTGGTCAGGCCTGCGAGCCACGCCGGGATCGATCCCGTCAGCTCGTTTCCTGACAAGACCAGATAATTAAGTTCGGTCAGCCCGCTCAATTCAGCTGGAATGGCGCCGCTTAGACAGTTGTAGCTGAGCGACAACTGCCTGAGGCTGGTCAAATTGCCCAATTCGGCGGGTATTGGCCCCGTGAACTGATTGCGATACATGACCAGATTCTCAAGCACGACCAGGTTGTCCAGCCAGATAGGGATGGGTCCGGTCAACGAATTGGTTGAGAGGTCAAAAGTAATCAGCTTGGTAAGAGCGGCCATGTCAGGCACCTCTCCGGACAACTGGTTGCGGTTCAGCCACAGACCTGTAAGGTTCGCAAGATTGCCAAGCTCGGGAGGGATCGTGCCGGTCAGTTGGTTGAGCATGAGCGACAGGCTTTCAAGCGCGGCAAGATTCCCCAATCCGGCAGGTATCGGTCCGGAAAGCTGGTTGTTGCTCATCCACAGGTTTGTCAGATCTGTGAGATTAGCCAATTCCACGGGAATGCTTCCCGAGAATTTGTTGTCGCTCAATTGCAGGATATGCAGGCTGGCGAGTCCGCCCAGGCTAGGCGGAATCGACCCGCTCAACTGGTTGCGGTCCAACCATAAGTCGTTCAACTTGGAGAGTGCACCGATCTCCGACGGGATGCCACCTGTCAACTGATTGGCCGAAAGTGACAGACTTTGAAGATTCATCAGGCCGCCCAGTTCGGCAGGGATCGCTCCGGCAAGTTGATTGACACCCATCCACAGATATATCAGGTTGGTGAGACCACCCAATTCCACAGGGATAGCACCGGACAATTGATTATCGCTCAGTTGCAGGAGTCGCAGGTTGGCGAGATTGCCCAGTGCGGCAGGGATGGGTCCGGACAGTTGATTATTGTCAAGCCATAACTCCACCACGTGCCCATTCTCGGTATACACACCGAACCAAGGCGCGGTGTCGGCGAGCCAGTTGGTGCTGTCCGCCCAGTTATCCCCGTCGGTGCTGTCATACAATGCGAGGAGGGCGTCGTACTCAATCTTCGGAACGCCGAGCGCGTTGGGGCTGGCGGAAACCTCGTTCGAAGGGTCGCTGGTGAGTGTGGACGGATTGAGCGCATGAGGCAGAGTTACGGTCCTGACCACCAAGTAGTAGGATTGACCCCGGTTGAGACCCCCGATCTGCAGCGATGACGCCCCCTTGTCAGGCGTGCGGTTCGCGGTGTCGTACCAATAGGGTCCGCCAGGAGTCTGACCGATCCCAACCTCGTAGTAGCCATCATCCCAAGCGTATGCGATCGGTTGCCAGGTCAATATCACGGAGGAGGAATCCCCACCACTGAGCGTCAGGTTGGTCGGCTCGATGGTCTGCGAGTCCCCGCCCCACGGTGCATGCGCGGCGAGATAGACCAACAGATCCGGGTCAGATGCCTTGAGCTGATTGAACCCCAGATCAAGCGAGGTGATATGAGTAAGATTTGCCAGATTCGCAGGGATGTCGCCATGCAACTGATTGCCGGCCAAATTAAGATTCACCAGCAGGGTCAGATCGCCCAGCTCCGCGGGTATCTCGCCGTCAAGCCGGTTCTTGAACACGGTAAACCCTTCCAACAACGACAGGCTGCCAATCTCCGGTGGAATGCTGCCGGACAAGGAGTTGTTGTCGAGCCAGAGAAGATGCAGATTCTGCAGATTGCCAATCTCCGGTGGAATGCTGCCGGAAAGTTGATTGTTGCCGAATCCTATCCAGGTGAGTTGGGCCAGGTTACCGATGGATGCCGGAATCGCCCCGGAAAGGTTGTTATTGTCAGCCGTGAAGTCCTCCAACTGAGTGAGATTCCCGATGGAGGACGGGATTGCTCCCGACAGATGATTGGCCCCGACTCCGAGACTGCGCAGACTCGTCATGCCGCCGATTTCGTCCGGAATGGAGCCATCAAGCTGGTTGATCCAGAGCCGGAGCCCTTGCAGGCTCGTCAGGCTGGCGATTTCCTTGGGTATCGGGCCAGTCAGATCGTTCATGCCGAGATTCAAATTCACCAGTCCGGTCAGGTTGCCTATGGATGCAGGAATCGCACCCGATAGCGCGTTGTCGGTAAGGTCCGTACCGGTGACGCGGCCATCTTCTACGGTTACGCCGAACCACGGGGTGTTCGCCGTCAACCAGTTTGTATGATCAGTCCAGTTGGGGCCATTCGTGCAGTGGTAGAGGTCAACGAGCGCATCGAACTCCGCGGGTGGTATATCCAGCGCGCCGATGAGAAACGTGAAATCCGCACTCTTGATCTCACTGGGGTCCAGACCATCCGCAAACGCCCGTGCCTTGAGAGTGGCGGTTGCGGACAAGGGTATCGTAGCACCCGAAATGACGATCGGGCTGTCTTCTGTCGGCTCGGACCCATCAATTGTAAAGTGGATGCTCGCAGCCGGGGTCGCGCAGCTAGTGACCACGTGTTTTGTTGCATTGAAGGTTCCGCCATCCGGGCTGAACGTCGGCGTGTCAACAACCGCGGGAGCGGCCCCTACCAACACGCAGCTTGATATAAGAGCCACCGCCACCAGACAGAATGCTTGGAGCTTGTCTATTGTGTTTTCAAGCATGCGTAAAGTCATTCCATTCACGCAAGTTTGTCAAGAGGAAAAATGATTCGGACCTGGGAGAACGCAGCGGTGACCGCATGAAATTTCCCGGAACATCGCGATAAACCTATCCCATTCCGGCGCCGAATTGCAAGCCGAAAACGTCACCCTCGTACTGGAAGGCATCGACCGCATGTGCCTCAACTGCTACGTGCCGCAATTGACCAGTAGCGGCGAGGTGGCCGCGAAGGCTCGCCCCGGATCATTCCCCTCAAGCTGACGGCTTTGAAATCATTGTTGGGGCGGGCCGGAAACCTTAACCACCAGCTTTTTCGGCCACAGCCATGAGGCCAACACCGAGGCGGCGAGCACCACCACGATGACCCCGAGCGAGGCCAGCGTGTCGATTTTCCACGGCGAGTGAGCCAGCAGCAACACCACGAACAAGGGGGTCGCCATGGCAATGCCATTCTCGCGCACGAAGAACCGGTCACCCCGATACTCACTGGTGACGGGCATCCAGCGCTTGAACAGCCGCACCACGGGATTGCGCTCCGGGTGGATTTTCTCCTCGCGCTTCACGATCAGCTTGATGCCGGTGAGTGATAAGCCGAGGATCCGACATATTTGATGAAGTAATCGAAGATGTCCCGCATGTGGCGCGTCTTCAGGTAGCGGCTCACACCCCCGTGCATGGTGCGGAACAAGTCGAACTTGAGGAACTTGGCCAGGCCGTAATACTTGCGGAAGGCCGCCGCTAGGGATAGCGGGTATTTCAGTCGGCGACCGACGGCGACATAGAGCACGGGGAGTGAACAGCAAGTGCCCGATTTCATCTCCCCGGTGAGGCCGTGCAGGAATACATAGTGTGAGTCCGCGTAAAATTTATCGTCCGCCTCCCCCTTCCCGACGGGTGATGCCCGATTCGGGCTGTATCGAATGCCGCAGTCTTGTTGGAGCACGGTGGCGAGCACCACCATGCGGAAATAGGCTTCCGAATTTCGGAATTCAGCGGGCTTCGAGTGGAATTGGTGCATGTTGCGGTCGCTTGGGTGCCGAAT
>CAIZNN010000057.1 GCA_903934285.1 Akkermansiaceae bacterium | reverse complement strand
CCGGGTTGGGCATGCGGCACATCTTCGTGGACGAGGAAGCGGCGGAGGTGGGACGACGAGGGCATGGCGCGGGTGGCGCGGGTGGCGCGGGTGGCGCGGGTGGCACGGGTGGCGCGCTTGGTGCTTGCCGCGGGCTGGAAGTGGCCTTAGGGTGTGGTCCGAAGCGATGCACGGCAAACCGGTTTTGATTTACGATACGACGCTGCGTGATGGCACGCAGGGTGAGGGCTTTCAATTGTCAGGCTTGGACAAGCTGCGGATTGTTCAGCGCTTGGATGACTTCGGGATGGATTTCATCGAGGGCGGCTGGCCGGGCTCGAACCCGAAGGATATCGAGTTTTTCCGCGAGGCGAAGAAACTCACCCTCAAGCACGCCAAGCTTACGGCATTTGGTGCGACGCGGCGCGCCGACAGCCGGGTGGAGGCCGATCCGCAAGTGCGCCTGCTGATGGAAGCGGAAACCCCGGTGGTGACCATTTTTGGCAAGAGCTGGCAACTCCACGTCACGGAGGTGTTGCATACCAGCGTCGAGCAAAACCGGGCAATGATCCGCGACACCGTAACTCATCTGGTGCGCCACGGCCGCGTGGTGATCTACGACGCCGAACATTTTTTCGACGGCTACAAGGACTCGCCCGAGCATGCGCTGGGCACCTTGGCCGCCGCCGCCGAGGGGGGCGCAGCCTGCCTGGTGTTGTGCGATACCAATGGCGGCTCGCTGCCCTCCGAGATCTTGCAGACCTGCCTGGCGGTGAAGGCCCACTTGCCGGGCATTCCCTTCGGCATCCACACCCACAATGATTGCGAGTTGGGGGTGGCCAATGCCCTCGCCGCGATCCGCGCGGGCGCCAGCCAAGTCCAAGGCACGATCAATGGCTATGGCGAACGCACCGGCAACTGCAACCTGACCTCGGTGATCCCGATCCTGCAACTCAAGCTGGGCCTCAGCGTGGTGCCGAGCCTGGAGAAACTACGCGATCTATCGTACTTCGTGGATGACGTTTCCAACAATCCACATTTTGCCCGAGCCGCCTTTGTCGGGTCCACCGCCTTCGCGCACAAGGGCGGCATGCACGTCAATGCCGTGCAAAAGCTCGCCCGCAGCTACGAGCACATCGCCCCCGGCAGCGTCGGCAATGCCCAGAACATCCTGGTGTCCGAACTCAGCGGCCAAGCCAACATCCTGATCAAGGCGGCGGCGCTCGGCATCCCGCTGGCCAAAGGGTCGCCCGAGGCCACCGCGGTGCTGCGCCAGGTGAAAGAACTTGAACATGACGGCTACTCGTTCGAGGCCGCCGACGGCTCGCTGGAATTGTTGCTGCGGCGGGCGGTGGGGAGCTACACCAAGCCGTTCGAGCTGCATGAGTATCACACCAGCACCCGCCAGTACCGCGACGGCCACACCCCGGTGTGCGAAGCCACCGTCAAGCTCTCCGTCAACGGCGAGCGCACTCTCACGGTGGCCGAGGGCCACGGTGTGGTCAACTCGCTGGATCTGGCCTTGCGCAAGGCCTTGCGGCCGTTCTATCCGGCAATCGACGGGGTTTCACTGGTTGATTACAAGGTGCGCATTGTCAATGGTCACGATGCCACCGCCGCCAAGACGCGCGTGCTGATGGTCACCACCGATGGCACCCGCGATTGGGGCACGGTCGGGGTTTCCGAAAACATCATCGAGGCCAGTTGGCTGGCACTGGTGGATGGCATCGAACTGTTTCTGCAACCGCGTGCCGCCGGCGCGGCAGCGCCTCACAGCGACACGCCGTAGCGAATGGGGTGCCTCAAAACCTTGTGGCGGCGCCTCTGTGGGCAGCGTGGCGAGTGAGGCGCGCATTGGCCAGCAACGATCACAGTTGCCACACACCCCCTCCTAACCAAAAACGCTCCGCGCACGGGCGAAGCCATGCGCGGAGCGGAGGTTAGAGACGGTGGAGGCGGCTGGCCGATCAGAACGACGCACGCAGGCCGACATTGAGGCCGTTGTAGTCGACGCCATCACTGTTGGTGGACAGCTCACCCAAATAGCCGACATCGCCGAACCAGGATTCGCCGAAGCCAACGACGACACCGGCGCGGAGGATGATGGCATCCTCGCTGAGTGCCAGCGGTGAGTACACATTGAACGAACCGCCTTGGAAGGTGGCGGTGTAGCCATTGCTTTCGCCATCAAACTCATGCGCCCATTGGGCACTGAGGTAGGGGCGGATTTTCGAGTCGAAGTTGAACTCCGCACGCACGCCCAGCAGCGAGCGCAGGCTTTCGAGTGTGTCGGCGTCGAAACCCATGCTGGGCAGATTGGCACCGGGTTTGATGCTGCCATCCAATTTGGCGCTGGTGTATTCCACGCCGAAGGTGGGGCCCCAGGTGCAGGCACCCAGTTCCATCATGTAGGCACCGGAGAGCAAGGCTTGGAAGCCATCGCCATCCGGATCGAAGCTGACCCCGGGGATGGGATTGCTGCTGGTATCGGCTTGCGACCCGCCGATATAGCCATTCCACTGCCAACCGGTCGTTTCGCCCATGGCGAAATAGGCGCCATAGGACAGCGACTCGACACTGGCATTATCGGTGATGTCGGAATCCGCGTAGGACACCAAGGCGCCGAAATGGAAGGTATCGATGGCAGTGCCAACACCCAAGGTATAGCGGGTGGAGTTGCCGATATCGGAATAATCATTGTAATTGAAATTGCCCCACACGTGAGTGCTGGTGGGGAACATCCGGTCCCCGGCATTTTGCTGTTCCACAATGCGGTGGATTTCACGAGCACTCACCACCGAATATGCTTGTGACGTTTGAAGCACCGTCGGCTCATAGGAGTTCATCACATCCGCCACGGTCGCCGCACTGCTGTAGTCAAGATAGCCAAGGAAATCGGCCAGCACCGGGTCGGTCAACGAATCCGCCACCCGGCCATTGAGGCTGCCGCCGAACTGCTCGCCGAAGTTGCTCAAGCCGGCAACCGTATCGTAGTGGTGCACCACCGACACGTCGGTGTCGTCGGCATCCAGCGCACTGTCCCCCACCAGCAACGAGACGGTGGCACTGGTAAAGGCGCCGCTGCCCGTAGTCGCCTGCAGCGGGCCCACATCGCTGCGTCCGGCTTCCAGGAAGAAGGTGGCGGCGGCATAGTTGCCGGTGCGGGTGCCGGTCACATCCAACACGCGAGTACTCGAGCTCTGCAGCGGCGCATCCAGGGAGGTGGGTGAAACCAGGATTCCTGCGCCGCCGCTGATGGAGGCGCTGCTACTGGCCGTGATCAAGTCGCTGGTCAGCGCGCTGGGATTCATGTGCACCAGCAGGTAGCCACCCGTGACGTTGAGTTTGGTGCCGAGCGCATCAGCGCCGAGCGTGAGGTTACCGATGGACAACGGCGTTGCGCCGGCGCTCAGCAAGCCGCCACTCTGGGCGAGAGCGGCATCCCAAATGCCGGTGCCACCCAGCTCACCCAGATTGAGGGTGACGGTGGCTTCGGCAAGGGTGGAAGGATTGACGTTGCCATTCAGATACAGGGACCCGGCCGATACCGTGATGCTATCGGCAGTGGTGACGCCATTGATGGTCGCCACCCCCGTGCCATTTCGCACGATGGTTTCGAAGGTGCTCAAGTTGCCGGTGAGCGTGGCGGTGCCGCCGTCGAAATTGGCCACGTCAATGCCCACGCCGCCATCCACATTGCCCGTGATGGTGCCGCCTCTGAGGTTGAGCGTGTCGACGCCGGCGCCAAAGGTCACTGCCGAGGTGGTGCCGGTGAGGGTGCCGGCCGTCATGGTGAGCGTGTCCACAGAGGTGGTGCCGCCGAAGGTGATACCCGTCGTGCCTGAAATGTTGCCGCTGTTGATAATGGTTGAGTTGGCGGCCGCGGCGCCCACCGTAATGCCTGCGGCGGTGTTGCCGACCAAGGTGCCCAAGTTCGTCACGGTATAGCCGGACACATTGAGGCTTATTGCCGGGTTGGCAGCCGCATTGCCGGTGAGCGAGCTTGCTGCGCTCACTGTGATCAGCGCGCCACCGGCATTCGCCTGGATGGTGTCCGCATTGGTGCCAGGAGTGGAATAGGTGTATGGACTGGTCGTCACGATGATGGTGGCCGCCTGTGCCGCAACGACAGTCGCCGCGATGGCCAATGCCCGCAGGGCGATTCGATTGGTGTTTCTCAATTTCATATGCTTGTTAGTTTGGCTGTTTTTGTTCGGTTGGGTGAGAGGGGAAAAACGGAAAATCCGGTGCGGTCACGCCGCCGTCATCGCGCACGCGACGGATGGCGACCAGACCAGTTGGGCAAGGGGACATTTCATTGGCGATCCAAGTTGCGCTGAGCCTCCACATCCATTCCGCAACGTCAAGAAAATTGTTTCGACCGGGACCTGTTTGGCGGCGCGGCGCGGAATGTTGGAGTGGCCGTGACCGCGGCCCGCAGCAGCCCATCTCGACCGCCCCGCCGCCGCTGGCTCCAAGCGGATGCCGCCGCCCGCCAAGTGACCCCTGGAGGCGGCGCTCGCCCAACTGCAACGTCGGAGAATGGATGACATGGCCACGCACCCAAGCCGCTAACCGCCCTCGGGTCAAGCGGTCTGCCAGAAAAAAACTTCTCTTTTCGCGGACGATTTCTACCTCTGAGGCACTGGGCACCACTGAGATAATAGTAAATTTCCTCTCAGTGGCCTCAGAGTCGCAGTGGTCTTCTTCGATGCTATTCTCCAGGAGCAGGCGGTGCCCGCGCCCCTCCCCCATAACTTGGCGCGCATGCCCCCGGGGGCTGCCACGGGAAACGTAGGCCGGGCGTTGAAGCGGGGGCGGCGGCGGCGGGGGGCGACCCGGAATCCAGGGTTGTGTCGGTGCCCGG
>CAIZNN010000056.1 GCA_903934285.1 Akkermansiaceae bacterium | reverse complement strand
GGTTTACTTAGCACCCTTGGTGGTTTGAGTCGAGGCTCCGGGCAAGATGCCCGGGCCACCTGTGGCGCGGGCATCCTGCCCGCCGCCTCTTCCTGTCTCGTCCCTGTCTCGTCTTAAGTAAACCGTATTGGGCATCCTGCCCAACACGGTTGTTGGCAGGTGCCGCTTTATGCCGCAAAAAAAAGCCTCCCCGGGGAGACCGGGGAGGCTTGGGAAAAGGCCCTCAGAAGAGCCAGTTAGGAGGCTTAGAAGCGGAAGTTCACGCCGAGAGCAAAGCCAGCGAGGCTGGTGTTTTCGGAGTCGTCATCGCTCAGGCCGGCCCAATATTGACCTTCCAAACCGGCGCGGACGTTGCCGGCGACGCTGCCCAAGCAGAAGTCATATTGCAAGCCGAGACCGACTTCCGTGACAAAGCCGGTGGTGTCACTGTCATAGGATTCGCTATAGCTGTAGTCGGTGGTGCCGACCAGAAGCGACTGCTTGGCGTTGGCATACAGAGAGAAGTTGTTGCCGAGGGCACGGGTGACGTCCAAGCCGAGGACAACGCCGTAGCCATCAAACTCGATATCTCCAAGATCTTCCTTGAAGTTACCCCAGCGCAAACCGGCGAACGGGGACATCGTCAGCTTGTCCATCGGTTTGAAGTTCTGACCGACGATCAGATCGACATATTGGGCCTTGAGATCCTCGTTGTTATCGGTTTCGGTGGCATAACCGAAGTAGGTGGCCTTGACGAACAGTCCATCGTTGAACTGATAGCCAAGAGACCCGCGATAGCCGGCATCGAAGTCGTTGTCATCGTAATAGCCTTCGGACTGGTACGGTTGAAGGGCGAGCACTTCGAGACCGAGAGTCCAACCTTGTTCGGTGTTTTGTTGCGGGGCGGGAGCGACCGGAGCGGGGGTACCGGCAAAAAGCGGGGCCGCGGTCAACAATAGTGTCAGGGTGTAATTTTTCATACGAGGCGAAATTGCGACAAAAGCCCCGGTCTGTCAAAAGAAAAATGAAAAAATTTAAGAGAACTTAACAACCGTAAAATTCATCGGCACCTTGCGCTGGTTTGAGCCTGGGGCCGGGCTAGCGATTAGAGGCGGTCAGTCGGGCGATTAGACCGCGCGCGGCGGCGGGTTGCTAGAGGCGGCCCGCCTGCCTAACAAAAGCGGGCGCGCCGCTTCATTTGTTAGAAGTCGAGATAGATTTCGGTGCGGCGGTTGGCGCGGCGGCCGGCGGGGTCGTCGGCGCCGGCAGCGGTGACGTTAGGGCGGCGCGGTTGGCTGGCGCCCTTGGCCACAGTGACGATCTGTGTGGGTGAGACGCCGGCGGCGGCGAGGAAATCGCGCACGGTGGCGGCGCGGCGTGCGGAGAGTTGGTTGTTGTATGGTTCGGTGCCCAGGGCATCGGTGTGGCCGCTGAGGGTGATTTTTTTTCCGGGGTCGGTGCGCAGGATCTGGGTGACAATTTCCAATTGGCGGCGGGTGCGTGGGTTGATTTGGTCCTCATCGAATTCGAAGTAGAGGGCGAGGGTATCGCCGCCCTGGGGGTTTTTGACGAGAGGGGAATAATAGATATCGCCGCCGGCGACGCGGCGGGCGTAATCGGCGAGGAGTTGGTCGAGATTGATTTCGGCAATCATCCAATTGGCAGGGGCTGGCGGCAGGCGCAGGGTGAGGGCGAATTGAGCGGTTTGAGAGGCATCGGTGGTTTGGATATGGGCGAGGAAGCCGGCGGTGTCGTTGCGCTGGAACATGGCGCGCAGCGGCTTGGCGAGGCGGAGTTGGTAATGGCCTTCCTCAAACAGAATGCAGAGGCCGGCGATCTTGGCATCGGAGAGGGTTTTGGAATCGACGTAGGTGCGTGCGCGTTCGAAGTTTTGACTCAGAACGGCCTGTAAAAAGGCATCGGCCACGCCGAGGGCATCGGCCAAGGGAGCGGGGGCGACGGGTTGCCCGGGTAAGGGCGGCAGGATGAGTTTGTCAACCGACCATTTGCCGTCGGTGTTGCGGAGATCTAGCAAAATGCGGTCATGTGCGGGATCGCCGCCCTCAAGCGGAATGGACCAGCGGCTCAGGGCATTGAGTTCAAGTTCACCCACTTCGCGAATTGCATTGGGTTGCGCGAGTTTGAGCGGGTGGGAGGTGGCAAGAAGTTTGAGCTGCTCGAGAGTTTTGGCATCGCAGACGTCCTTGCCAAGAAGCCGGGCCAAGTTATCGAAGTCACCGGCGGCGAGGGTTTTGGCGATGTCGGCGACGAGTTGGGCGGGGTCGGCTTGGGCGGCACCGGGAGCAGGGGGGATGACGGGGACAACCGGGATGACGGGATTAGCCGCGGCAGGCTTGGTGCCGGCGGTGGCGGGATCTACGGGTGGGGTAGGTTGGCCGGGATCTTTGGATGGACTGGGTTTGGCGGGATCCGGGGTGACTTGAGAGGGCGGCACGGCGGTGGGCTGGGGCACGGGCACAACAAGTGCGGGAGCAGGCGCAGGAGCAGGCTGCTGTGGCGCTGTGAGCCGGTCCAGGATGCCGGAGCGCACCAGCAGCAAGGCCATTGCTGTCAGGGTGATGACTGCGGCGAGACCCAGGAAAAAATATGGAAGTTTGGAGCGGTGCATATAATTGGAGCGAATGAACCGGGAGGGGACAGGAGGCGATGGAAAGGCCAGCCCCGCGGCTGCTATTTCACCGCGTGAAATTTGCGCGGAATGGCAGTCGCTGCAAGCATAATCTCCACGCTTAATCGCCAAGCAGGGTGCTGCGGGTGAAAAGAGAGACGACGTGGATGCCGCGAGCTTCAATGGCTTGACGGCCGCCCTCTTCGCGGTCGACGAGGACCAGAGCAAAGGCGACTTTGCCGCCTTCGCGCTCAATGGCGTCAATGGCTTTAAGGGTGGAGCCGCCGGTGGTGATGACGTCATCAACGACAATGACGGTGTTGCCGGGGTGAAAGTTGCCTTCGATTTGGCGCCCTTGTCCGTGCCCTTTGGGTTCTTTGCGAACCGTGAAAACTTGCAAGGCCTCGGCGGGGTGGCGGCAGGCCGAAGTCATGCCGATGGCCAGGGAAATGGGATCCGCACCCAGGGTCATGCCACCGATGGCGTCAATTTTGAGATGGGAGGAATGGATTTTGGAGCGCACGGCATGCCAGCCGAGGTCGCCGATGAGGTTGGCACCAAATGGATCAAGGGCGGTGACGCGACAATCGATGTAGAGGTCGCTCTGCTTGCCGGAGGCGAGGGTGAAAGTTCCGGTGCGGACAGACTTTTCTAGCAGAAGGGCTTTAAGAGCAGCGGCGGTATGGTGCATGGGTGAAAGTGGAATAACACGTGCGGTGACGCAAGCCCACGCACGGGAAACTTGCCAGCCGGCTGCAACAGGTTGGTCTAAGGCTGGGAATAACCCGGAAGATTGTGGGGGAAGTCGGGGTTTGAATGGGATGATCGGGGGTTACCGCGAACCTGTGGGGTTTGCTTCACACGTTATTCCGCCCGTGGAACCCGCACCACGAAAGCGTGGAACAGAGGAAATGAAGGGTTGTTCACACTATGACGATGATGATCTTATAGCTTCAAAAAATACGAAGTCATCAAAGACGTCTCTCAAACTGTTAGTTCGACGGACCAGGGAATCAAGCTGAAATGGACCTCTGGCAGGAGGTTGATTTCGCGGCAGCAGCGGTAACAGCCGGGTGGTGAAACCGAGGCTCAGAGCAACATCACAGCGGGGTGCTCAATGAGTCGCTTGAACTCGGCGAGGAACTGGGCGCCAATGGCACCATCGACGACGCGGTGGTCGCAGGAGAGGCCGAGATTCATGCGGAGGCCCGGCACGACCTGGCCGTCCATGACGACAGGTTTGGCCAAAGCCGCGCCGATGGAAAGGATGGCGGCTTGTGGTGGGTTGATGATGGCATCAAAGGATTCGATGCCCCAAGCGCCAAGGTTGGAAACCGTGAGAGTGCCGCCATCGAAGTCGTCGGGTCGGAGTTTGCGTGCCTTGGCGCGGGCCGCCAGATCTTTGACTTCGCGCGAAATGGTAAGCAACGACTTGGTCTCTGCCAGTTTGATGACAGGCGTGACGAGGCCGTCATCGATGGCGACGGCAATGGCCAGGCCGAGATGCTTGAATCGCACAATCGAGTCGCCGGCGAACGAAGCGTTGATGGCCGGCACCGCGGTGGCGGCATGGATGACGGCAAGCAGGATGAAATCGTTGAGTGAATATTTGTTGCCGTGGGTTTGGGCGGTTTGGTCGTTGATAAGCTTGCGCAACTCGGTGAGGGGAGCCGCATCCGCTTCGACGTGGAGATAAAAATGCGGGATGGTTTGCTTGGAGAGAATGAGGCGTGAAGCGATGATGTTCCGCATCGTGGTCAGCGGAATGGTTTCATCGCCCTCTTTGAGGGTTGGAAGCAGTGCTAGGGCGGGTGGCGGGGGCGTGGCTTGAGGCGCAGCGGCAAAGGTTCTCGCCTTGATGGAGGCGGTTAACGCGGCAGCGGCGGTGGCCTCCAAGGAAGGCGACACAACAAGCGGTTTGTGCGCGGTAGCCGCCGCCTCGACATCTTCGGCGACAATGCGGTTACCAGGGCCGGTGCCGGTGAGGGTGGTGAGATCGACCTGCAGGTCGTCGGCAAGCTTGCGGGCAAGGGGCGAGGCTTTGACGCGAGTGGAGGGATCTGGGAATGGCGCAGGGGCAGCCACTGCCGATACGCTGGGGATGGCCGGCGCGGGGATGGCCGGCGCGGGGATGGGTGGCGCGGAGATGGGTGCGGGCGGCGTGGGCGGCGTGGGGCCGGGAGAGGCGCCTGGGGTGCCATTGAGGATAGCCAGGACGCTGCCGATGGTGGCTTTTTGGCCTTCCTGGATGAGAATATCGGTGAGGATCCCGTCATCGAAGGCTTCCATTTCCATGGTGGCCTTGTCGGTTTCAATTTCCGCGAGGATATCGCCGATCTCGATGGGGTCGCCGACTTTCTTGTGCCATTTGAGGAGAGTCCCCTCGGTCATGGTGTCGGAGAGTTTTGGCATATCGATATTCACAGGCATGGCATCGTGGGGGGATTGGGGGCGCTGGCAGGAAGGATGGAGCAATGGCTGGAGTTTTCCAGCCTTTTTGCGAGGTGGGGTAGCCGAAAAAAGCGCGGGGTGCCGAGGCACCACCGCGCTATGAAAGGTCCCGAGGGATGCGGGCTCAGGGAGCGAGCGTTTTCATGGAAGGAACCAGCCCGACATGCGGGCTGCCACTGGAGCCTTGGGTGCTGACCATGTTGAGAGTGAGTTGGGAAGTGGTGCCGCAGCAATCTTTTTTCGGGCAGAAGAAGCGGACGCAGGGGCCACACTTGACGCGGATTTTTTTGGTGACGGTCTTGAAGCGCGGCACCTTTTCAGTGGTGGTGGTGACCAAGCCGCCTTTGCAGCTCTTGGAGCCACCCTGGATGACGACTTCTTTGGTAATCAGGTCATAACCACAGGTTTTGACCTGGCGGGTTTCGGTGCGGTAGCCGGCGGTTTGAGTATGCGAGCCGAACATCGAGCAGCAGGAAGAAAAGCCGAGGGAAACGGCAATGAGCGAAGCAAGCAGCAACAGATTTTTCATGGATCGGGTGGTTATGGTTAGGTTTGGAGAGCTGGGGGCGATGGGTTACAAGCAGCAGCAGGAGGCGAGGGCAAAGGTGATTGTGGCAACGGCTGCAGCGGTGATGAAGTGTTTCATGTCCGCACCGATGGTAGAAACGCCGCAGCGCTTGGCAATGAAAAAGACGGAGAATCTGGAAATTGGCCGGAACGTTCCAGCAGGGTCAACTGCCATCGGCAGCGCGTGTGGCGCCTGCAGCCACCATCCGGCCCGGCGGGCGGTTGGCGCGGTGTTAGGTGATGGCTAGAACTTTGGCGACGATGCGCCGCGGACTCGGAAGTTGTTCGTGTTCAATGTGTGGCGAGTAAATGGCGGGGGCATCAAGAGAACACACGCGCTGAATCGGCGCATCCAGGGCATCGAAAGCATGTTCCTGGATGAGCATGCCGACCATGGCGGAAACCCCGCCAAACGGCTTGGATTCATCGACGAGCACGGCGCGGTGGGTTTTGCGCACGGTGTTGAGAATGGCATCCTGATCGAGCGGGCGGATGGAGCGCAGATCCAGCACTTCGCAGTGGATGCCGTGTTCGGCGTACAGAGTTTCGGCGGCGGCCAGACAATGGATGACCGAGCGGCCATGCGCAATGAGGGAGATATCGCTGCCCGCCCGCTTGACCTCAGCCAAACCCAGCGGCACCAGATGATCGCCGGCGGCGGGGTCGGGGACTTCCCCGGACATGCCATAGAGCAGGGTGTTTTCCATGACGTAAACCGGATCGTTGTCACGGATGGCGGCTTTGATCAGGCCTTTGGCATCGGCGGGGGTCGCCGGAGCGCAGACTTTCAGCCCGGGGAAGGCCGCAAACAGGGCCTCGGGAATATGCGAGTGGGTGGCGCCCACCCCAGTGCCGCCATTGGCCGGACCGCGCACGACGATGGGACAGTGGCACAGCCCGCCGGACATGTAGCGGACACAGGCGGCATTGTTGACGAGTTGATCGAAGGCCACCGAGTGAAATGACCAGAACATCAATTCCATCACCGGGCGCACCCCAAGCATCGAGGCCCCGATGCCCATGCCGATGAACCCGGCTTCGGAAATCGGCGTGTCGAAAATGCGCCTGCTGCCCCATTTCTTCCACAGGCCTTCAGTGACCTTGTAGGCCCCGTTGTATTGGGCGACTTCCTCGCCGATGAGCACGACGTTGGGGTCGCGGGCGAGTTCTTCATCAAGGCCCTCGCGAAGGGCGGCGCGGTAGGTGATTATGCGGGACATGGTTGCCGGGAAATCCTGTGGGGGGTGAATTACTAGATCTATAGTACTAGCTCAATCGTTGAAAAAGTGGCGGCCGATTTTGGAGGCCGCGGTGGCGTGGTCGGTCTCCCAATACACGTCGGTGCCGATGTCCGCCACGGTAGGGGCCGGCGACTCGTCGGCGAACTTGACGGCGGCGGCGGCCTCCTCGGCGGCGGCGAGGTGGATGGCGTCGGCGGTGGCGTCGGTGAGGACGCCTTCGGTGATGAGGCGGCGGCGCAGCAAGGTGATGGGGTCGTGGTTTTGCTTGTAGTGCTCGATTTCCTCGGGGGTGCGGTATTTTTTGGCGTTGGCATCGGCGACGCTGTGGCCGTAGTAGCGGTAGGTATCGATTTCGAGGAGGGTGGGTTTGTGCTGGCTGCGGGCGCGCGCCATGGCGATGTGGGTTTTGGCGCGGACTTCGAAGATATCCGCGCCATTGATGACATCCCAAGCGATGCCGTAGGCTTCGGCGCGCTGGGCGAGGCAGCCGGTGTAGGCGGACGAGCGTTCTTGGGAGGTGCCCATCGAGTAGCCGTTGTTTTCGATGACGAAGACGACGGGGATTTCGAACAAGCCGGAGAGGTTGAGCGATTCGTGGAAGGTGCCTTGATTCACGGCGCCATCGCCGAGGTAGCAGAGGCAGCAGCCCTCACGGCCGAGGTATTTGAGGCCGTAGGCGAGGCCGAGGCCCAGCGGGGTCTGGCCGGCGACGATGCCGTGGCCGCCCCAGAAATTCTTGTCCGGGGCGAAGAAATGCATCGACCCGCCCTTGCCTTTGGAGCAGCCGGTTTGTTTGCCAAACATTTCCGCCATGCATTCGTTCATGCCCATGCCGACGGCGAGGGCGTGGCCGTGGTCGCGGTAGGCGGTGATGAAGTGGTCATCAGGACCGGCGAGGGAAATGGTACCCACGGCGACGGCTTCCTGGCCGATGTAGAGGTGGAGGAAGCCACCCATTTTGCCGGCGTTGTAGTATTTGAGGGCGGCTTGTTCGAAGCGCCGGATGCGCACCATCAGGGTGAAGAGCCCGGTTTTTTGCTCGGCGCTGAGGGCTTGGTTGATCGCCGAGGTGGCGAAATCGAGGGTGGGCGGGGTGGCACTGGTCATGAGGCGGGGGGAAGGGAAGTGGCTCGGCTCAGTGGGCTGCGGGGGACGGCGCGGTCTGCGCGGCGGAGCGGATGGCGGCCAGTTGCGGCAGGCCGAGGCGGGCCCACAGCACGATGCCGGTGAAGAGGAGCCTTGGGAGAGTGCGGTGCATGGCGGCAATGTGGGGGGTTTCTCGCTGATGTGCGAGCGGAAATTTCACGCCCGGCGGCGGAATTTGGTTGGCCCGCGCCGGACCGCCGTGTATGGCTCGGCTATGGAAATCAAGCCCCTGGTGGAGGCCGCCTGGGCGGCGCGCGAGCAGGCGTATGCGCCCTACTCGGGATTTCAAGTCGGCGCGGCGGTGGTGGCCGCCGATGGCAGAATCTTCGCGGGCGGCAACATCGAAAACCTGTCCTACGGGCTCACACTCTGCGCGGAGCGGGTGGCGGTGGCCATGGCGGTGGCGGCCGGAGTGCGCCAGATCGTGGCGGTGGCGGTGGTGGCGGACACCAGGGTGCCGATCTCGCCGTGTGGGGCGTGTCGGCAGGTCTTGGCGGAATTCGGGGTGACGCGGGTGCTGTTGGCCAACCGCAGCCAGCAGCTGGAGTTCGGGTTGGACGAATTGCTGCCACGGGCCACCGCGGGCATCTTGGACCGGGCTGAGTGAGATGTTCCATGTGGAACAATCGGCGTTTCGGGGCTTGAGTGATGAGCGCGACGCCCTACGGTGGGTGGCGGACGATGTTCAAATACCCGAAGAGCTACGATGTGATTGTGATTGGTGCCGGCCATGCCGGGGTGGAGGCCGCGCTGGCAGCGGCGCGGCTGGGGTGTGAGGTGGCGCTGCTCACCCAGAACCTCGACACCATCGCGCAAATGTCGTGCAACCCGGCTATCGGCGGCCTGGCCAAGGGCCATATGGTCCGTGAGATCGACGCCCTGGGTGGCGCGATGGGGCTCAACACCGACGCCACCGGGATTCAATGGCGGATGCTCAACGCGTCCAAGGGGCCCTCGGTCCGCGCGCCGCGGGCGCAGTGCGACAAGAAAGCCTATCAATTCCGCATGAAGCAGCTCATCGAGGCCACGCCGGGGCTGGACCTGCATCAAGGCAATGTGGCGGACTTGCGGGTGGCGGGGGGGCGCATCGAGGGGGTCAGCACCTCGCTCGGTCTCGAGCTTGCCGGCCGCACCGTGATTTTGAGTGCGGGCACCTTCATGCAGGGGCTCATGCACGTGGGCTTGCGCACCGAGAAGGGGGGGCGCATGGGCGACGGCACCTCCACTGTGTCGGATGCGCTGCGGCGCTTGGGGTTCCAGGTCGCGCGCTTCAAGACCGGCACCCCATGCCGGCTCAATGGCCGCTCGGTGGATTTCAGCCGCTGTGAGCGCCAGGATGGCGACAGCCCGGTGCCGCAATTCAGTTTCATGGCCGACACGTTGCAGCGTGGGGCGGACGATCTGTTCACGCTCAATGCGTGGGGCGATCCGGTGTTCCACGTGGAACAAGTCCCCTGTTGGATCACCCACACCAATCCGGCGACCCATCAGATCATCCGCGACAATTTGGATCAATCGCCGCTGTACTGCGGGGTCATTGAGGGGGTGGGGCCGCGCTATTGTCCGTCGATTGAGGACAAGGTGGTGCGGTTTGCCGACAAGGACCGCCATCAGATCTTCCTCGAGCCGGAAGGCCGGCACACCCTCGAGTACTATGTGAACGGCGTTTCCACCTCCCTGCCTTATGCGGTGCAGCTGGCCTTCTTGCGCAGCATCAACGGTTTGGAGCACTGCGAGATCTTGCGCCCGGGCTATGCGGTCGAGTACGACTATTGCCCGCCGACCCAACTGCGGCCCACCTTGGAGACCAAGCGGGTGGAGGGCCTGTATTTTGCCGGGCAGATCAATGGCACTTCGGGCTATGAGGAAGCGGCGGGGCAGGGGTTGCTCGCCGGGGCCAATGCCGCGCTCAAAGTGCAGGGCAAGCCACCCTTGGTGTTGGGTCGCGATGAGGCGTATCTCGGGGTGATGGTCGACGATTTGGTCACCCGTGGCTGCACCGAGCCGTACCGGATGTTCACCAGTCGGGCCGAGTACCGCTTGTTGCTGCGGCAAGACAACGCCGACCTGCGCCTCACCCCCAAGGCCGCCGCCATCGGGCTCGCCGCCGGCGAGCGGGTGCGACGGGTCGAGGACAAGGCCCGCGCGCTGGCGGCGGCCGCCAGTTGGGTGCGGCAAGCCGCTCATGACGGGGTCAAGCTCGACTTGTGGTTCCGCCGCAACGAAAATTCATGGACCGATCTGCCCGCCGAGTTGCGCAAGGAGTTTCCCGACGCGCTGTGGCCGCTCATCGAGACCGAACTCAAATATGCCGGCCATCTCGGACGGCAACAATGCCAGATCGACCGCATGGCCAGGCAGCAGGGCAAGCGGCTGGCTGAGGACCTCGATTATGCGGCGATTCGCGGCCTCAAGCAGGAGGCCCAGGTCCGCTTCACCGAAATCCGCCCTGCCACCCTCGGCCAGGCCGGGCGCATCCCCGGCATCACCCCGGCGGATCTGGCCATCCTCATGGTGTGGCTGGAAAAACTCGAGCGGCTGGCAGCCGGACCGCCAGACGGGCCAACGCCGCCGCCTAACTGTTAGCCAGGGCCGCGGCGCGGCGCGGCGGGGCGTGGCGCGGCGCGGCGCCGGAACTAACGGATTGATAGATCCGGCGCTGGTGGCCGCCCGCCGCGAAAACAACAGCGGGTTGTTGTGGACAATATTTCGGTCGCCCATAGGCTGACCCGCGCGTCGGAGCCGGGGCATGGCTCTAGCAAATCGTGGTGACAAGCGACTCACGCGGTCACGCGGGGTTGCTTCTCTAGCAAAAGACTGATCCGACTCAACGCTTGCAGATCAAACGCGACCCCATGAAATCCCCCCTGCCGAACTCACCCTCAGCATCGTCGATGCGCCCCGCCGGATCGACGATCCGCCTCACGCTTTTCGGGTTGATTGTCTTGTGTGTGTCACTGGTGGCCGCCACCAGCTGGGTCAACCACCGGCTCGACGGCCACCGCAGCGGGCAAGGGGCAGCGAGCCAAGCGAACAACGATGCCGCCGGGGCAAGCATTGGCCAGAGTGGCACCGCCGGGGCCCCATGGGGGGATTTGGTGACCATCGACATCGATATCGAGCAACCGATGGAATACGTGTCATTCGAAGAGACGGCGAAACAGGCGGCCTCCTGGGTTTTCACCGGCAAGAGCCACGCCCAGACCCGCGCCTTGATGCTGGATGCGGGAATGACCGCAGCACAGTCTGACGCCGCTCTCACCGCGGCCAGCGTGGCAGACACCGCCGCCGCCACCATTGTCAAACCAGCTGACGCATTGATTCTGGCGATGCCTCCTGCAGTCCGCACCAAGCTCTACGCGACCCTGGCCCAGTGGCCGGAAAACCCGTTGATGCGCGCGCCCTATCATTTGGAATTGGACCGCTGTGAAGCGCTGTTGTTGAAAAACGGCGTCAGCCAGCCGACCATCGCCCTGGTGAAAAAACTCGCGTATGCACGCGGCGGTTACGGGTATTTCAGTGACATTGAACTGGTCTTGCGCGGCATCTCATCGCCGGATGGCCGCACGGCCCTGCTGAAGGCGCTGACCTATCAGAAAGCGGTGCTGTCCCGCCTGCGCCTGCGCGCGGACACCGACATCGACAAGTTGTTAGGCTACTGGTGCTCAGTCCCTGGCGTCCGCGCCAAGGATCTGCGGCCGTTGTTGGAATCGGTCAAGAAAAGCCCGGATGGCGGCACCATCAGCCTGCTCTATCTGCTGCCGCCGTTCGCCCGTGAGCGCCTTTATACTTTTCCGCTCCCGTCACGACCCAACGATATCAAGATGGATTGCCATTGGACCGCATTGAATTTTTTCAATGAGGTGGCGGACGACCGCCTGCAGGACAATGCCTATGCCAGCACGTTCATTCAAGAACACCTCTACACCATCGGCAAGCCCTCGATGTGTGGCGACCTGGTGTTTCTGGTCGATGAGCAAGGCGCGGTGATCCACTCGGCGGTGCATATCGCCGACGACATCGTGTTCACCAAAAACGGCATCAACTATGCGCAACCCTGGATCCTGATGCGCATGAAGGACCTGATGAGGGTGTACACCGGCGCGGCGGAACCCAAGGCGGTGTATTACCGCCGCAAGGAGGCGTGATTGGCGATGGCGTGAACGCGGGTATCGGCAGGGCGCGCCCACCAGCGCCGGCCTGCTGCTGCCACAGGGTCCTTATCTTCGTCTGGCGCGGAGGAAGACGAAGACGTAACAGCGGTGGTCCTTACCGGTTCACTTCCAGCACGATCACGGTGGCGATCGGATCGGGGGCCTGGGCGGGCACCGCGATGGTTAGGGAGTCCGCACCGCTGGTGAGTTTGAGCGCCTCACCGGGTTTGGCCAGCAGGCTGGCCGTGCGCGCCTCTTTGGTTAGGCCGGTGACGACCAGGCGGCCATCAGCGGGCCAGTTGAAGACATGCAGATAGAGGCGGGTGGTCCCATCGGGCTGGCGGCGGGTGGTGCAACGGCCCCAGGCCGGGGCTGTGGGGAACGGGCTGGCGGTGGTGCCGTGGATCGCCTCGCCATTGACCTTCATCCAGGCGGCGATGCCTTGCAGCCGCTCGATGCTGGGACCGGGGATGAGTCCTTCGGCGGTGGGGCCGACGTTGAGCAGGTAGTTGCCGCCCTTGGACGCGATGTCGATGAGGTTGCGGACCAACATTGCGGTGGATTTCCAGGCCTGATCGTGGGCGGAGTACCCCCAGGTGTTGTTCATCGTCATGCACGATTCCCAATCGACGCCGGGCAGGCCGGAGGCGGGGATTTCCTGTTCTGGGGTGCAATAGTCGCCCTTGAATTGGCTGCCGGTGTTGAAGCCGGCCATGCCATCGCGGCCCTTGTCGACGCGGTTGTTGATGATGAGCGAGGGGGATTTCGCGCGCAGGTAGTTGTAGAGATCGACGCCACGTTCATGGGTCCAGGCAGCTTCCCACTCACCATCGAACCACAGGATGCCGGGCTTGTAGGCGAGCAGTTCATCCAACTGCGCCTTGAGATATGCGGTGAATTTGTCCATGTCCGGCTTGGCCGTGGCGCAGTTGCCGCGCCATGGCGCCTTGTCACCCCATTCGGGGTGGTGCCAATCCATGATCGAGTGATAGAAGCAGAGCCGGATGCCATGTTTGGCACAGGCCTCGGCCAGTGGCTTGAGCAAATCTTCTTTGTAGGGGGTGGCGCCGACGTCCCAATCGGTCTGAGCCGAGTCCCACAGGCAGAACCCGTCGTGGTGTTTGGAGGTGATGACGATATATTTCATCCCGGCATCCTTGGCCAGGCGCACCCAGGCATCCGCATCATAGCGCTGCGGGTTGAATTTCTCTATCAACGGGGTGTATTCCGCGGTGGGGATCTTGGCGAAGCATTGGATCCACTCCACCCCACCGTCGAACTTTTTCCCGTTCCATTCGCCGGCGGGCACCGCGTACAGCCCCCAATGGATGAACATGCCGAAGCGGGCTTCGCGGAACCAACCCATGCGGGCATCATTCTCGGCTTGGGTCTCGGCCTGGGCGGGGGGGGCGCAACTGAGCATGGCGGCGAGCGCGGTCACAGCAAGGAAGGAGGTGGCTTTCATTAGGTCAGGACTGTGGCAGAGCTGTCGGTAAAGTCAAGTGCCCGAGGCGGACCTGTCGGCGGGGTCCGGATCGCAGCGCGCGCATCAGCATCGGCGCGCCATGTCACGCGCCCCCACCCGTGCGCCTGAATGCCTGCCTGTAGCAGCGAAAAATTCGATTGCCTTCCCGGGAAACTCCACTACCCTCCTTGACAGCCCGTGTGGAACTGTCTCAAATGGAATTTCTAGCAAGATCCGTTGCCTTGGCGCGGCGCCATCTGCCGGCGGTCGCGCTGGCGTGCTGGCTGGTGGCGGGCACCGGGGTGGCGGCCGCGGCCGCCGCTTGGGATGTGCGGAAATTCGGCGGCGATGACTATGTGTCGGCCGACAACATCAAACAATTTTACCGTTTCACCCAGTTGACCCGCAGCGGCAGTGCCATCACTTTGGAGAATGCCAAGGTGGTGATGAAGTTCAGCGTCGGTTCCGCCGAGTGCACGATGAACAACGTGAAGTTCGTTTTCAGCAAACCGGTGGCGGAGATCGACACCAAGGTGTACGTGTCGCGCACGGATTTGGCCAAATTGATTGATCCGGTGTTGCGGCCGAATTTCATCAAGAATGCCGGCAATTTCCGCACGGTGGTGCTCGATGCCGGGCACGGCGGCAAGGACCCCGGCGCCACCAACCCGTACGGCAGCGAGGCCAATTACAACCTCAAGGTCGCCACCCGGGTGCAAGCCCAACTCGTTAGACGCGGCTACAACGTCGTCATGACCCGCACCAGCGACCGGTTTCTGTCGCTGCAGGAGCGGGTGGAGGTGGCCAACGCGGTGCGCGAAAACGCCATTTTCATTGCCATTCACTTCAATTCCGGCGGGCAGGCGGCGCGCGGCATCGAGACGTTTACCCTCTCGCCGCCGGGGGTGGCCCACTACGGCCGGGGCGTGGTGGATGCGGACAAATACCAACGTGCCGGCAACGAACACGACTCGGCCAACGTCGCCCTGGCCACCTCGACCCACGGGTTGGTGCTGCGCGCACTGGGCACCAATACCTTTGACCGCGGCATCAAGCGGGCCCGCTTTTCCGTGTTGTCCGGCATCCGCCATCCCGCCATTCTGTTGGAAGGCGGCTTCATGAGCCATCCCCGCGAAGCCGGCTTGCTCCACAATGAGCAATATCAAGCCGCCCTTGCCAGCGGCATCGCGGCTGCCGTGGACAAATACCGGGTGGCGGTCACTCCGCGGCCGCGTGTGCCGGCCCGCGATTGATGGGCCGCCGCGCTGACCCGTCGAGCAGGGCCTCGATCATGCGCAAGGCCTGCACATTCGGCTCCACCGCATGCACGCGGTGGAGCATGACGTGTTGTTGGCGGGCGAAGGCGGTGAGGGCCACGGTGGGCGCGTCGCGGGCGGCCGGATCGGCAGTGTGCAGCACCTGGCCGAGGAAGGATTTGCGCGAAACGCCGAGCAGCAATGGCCGCCCCGCCACGCTGAGGGTGTGGAGCTGCCGCAACAGCGTGAGATTATGCGCCAGGGATTTGCCAAAGCCGATGCCCGGATCAAAACACACCGCCGCAGGGGCGATCCCCGCGGCTGTTAGAACCGCCAGCCGCTCCGCGAAAAACCCGCGCACCTCCGCCACCACATCCGTGTACTGCGGGCTGTGCTGCATGGTGCGCGGCTCGCCCAACATGTGCATCACCACCACGCCGCAGCCACTCGCCGCGCACACCGCCATCATCGCCGGATCGTGCCGCAGCCCGCTCACATCGTTGACCACATCGGCCCCGGCGGCCAGCGCCGCTGCGGCCACCCCGGCCTTGGAGGTGTCGATCGAGATGAGGCCGTCCCACCCCGCGCGCAGGGCCGCCACCACCGGCACGGTGCGGGCGATTTCCACCGCCAGCGTCACCGGCAGCGCTCCGGGGCGGGTCGACTCGCCGCCGATGTCGATGAGTTCGGCGCCCTCGGCGATCATCTGGTGGGCGTGAGCCAGCGCGCTGGCCAGCTCGGCATGCTCGCTGCCGTCGGAAAACGAATCCGGGGTGACGTTCAAAATCCCCATCACCCGGCCGCGGCAGGATAGGTCGAGGGTGGCTCTGCGGGTCTTCCAATCCATGGTGCAAATGACGCCTTGCAGGGGACGCCGGCTGCCGCTATTGTGCCCGTCGTGAACCGTCTGGCAATCTGGAAAATCGTCGGCCTCTTTTTTGCGGCCGCTTGCCTGCCGCTGGCCGCGGCGAGCGAACTTGAGGCGGTGGATGGCCCCAACGTGCGCGTGATGCAGCACAAGGACGGATCGAAGACCATTTTCACCCGCAGTCCCAACAACCAGGTCCTCACCAAAAAGACCTACTCCAACGCCGGCCGCCTCTCGCTGATCACGGTCTATCGGATGGATGCGGGCGGCAATCCGATTGCCTGCAAAATCTACGACGGCCAGAAAAACGAACTTTTCAAGGTGCGCTATGGCTACCGCAAAACCGACGGCCAGTTGGTGATGGAGGAAATGTTTGACAGTCGCGTTAGACGCACCAACCCGAAAGACCCCGCGGAAGAAATGCCGGTCCAAGTGGTCCGCTATGTCATCGACGCCCAAGGCAAGCGCAGTTCACCGATCGTGTATAACCTGCTGCCGGGCAAGACCTTCGAGGAAATTTACGGCACCAGCACCTCGGCGTTGGAAACCAATCCGTTCCAAGCCGACCCAGCGGGCAAGCCGCTCAACCCGCGCGCCAAACCGGTGGGCGGCCGTTGACCCCTGACCCGATGCGCCCCGTGCCCGGTACTCTGCCCGCTGCCCGGCTGGCCGGTGGATTCTGGGCAGCCCCCCTTCCCTAACAAAACATGACAACCCCGCTCGCCAAACGCGTCATCTTCACCGGCCGCGTCCAAAACGTCGGCTTCCGCTACACCGTCAAGGACCTCGCGCGGTCCTTCGACGTGCGTGGCTGGGTGAAAAACCTGCCCGATGGCAGCGTCGAACTGCAAGTCATGGGCGAGCCGGCCGAAGTGGCCGCCTTCATCAAGGAGATCGCCGAGGAAAGCCACGTCGCCCATCACATCAAGGGCCTCATGACGGAATCCATCCCGCTGTTAGAAAACGCCGCCGGTTTCACCATCGTCAACTAGCCCGCCGCGACACGGCAGACTGCGCGCCAGCCCTGTTCATGAGTTCCACTCAGACTGGTTCATCGAGCAGCAACCGCAGGGGCCGGGAGAGCACGGGTTGGTCGCGGTCCCAAGCGGTGATGATGGCTTGGATCTCCTGCAACAGCGCCTCGCATCCTTTGTTCCATTGCTCGGTGCCGCGCAGGATGAGCACGCTCTGGCGCAGCCCGACAAAGCGGATTTCCTCGGCCCCGGCGCGGCGGAGCGCGGCCAGTTCGCTGCGCAAGGTGCCGAAAAACCCCAGTTCGAAGCCATTGCCGACCTCCATCGCCAGCCGTACCAGCGACACGCTCACCGGCGGTGCCAGCGGTTCAAGTTTGTCGGCAATCGGTGCGCAGCCGATCTTCACCAACATCATGCGCAGCCGCGCGTAAAGCTCGTCGAGCTCAAGCAAGCGCAACGGACACTTGGTCTCCAAGTATTGGACTATGCCGTCGCAGATTTCCTCGATGAAGGGGAAATCCGCATGATCCGCGGCCAGCGCGGCGCGGCGCAGGGCGGCATCCAGCCACGCCATATCGTAATCGATGACTTGATGGCGGCCGATTTGCAGCGCGGGACGGTTGCCGATGAGGGAGATCATATGCGGAGACGTGCGTGGTTGTTAGGGGGCGGCGTCCGTGGTCTGGTGCTACCGCGGGCAGGGCAGGGCTCAGTCTTTGAAAAGGCGGCGTTGGAGATGGTCGCGTGCGGCGCGCCGCGAGAGGGATTGGATTTCCTGGATGAACTCGTTGACGTCCTCGAATTGCCGATACACCGAAACGTAGCGGACGTAGGCGACCGGATCGATCTGATGGAGCTTGTCCATCACCTTGGTGCCTATGATGGCGGAGGGCACCTCGGTGAGATGATCCTTGTGCAATTCGGCTAGGATCTCTTCCACCGCCCGATCGAGCCGATCCATCGAGACCGGCCGCTTTTCGCAGGCCTTGACCAACCCGCTCATGATCTTTTCGCGATTGAGCGCTTCGCGGGTGCCGTTGCGCTTGACCACCCGCAGCTCGGTGCGCTCGATTTGCTCGTAGGTGGTGTAGCGGTACCCGCAACTCAAACACTCGCGCCGCCGCCGAATCGACGTCCCATCCTTCGATGACCGCGAATCGAGGACTTTGTCGTTGAGAGAACCACATTGAACGCAACGCATGAGACAGCAAATCTAAACAACACCATGTGCAACGCGCAAAGGATAAATCCACATCTGGTAGCGTCAATGAAAAACCATGCCACATTTGGGAGAGCCCGCCGAACCATTATGGAATCAAGGGAAAATGCCCAGACCGAGGGGTCCGTAAAAATACGGAATCATTAACCGGTTCACAAAAGCCGCGGCATTGCCCCGCTGACCGCGGGCTTCCATCTGCCATTTTCTATCATCTAACGTCCGGCTCGGCGTCCTCCGCTCTGGCGGCTTCTCAATATTCCCGCTTGAGCATGTAGTCGGCGATTTCCCGGAGTCGTTTGGCTTTGCCACCCACCGGCGCCAGCGCGTGCATGGCGGCGCGGGTCAGGCGGGCGGCGGCGCGGCGGGACGCGGCGAGGCCGAGGATGGCGGGGTAGGTGGCCTTGGCGACGGCTTGGTCTTTGCCGGCGGTTTTGCCCAAGACCGCGGTGCTTTGGGTCACATCGAGGATGTCATCGATGACTTGGAAGGCGAGACCGAGGGCGTGGCCGAAGGCGGTTAGGGCGGCGAGCTTGGCAGGGGTGGCGTTGGCGGCCATGGCACCGAGGCGCAGGGCGGTGGTGAGCAAGGCGGCGGTTTTTGCCTCATGAATGCGGACCAAGTCGCGGTGGCTGAGTCGTTGCCCCTCGCCTTCGAGGTCCATGACCTGGCCGCCAATCAGGTGCGTGCTGTCGCCGGCTTGGGCGAGGGCCGCCACAAACTCGGCGGCGGGGTAGCGGCGGGTGCCGGCGCTCCGCGCCACCACCGCGAAGGCGTGGGTGAGCAGGGCATCGCCACACAACACCGCCATGCCCTCCCCATAAACTTTGTGACAGGTCGGCCGGCCGCGGCGCAGGTCGTCGTCGTCCATGCACGGCAGATCATCGTGCACCAACGAATAGGTGTGCAACAACTCGAGCGCACAGGCCGGCACCAGCGCGGCGGCCGGTGCCGCCCCGCACGCTTCGGCGGCGGCCAGGCACAGCACCGGGCGCAGCCGCTTGCCACCGGCAAAGACGGTGTAGCGCATTGCCGCATGCAGGGTGGTGGGGCGTTGCTTGGCCGGCGGCAGCAACACGTCCAGCGCCGCGTCGACCTCGGCGACGCGGGCGGCAAGGTAACTTTTGAGGGGCATCGGAAAGAGTGGGGTCAAGTGTGGCAGCAAGGGTGTGGGCACAACGGCGGTAAAACAAGACGCAAGTTGCTCACGCCGTTCACGAGGCCTCGCCTGGAATGGTCCCCCGCCTGCTGCATTCCCCAAGCCACTCAGATATTGATGGATTATCCCCGCTTGACCTGCTTAAACCGCTCGCGTCGCATGCCAGCCCAACCCGCAACCATTGCCGTGCGCCAGGAATACCTGTGCATCCTGGTCAATGACTACGGTTTCTCGCTGGAGCAGATTGACGAGGAAGTCACCTACGGTGATGCCTACGAGGAAGCGGTGGCCCGCATTGAGGCGGACCTCTCAAACGGATGGAGTCCTCAATGCTTTGCTCGACCAGCCGAGGAAAACGAATGGGGCGTTCTCAAGCTTGGGGCTGTATCGTTTGGCAGCTGCAATGACAAAGAGAATAAGGCACTGCCGCCATCACTGAAAGCTGACCCGGTTCTTGAAGTCAGAGTTGGAGATGATTCCTGGTCGACTCCCGGTTAGCAGTATCCCAACCTGAACCCTAAATCTAACACAAATGGAAATCATCATGCTCATCGGTATTCCGGCATCGGGGAAATCGTCATTCTATCAGGAGCGTTTCGCCGCGAGTCATCTGCGGATCAATCGCGATATGCTGAAGACCCAGGCACGCACTTCCTCGCTGTTTGAGTGGTGTCTTGCACGCAAGCAATCCTGCGTCATCGACAACACGAACACCACGCGGGCAGTTCGCAGCCGCTGGATTACGTCAGCGAGGGAGAAGGATATTCCCGTGATCGGCTTCTTTTTCGAATCGAAGCTTGAAGTGGCCCTTGAGCGTAACCGTGAACGCGAGGGAGCCGCCCGAATCCGCGATGCTGGCGTCAGTTATCTCCATTCACAATTGCAGTTACCGTCTCTTGGAGAAGGTTTTTTCTCCCTGTTTTTCGTCAGGCTTGCGGATTCTCGATTCGAAGTGGAACCGTGGAACCATTTTTGCTAGGGAATTTTTGCCCATCGTCGGAGTGACTCAGAGTGCGCCGTAGTATTCCGCCATCGCCGCGTGGGAGATTTCCCGGTTGCATCGGTCATCGTCGGAGAGTCCCTTGCGGGCATCCAGCCACGGGCGCTCCTTGTGGGTCAACTCGCTGAGCCATTGGCCGGACTTGGCGCCATAGAACGACAGGACCGCCTCGCTGGAGTTCTTGGCCGCACCGGAAACCTTGACGTGATGGCCGCCCGGCCAGATTTTCACTGCGAACTGGCCGCGGTGTTTTCCATAGAGACTGCGCACGACAGGACCATTCGCCCATGCCTCGATTTGGGCGCGAAACAACGGCTTCTCATCCCAAACCAACGACCAAGCTTGGGAGTAATAAACGAGCTTCTGAAGTTTCATGGCGGACATTGCACCCTGCTTTTTGAGGATGTAAGCCGCCACGTCATGGACGCTGACGTGGCGCGTTAGGCAGCCACGTTATCTTCTATCACAATTCCGACTCACAGGAGTTCCGCGATTTGCACGGCGTTGAGGGCGGCGCCTTTGCGGACCTGATCGCCGACGACCCACAGGTCCAGGGCGTTGTCCAGGACCAGGTTGTTGCGGATGCGGCCGACGAGACAATCATCCTTGCCGGTGGTATCGAGCGGCACCGGGAACAAACGCGCGGCCGGATCATCGACGACCTTGATGCCCGGCCGGCCGGCATAGGCGGCGCGCGCGGCGGCGACATCCACCGGGCGGGAGAAGCGGGCGGTGATGGCGATCGAGTGCGAGCGATAGACCGGCACGCGAACACAGGTGCAGGACACCTTGAGGGTCGGCAGACCGAGGATCTTGCGCCCTTCATGGAGCATCTTCATTTCCTCCTTGGTGTAGCCGTTGTCGGTGAAGACATCCACTTGCGGAATGACATTGAAGGCGATCTGACGCGGATAGACTTTCGGCGTGAACGGCAACCCGGCGGTGATGGCTTTGACTTGCTCTTCCAGCTCGATGATGCCCTGCGCCCCCGAACCGGAAACCGCTTGATAGCTCGAGGCGATGACCGCCTCGAGCCCAAAGGCGTCATGGAGCGGTGCCAGCGCCATGAGCGAGATGATGGTGGTGCAATTGGGATTGGCGATGATGCGGCGCGGCGGATTCTTGGCGGCCTGCGGGTTGATTTCCGGCACCACCAGGGGCACCGCCGGGTCCATGCGGAAGGCCGAGGAATTATCTATCACCACCGCGCCCGCCGCCGCTGCCAGCGGCCCGAATTCTAACGAAATCGAGCCGCCGGCGCTGAATAATGCGATGTCCACTCCGGCAAACGAATTGTGGGTGAGCTCCTGCACCGCGATTTCCGCACCACGAAACGGGAACCGTTTGCCCACCGAACGGGCCGATGCGAGCAGCGTGAGTTTCCCTACAGGAAAATTCCGCTGCTCCAGACAAAGCCGCATTTCTTCGCCGACGGCACCCGTCGCACCTACAATTGCCACATGGGGAGGATTCATATTGGAAAGCGGCCATCTGATGGGCCGGGGCCGGCAGTTTAGCCGCTTTCCGCAGGCTGGCAACCGATTCGTTGCGGCGGGTATATAATTCGTTGCGGCCGTCGCGCTTGTGGCCGCAACTGTCGGCCGCGGGCAGGCCGGGAACTTGCATCTTGAGGCCGGCAAGCACCGGTCAATTGGCCCATGCCGCTTTCATGCGCTGTTTCCCGGCAGGTTCCTGGTGCATGGACTTCACGCAATTTTCGGTGGCGGAATGGGCGGAGGGTGCTTTAGTGGGCTCGACATGACACGCAGCAGCATTGAATTCGCCGTGAAGGTTTTCCTCATTTGCCTTATCGCGGTTTTCGGGTGGGCCTTTTTCGGGTTGATGAAGGAAATCGGCTGGATCTAACCCCGGCGTGCCGCCCCGCTATTTCCAGTCCACCGCGATCTCCGCGATGCGCCCACTGCGGTCGTCGTATTTCAGCAGCCCGTGTTGCAGCGCATATTCGTGGACCCCTTTGGTGATTTTCACGTCAAAGGCGCAGTATTCGGCGATTTTGCGCAGCGGCGCGAACTCACCGCTCTTCTTGTGTTGTTGCCACCAGCGGAGCGCGTCGAGGCCATCGGCGGTCTTGCCGGTGCCCAGCGTCGCGGACGCCACCGCATCGAGCTTGAGCCGAAACCCGAGTTTTTTTTCCAAATCCAGCATCATGTCGAGGTTGAGCGTTTGCTCGGCGAGGGTGTGGAAGATGTACGGCTGGAGCACCGGGTAATCGAATTGCAGGTGATTCCAACCCACCACCAAGTCGGCGCGCACCAGTTCCTCGCCGAGCCGTTCCATCTCGTTTTCCGGATAGATCTCGTAGCTGCCGCGGGCGGTGCTGTAGCTCACGCCCACTGAAATCCCCATCTTGGATTTATTGGCGAAGCCCCCGACGTCACCGAAACTGCGTTGGGTTTCCAAATCGAAATAGACAATGTTTTTGACGGCCACGCCCGAGCCTAGGCGCGGCCGGCCGCTTCCGGCAAGTCTGCGCTTGCCCAAAATAGGGTGTCAGAGAAACCATCAAATTTGGCTTGCAGCACTGGCTGACGCAGGTCGGGACGGCCGGTCATTTCCTTGGCGGGGGACGATCCGGCCATGGGAAAGTGGATTATTTTGCAAGCTGGGCTTGGCGGAGTGGCAAAACGTGGGTGATGGTCAGCGGCAGATGGCGAGCTGTGAGCATTGCGGGACGAGATATGCGCGGAAGACTGCGGAGGAGCGGTATTGCTGCCGCGGCTGTGAGTTTGTGGCGGCGTTGATTGCAGAAAACGGGTTTGAGCAGTTTTATGATTTGAAACAAGGCTTGGCGGTGGCACCGGTGAGGAGTCGGCCCTTTGAAGAGCATGACTTCGCCTGGCTGGAACCAAAGGTGGCCGCAGCCGAGCAGGAAGCCGTCAACCGCGGAGAGGCGGCCCGTCTGGAGTTGGCGCTCGAGGGGATTTCCTGTGTCGGCTGTGTGTGGTTGGTGGAAAAATTGTTTTTGCGGCGTGCGGGGTCGGTGCGCGCCGTGGCGCATCCGGCCAGCGGTCGGCTGTACTTGGAATGGGTGCCGCAGAAGTGCGAGCTGGCATCGTTTTTGCGGGAGTTGTGCCAGTTCGGCTATGTGGCGGCGCCGGCGGGTGCGGTGCGCGGCGATCAGGAACGCAGAAGATTGGCGGCCCGCATCGGGCTATGCGGTGCCTTCGCCCTCAACGCAATGGGGTTCACCCTGCCAGTGTATTTGAAGATGCCGCCGGACTTCGAGTTTGCGGCGTTGTTTCGGCTGGTTGCGTTTGTCTCGGCGACCTTGTCGATGTTGGTCGGTGGCGGGTATTTTATGGAGCGGGCGTGGCGGGCGCTGCGGGCCGGGTCCTTGCACATCGACTTGCCGATCGCGCTGGGCTTGCTCGCGGCCTATGCGGGGTCGATCACCGGCTGGATGCTGATGGCGGAACGGTTGATGTATTTCGATTTTGTTGCCGTCTTCGTATTTTTGATGCTCAGTGGCCGCTATCTGCAAACCTCCGCGGTGGACAAAAACCGGCGCCGCTTGGTTCGCCAGCAACCGGTGCCGGAGACCGTGGCGCGCCTCGCCGGGGAAGGCGGGCCGGTGGCGCGGGAGGCGATTGCGCCGGGCCTGAAGTTTTTGTTATGTCCGGGCCAGGCGCTGCCGGTGAGCGGGGTGATGGCGGCGGGCGAAGCGGATTTTTCGCTTGAGTGGATTCACGGGGAGGCGGAGCCGGTGCGGTTTGCGGCGGGGTCGCGGTTGCCGGCGGGGGCGATCTTATTGAGTCGGGCGGCGGCGGTGGTGGAGGCGGGCGAGCGCTGGGAAGACTCGCTGCTGGCAAAATTGACGGCACCAACGGCGGGCGAGCGCGGCTCGCCGGGTTTGGATCGGTTGCTGCGGGTCTACCTGAGCTTGGTCTTGCTGCTGGGAGTGGTGGCGCTGCTGTGGTGGTGGTGGCAGGGGCAAGGGCTGACGGGTTTGCAGGCGATGATTTCGGTGTTTGTGGTGTCCTGCCCATGTGCACTGGGGGTGTCCATTCCCTTGGCCGATGATCTGGCGGCCTCGGCGATGGAACGGCTGGGCGTGTACGTGCGGACCGCGACGCTGTGGCCGCGCCTGCGGCGGGTGCGCCAAGTGGTTTTTGACAAGACCGGGACCTTGACCTTGGAACGCCCGGTGCTGGAAAACCCCGCCGCCATCGCCGCCTTGGATGATGCTGCGGCGCGGGCCCTGGCCCAATTGACCCGTGGCTCGCTGCATCCGGTGGCGCGGGCCTTGCTGGAGGCATTAAGCACGCGCGGGCAAAAGTTGTTGGCGCAGGAGGGGCCTGGCGCGGTGCCGGAGGAATCCCCGGGGCTCGGGGTGGCGCTGGAGTCCCCGGATGGCCGCTGGTCGCTGGGCAAGGCGGGTTGGTCGGGCGCGGGTGCGATGGCGGGAGTTGCCACCAGCGCCGCGAGCGAATTGCGCCGCGCCGGGAAAGTGGTGGCGGCCTTTCAATTCAGCGAAGCGCTGCGCCCTGGCGTGGTGGCCATGCTGCGCCAGCTGGAACGCCAAGGCCTGGCGCTGCATATCCTGTCGGGCGATCACCCGCAGAAGGTGGCCACCATGGCGGCGGCCCTCGGGCTGCCGGCTGCGCATGCTCACGGCGGCCTGTCGCCTGCAGCGAAAGCTCACCGCGTGCAAGCGCTGGGGCGGCAGGACACGCTCTATCTGGGAGATGGCGCCAACGATTCGTTGGCATTCGATGCCTCGCTGGTGACCGGCACCCCCGTAGTGGACCGCAGTTTGCTCGAATCCAAGGCGGATTTTTTCACTTTGGGCGCGGGGCTGGATTTCCTGCCCAGGCTGCTCAGGACCGCCTCCGGCCGCGCAGCGGCGGTGCGTGCGGCGTTTGGGTTTGCCCTGGTTTACAATGTGACGACGGTGGGTTTTGCCATGGGGGGGTACATGAGTCCGCTGCTGGCGGCGATCCTGATGCCGCTGAGTTCGATAGTGTCGATTTTGATCGTGGCGACGATTTTTCGAGCAATTAGTGCGAACAATGGTTGAAAATCCCTAGCGTGCGCCCTAGTCTCGGCCAAGCCAATCTTCGAGATAACATGCCGACGCCGATACAAGCTCACAAATCGTTTGAAAACACGCTATTAGATCGGATCGTGCAGTCGGATCGATTCAAGATTTATCAAGATGCCTTTCGCCTCACCACCGGCTTGCCGCTGCGGTTGGTTTCGGCCGATCCGGATCATTGGTGCCTGGACGACCAGGCGGTCAACCGCAGTCCGTTTTGCGAGGCGCTCAATCTCTGCGGCAGTGCCTACACTGCCTGTCAGGAAACCAACCGCCGCCTGATGAAAGAGGCGGAAGCCAAAGGCCCGTCCACCTGCAGTTGTTTTGCCGGCCTGTGTGCCACCGCCGTGCCCGTCAAAATGGGAGCCTCGGTGGTTGGGTTTTTGAAGACCGGCCAAGTGTTCACCAAAGTGCCGAGCGAGGGCCAGTTCGCCGCTATGCTCGGCTCGCTGGGGCGCAAGACCCTCAGCGCGGCTTCCATCAGCCAGCTCAAGGGCGCCTACCTGAGTACCCGTTCGGTCGAACCGCAACGCTACGAAAGCATGGTCACCCTGCTGCAAACTTTCGCCGAGCAACTCAGCGAACATGCCGAATCGCTGGCCATCATCGAGGAAGGCAGCGAACCGGCGGCCATTGCCAGAGCCCGCAAATTCATCCACTCCAACGTCGATCAACCGCTGCCGTTGGGCCAAGTGGCGCGTGAGGCGGGTCTGAGCGAAAGCCATTTCTGTCGCCTTTTCAAAGATTCCACGGGGCTGACGCTCACCGACTATGTGAACCGCTGCCGCATCGACTGGGCCAAACGGGAACTGCTGCGGCCCGAAGTGCGAATCTCCGAAATCGCTTTTCTCGTCGGCTACCAATCGTTGTCGCAGTTCAACCGCAGTTTCGCCCGGATCGTCGGATTCTCCCCCACCCAGTATCGGCGCCACCGCATGGATCGTGCGGCCTCATAGTCGGCCGTGATCGCCCGGCAGCAGCCAAGCCCCCACCTACTTCAACCGGTTCATGGAAGAGCGTTACGAAATCCGGGAAAAAATTGGCCAAGGCGGCATGGGCTCGGTGTATCGGGCGTTTGACACCCGCATGAACCGCGAGGTGGCCATCAAGCGCATCCAACAGGAGGGCGAAGCCGCCGAGCGCCAAGCCGCCTCGCAGCAGATCGTCAAGGAAGCCGGTGCGCTGGCGTTGTTGCAGCATCCGCACATCGTCACGGTTTACGACGTGGGGACCGATGAGGATGGGCCCTATGTGGTGATGGAATTGATCAGCGGCAAAACGCTGGATGAACTCATCGAGCGGGCCCCGTTGACTTGGCCGGACTTTCGTGAATTGGCCCTGCAAACCCAGGAAGCCCTCATCGCCGCCCATGAGCTCAATCTGGTGCACCGCGACCTGAAACCCAGCAACCTGATGCTCACTTGGCTGCCCTCCGGCAAGTTCCAAGTCAAAATCGTTGATTTCGGCCTGGCCAAGTTGGTCCAGGCCGCCACGCTCGACCATCTGGAAACCGCGGATACGGTGTTTGGCTCGATTTTCTTCATGTGCCCCGAGCAATTTGAGCGGGCCACCCTGGATGCGCGGGCCGACATGTATTCCATCGGTTGCGTTTATTACCATGCGCTGGCCGGAAGCTATCCATTCGATGGGGCGACCGGGATGGAAGTGATGACAGCGCACTTGGGCCACCAAGTCACGCCGTTGCAGGAGGTGCGGCCAGACATCCCGCGGTGGGCTTGCGATTGGGTGATGTGGCACATCAACCGCTACGCTTCGGACCGGCCGGGAGACGCCCGCGAATCCCTCAAGGTTTTCCTGCAAAACGACAATTCTCCCACCCCACTCATGAGCACCGGCCCCACCTCACCCGCCCCAGAACAACCGAAGCGCCCCCGTCTGATCATCCCCGGAGCCCCCGCCCCTAGCGTCTCAGCAGTGCCGGTGGCGGAGTCAGCGCCGGTGCCGGTAGCGGTGCCAGTGGTGATGGCGACTACTGCGGCAGTTCCCGAGCCGCCCCGCACTCAAACCGCGCCACAGCCGTTGGCCCCGCCGGAAGGCTCCAAGCCGAGCGTCCACGGCTCACCCACTCCGGAACCCACTCCGGTCCGGGCACCGGCGCCGCCGCCCCCGGCGGCCATCCTCAGACCCGCCGCGCCCGCCGCTGCGGCACCATCTTCGCGCTTGGCGCCCGCCGTTCGCGGTGCCGTTCGCCCGCAGCCAGCCGCTGCGCCTGCCGCCATGGCAAGCGCCGCCGCTGCCGCCGCTGCGCCCGCGGAGGCCGTCCAGCCCTTCACCTACAAGAAACCAGCGCTGAGCAACGGTGCCAAAGTGGCCATTGCCGGGGTGCTGGCACTGCTGGTGGTGATTATGATCATGGCCATCGTGGGAGGAATGGGTACCAACAAGCGCCTGGCCGATTACAATCGACTGGTGAAAATTGCCGCCGCCGAAGACGCCAAGGACATTCCGGTCGGGCAGAAAGTCGTCCCGGTCAATAGCGACGAGTTGGCGCTGCTTCTCAACGCCGCCGCCGACCCGGGTTCAAACACCGGGCGCGAGACCGTTTTGCATGCCCTGTGGTGGGCTAAAGCCACTGACAGCACGGATGTGGACGCCAAAATCGTCGAGTTCGCCACCAAGCAGATGATGGCCGACGACATCCGCGTCAAGTTGATCCAGCAGGTATTGAAAAGCCGCAAGAACCCGGCGGTGGTTCCCGCCCTGATGGAGTTCTGCCGCACCACCAGCAACACCGCCGCCGCCATTGCCGCTATCCAGGCCTGCCGTTTCCTGGCCACTGAGCCGGATTTCCCGAAATTCCTTGAAATCATCCTGTACAACTCGAATGTCTCGATCCGCCAGGCGGCCGAGGAAACCGCCGGGGAAATCCTCAAGAAATCGCCCACCCGCCAAGCGCTGGGCGCCAAGATCGCCAGCGCCCTCACCAGCGCCACTGATGACGAAGTCCGCTTTGCGCTGCTCCGCCTGCTGGGTGCCGCCGGCGGTGCCAGTTCCGCCGAACTCGTCAAAAAGTCGCTCGCCTCGCCTAACAAAAAGGAACAGCTCGCCGCCGCCGCCGCCCTCGGCATCTGGGTCGACGATTCCATGTTCAAAACCCTCATGGCTTACCTTGATACCTTGAGCGACGAGCAACTGCGGCCGCGCGTGTTTGATGCCGCGTTCCGCTTCCTCACCCTGCCGGACCGCACGCGCGGTGCCGACGTCAACGAAGAATACTGGAAGGAGTTTGCGCGCAGCGCCAAAACCCGCGACGAGCAGGAAAAGGTCATCCGTGGCCTCGCCAACAATCAAACCGACGAATGGGCCACCTCCATCATCGAGTATTTTGTGGCTGAATCCAAGGAGGACAAGGTCATCGACTTGGCCGAAAAAGCGCTTGACCGGATGCGCGAACGCGCCCGCGTCAAGGGCGGCAGCAAGGACGCTGACAAGGACGCCGGCAAGGACGCCGGCAAGGACGCCGGCAAGGACGCTGACAAGGACGCTGACAAGGACGCTGACAAGGACGCTGACAAGGACGCTGACAAGGACGCTGACAAGGACGCTGACAAGGACGCTGACAAGGACGCTGACAAGGACGCTGACAAGGGCGCCGACAAGGACGCCGACAAGGGCGCCGACAAGGGCGCTGACAAGGGCGAGTAATTTTTTCTGCGGAATCAGTGGTTCCACCAAGCTCCCGTCTAACAGACGGGCCCTGCGTTCCATACCCAAGAGCATGCGCGGGGTCGGGTGCTGGGAACCACCAGGCCACCGGCTTGGTGAACCCATCCGCCAGAGCCCCTGCGGTCAGACGCAATAGACCTGCACCGGGCCCACCCCCGACCCTTGCACCCGCCGCAGCTTGTCCACCGCGCGTTTCACCATCACCGCTGCGGCAAATGCCTCGCCCATCGTGTTGAGGGTGGAAAAACTGAAGCGCAAACTGCTTTTGGCACGCGTCTCGTCGATGCCCATGGCCACTTGCACATGTGAGGGCCGCTGTTTGCCACTCATGCACGCCGAGCCGGCCGAACACGCAATGCCCGCCTCATCCAACAAAATCAACAAGCCCGCCGCCTCGCAGCCATCGAAGGACAGGTGGCTGGTGTTAGGCAGGCGGTATCGCACATCGCCGTTCACCGTCACTCCGGCCAACTCCTCCAGCAGCTTGGTTTCAAAGGCATCGCGCAGGTTGCGCAGTGCGGCATGGTCATCCGCAGCCAACTGCTGGCGCATGGCGGCGGCCGCCGCGCCCAGGCCGACAATGCCGGGGGTGTTCTCGGTGCCACTGCGCCGGCCACCCTCCTGGCCCCCGCCTAACAACAACGGGGAAAAGGCCATGCCGGTGCGCACATACAGCGCGCCGACCCCTTTGGGGCCGTGGAATTTGTGGGCCGACAGCGACAGCAGGTCCACACCCAAGTCGCGCACCCTGAGGCCGATTTTGCCAATCGCCTGCACGGCGTCGGTATGCACGGCCACCCCACGCTCGCGGGCCATCGCGCACACTTCGCGCAGCGGTTGGATCACCCCGGTTTCATTATTGGCCGCCATCACTGAGACAAAGGCCGCCCCGGTCAAGCGCTCCGCGAACCCATCCAGATCGAGCCGGCCGCCGCGATTCACCGGTGCCAGCCTCACCCCGCGCGGCAGCGATTCAGCGTAGCGCAGCACCGCGCTGTGCTCGATCGCGGAGATCAGGGCCGGGCCGGACCCGGCATGGCAGTCCAAGGCATGCAGCGCGGTATTGACGCTTTCCGTCCCGCTGCCGGTGAACACAATCTCTTCGGGTACCGCCCCGAGCCAATCCGCCACCTGCCCGCGTGCCACTTCGATCGCTTGCCGGGCGCGCTTGGCCGCCGCATAGGTGCCTGATGGATTGGCATAGCCGTCGCGCAGCCACGGCAGCATCGCCTCCAGCACTTCGGCCCGCAACGGCGTGCTCGCGTTCGCATCCAAATGAATCATGGCCGCAGCCTCCCCCATCCCGCCGCGCTTTTCAATTCCGAAAACACCCGCCCTCAAAACAACCACTCCGTGCAAGTCCACGTGATGACGGCGTCGCCCCAACGCCAAACCGCATCGCCCCAGGTCGCGGCATGGCGCAGCCATTCCATCCCAAACTCGCTGGCATGCTCCCACGGCGAACCGCGCCCCGCCACACACAGCAACGCCGCCAACACCAGCACATTCCCAAGACCAATCAGCACCAGCGACAGGAAGGTCCCGTTCTCCTGCAAGTCCGGTTGTTCCCGCGGCAGCATCCACAAGGTCCACACCAAATGAAATGTCCAGGTCAACCCGATGACCGCATAGAACAACTTGTCCCACTCCACCGAAAAGTCCGCCACCACCTTCAACACGCCATACCCCACCGCCGCCTCAATCGACCAAATCGGCAGAAAATACGGTGAGAGCGCGATGACCCAGTTGGTCTTGTTGGTGGTGATATAGCCGCCCTCGGTGCTCACATGAAACCCGGACACCTTGCCCCCCAAACACGTCACCACCATCCCGTGGGTGAACTCATGCCCGAACACATACAAACGCAGAAACACCGAGTGCATCAAGCCCGACCAAAACCACCCGAGCATCACCAGCACCCCGATGGTGAAATGCCAGAACTCCGCACTCTGCCAAAACCGTTGATGCAGCGTCGCATGCGAAAATTGCATCATCAGCGTCCACGCCGTCACCACACAAAACGGCAGCAACACCACTCCCATCGCCCACCGCATCAGCCGCGTCGCCCATCCCGCCACCTCCATCGCCTCGTCCAGCATCGGTGCCGCCGCCGCTATCGCCGCCTGCACCGACTTGTGCTCCCGCCGCCTGCCCCGCCGGTTCAGCGGCTCATCCACCGGCCCGTTCGCCCCTCCCATCACCTCCTCCAACGACGCCCGCGCCCGCCGTTGATTCGGCGGCAAACTCCCTGCTGACTTCCTGACACGACGGTGACCCATGGTGAGACGCGAATGCAGATTATTTACGATTCTTAATAAATCAAGATGCAATCTGCACGCGCGCGCGATTTCCCCGAGCCAGCCGCGCCACCCCGGCCCACGCCATGAAACCGCGATGCGGTGGAGAACGCTTGGTTCTCATCATCCCAACGCGATCTTATCCCAACACCCAAGCTTGCCGCGCCATGGCTGGCTTGGCGGCCCTCAGGCGCCGGGCTTGCGGCCGCCCCAGTGGATCCGCCCGGCCTCATCGAGCCAGCCGAGCTTGGCCAGCAGCAGCGAGGGCGGACAAAAACCGGTGAACACCGACTGAATCAGATTCACCCCGGCGAACGCGGGCAGCAACAGCCACCACTGGCTAACAAAATAGGCCAGCGCCGTGCCGAGCAGGACGACCGTGCCGGCGAGCAGGCGGATGAGGGAATCGATTTTCATGGGTCGGCTTGTAGGATTAGAACCCACTCAAGCGCACGGCCGGACCTGTGTCAAGCCGACGGCTGTGCGCCCTGAGGCAGACCGCACGCTTCCCGCTGCGGTCCACCCTGCGCCTGTGGCATCATTCTTCCAGCTCCGGCCGTGGCGGCGGGGCTTGATCCTCGGGATCGTCCTGGCCGCCTTGAGGGGCCGGGGCTCCATCACCTGGCGGACGACCAGCACCACCCGGGGCACCTTTGCGTGGCGCTGGCGGGTGTTGCGGCGGCCGCATCTGTTTGAGTTGTTCGAGCTGCTCGGGAGTGAGGATCTTTTCGAGTTTTGCCTTCACCTCAGCTTCCAAGGCCACCATTTGCTTCTGCTGCTCGGCGCTGAGTTTCAGAATCTCCACGATGCCCGGGGGCAGCAGCCGCAGCCCGCCCGGGCGTTGTTGCGCACCGGCTGGCGCGGCACCTTCCGGCGGCGGCGGCGGCCGGTCGCCGGCTGGCGGCGAATCGGCCGGTTGTTGAGCGGTTAGATAGCTTGCCGACACGCCGAGCGCCAGGGCCACAATGATTGCTTTCGGTTTCATGATGTTGTCTTTCGTGTTGTTAGTTCATTCGCTGCGACCGCCCGCACCGGCATCGATGCAGTAAAGAAAACGGTTGGAGCGAAGGAAAAGTTGCCGGCCCACCACCGCGGGGGTGCCGTTGAAATCGCTGTCATCCCCGGCGAGCGTGTTGTGGGCGAGCAGCGCAAACTTCGGGGTGGTTGCCAGCACATAGGTGCCGGCGCGGCGGCTGGCGGCGTAGAGCCGGTCGTTGGCCAACACCACCGAGGCATAGAACGGCTTGCTGCCGCGCAACCCGGGCAGGCGTTCCTTATAGACAACCTTGCCGGTCTTCGCTTCCATGCAGGTGGCAAAACCCTGGTCGCTAACAAAAAACAGGTGGCCGTGGCACACCACCGGCGAGGGCACGTAGGAGGCCGTCTCGCTCGACCACAGGACATGGGATTGGGTCACATCGCCCTTGCCGCCCGCGCGCACCGCGATGGTGCCTTGCGCCGGATATCCGCCGGTGGCATAGATGACCCCGTCGGCCGCCACCACACTGGGCGAAACATTGCCCGTGATCTGGGTCTGCGCAAACCAGCGCAGCTTGCCGGTCTCCGGATTGAGGCCCCACAATTCGCCCGGCACCGCGAGCACCAGATCGCTGCGGCCGCCCTCGCCGGCCACCAGGATGGGGGTGACAAAACTCAGATCCAACGCGGCCACCTCGGTTTTCCAGACCTCCTTGCCGCTGCGCTTGTCGAGCGCGAAAAGCGTCCGGCTCTCGTCGGCGGCGTTGACGATGACCAGGTTCTCATAGAGCAACGGGCTCGCGCCGGAGCCCCAGCGGCGCGGGCTGGAGCGCTTGCCGAGATTGACCTTCCAAAGCTGGTGGCCGTCGAAATCAAAGGCTAACACGCCGCTCTTGCCGAAAAAGACAAACACGTGCTCGCCGTCGGTCACCGGCGTGCTGCTGGCATAGCCGTGCTCCCGCAGAAAGCCGGCGTACGGGTCTTCCGGCAATTCGGCGGGCACCGCGCTGTCCCACAAAATCTTGCCGCTGTCGCGTGCCAGGCACACCAAGTGGCGCACCAGTTGGTCCTGGCCGCCCTCGCCGCCATCCACACCATAACCGGAGTAACAACTAACGAAAATGCGCCCGCCCGCCACGATCGGGCTGGATGAGCCGGCACCGGGCAACGCCGCCTTCCATTGCAAGTGGCTCGTTTCGCTCCAGGTGGTGGCCGGCGTGGCATCGGCCGCCGCGATGCCCGCGCCGTCCGGGCCGCGAAACCGCGGCCACTCGGCGCCACCGCAAGCGGCAGCCACCAGCAGCGCGAGCAGTGAAACAGTTAGAACGGGGGCGGTCATGGGCGTGGGCGCGGTTGCTTTCATGTCATTGCTTGGGGATTCAACCCATACTATGTTAAGTCCGTATGTGGAAACTAGGGAAAATTGTCAAGAATGTGTAAAATCCCCGCCACAAGCGCGGCACGGCCGTCCCGCCCAATACGGTTTACTTAGCACTCTTGGTGGTTTGAGTCGAGGCTCCGGGCAAGATGCCCGGGCCACCGTGGCGCGGGCATCCTGCCCGCCGCCTCTTCATGTCTCGTCCCTGCATCGCCTTAAGTAAACCGTATTGGGCGGCGCGCCCGCGAGTCACCTCCGCCCTTCCGCCAAGCAAGCCACTTTACCCTTTCCGGCAATGGTCCTATCCGCTATTCATGCTTGCGTTCGCCATGACCAGCCACACCACGCCCCTCACTCCAGCCCAGGCGGAAACCCTGCGCCAGGTGTTGCAGCGCGATGGATTCGATTTCGAGGCCAAGCAATACGCGCTGTTTGCCGCGCGCAAGGGCAAGGTGAATGTCGTTGTCTATCAGAAAGGACCGAAGCTGCTGATTCAAGGCAAGGACACCGAGGACTTCATCCGTTTCACCCTCGAACCCGAGGTCCTTGGCGAGGCGCGCCTCGGCTACGAGGAAATCGTCCAGCCCGAGCTGTTCGAGCCGCACTTCGGCATCGATGAAAGCGGCAAGGGCGACTTTTTCGGGCCGCTGGTCATTGCCGGGGCCTACACCGATGCCGCCATCACCCGCCACCTGATGGCCGCCGGAATCATGGACTCCAAGCGCATCAGCAGTGCCGCCCGCATCCGCCAGCTCGCCGCGCTCATTCGCGCCACGCCCGGCTGCCGCACCGCAGTGGTCGCCATCGGCCCCGCGCGCTACAACGCGCTCTATCAAGAGTTCGGCAACCTCAACCAACTCCTGGCCTGGGGCCACGCCCGCGTCATCGAGCAACTCGCCGCCGCGCTGCCCGCTTGCCCGCGCGCGCTCAGCGACCAATTCGCCCACCCGCTAGTGCTGCAACGCGCGCTCAAGCAAAAGGGCCTCACCCTCACCCTCGAACAACGCACCAAGGGCGAGAGCGACACCGCCGTGGCCGCCGCCTCGATCCTCGCCCGTGAGCGCTTCATCGATTGGATCGATAAAACCTCTGCCGCCTGCGGAGTCCGGCTGCCATTGGGGGCCGCCGCGGTCGTGGTCGATGCCGGCCGCGAGTTGGTCGCCCGTCACGGCAGCGCCGCCCTGGCCAAAACCGCCAAGCTCCACTTCCGCACCACCCATCTGGTGCTGGCCACCCCGCCGCCCGCCGACCCCCCGGGTTGACTCCGGGCGGGCGCGAAAAAACTCGCCGCTTCTGGCGATTTTTCGCGCGACAAGTCATTGCCAATGAGTTTCTAATGCCGACGCACCTACGCCGCTTCATCCTTTCTTTGCCATGGCTACCATCACCAAACGCGAACTCGCCATCAGAATCACCGAAAAACTCGCTGCCAATGGAACCGACATCACCCAGCAAACAATCTCGGAGATCGTCCAAACCCTCATTGATGAAATCACCGACGCCCTCGCCCATGGCGACAACGTCGTCATGCGCAAATTCGGCGCCTTCGAAGTGCGTGAGTTGAAGGCGAAACTCGGCCGCAACCCGAAGAACCCGACCGCCACGGTCAAGATTCCCGCCCGCGCCGCCGTCAAGTTCAAGCCCGGCAAGGAAATGAAGGAAAAAGTCGCCGCCACCCTCAAGGTCGTCCGCGAACGCAACAAATAGGGAGGTCATGAGTCATGGGGCATGGGTCATGAGTCGCGGCTTGCGTTTGGCCTTGGCGATGGGCGTGTTCGCCCTGGCCTCGTGCGGCAGCGGCTACCGCGGGTACATGACCCGCGCCTACACGGTGCGCGGCCAGACCTATCACCCGATGAGTGTCGCCCAGGCGCTCACCTTCGAGGAAACCGGCACCTGTTCCTGGTACAACGAATCGTCGGTTTTCGGCCTCAAGCGCGGCTCCACCTCGCTGGGCGAAAAAGTCATGCCTTGGGCCCTCATCGGTGCCCACAAAACCCTGCCGCTGCCCTGCCTCGTCAAAGTCACCAACCTCAACACCGGCAAGTCCGTCAACGTCCGCATCAACGACCGCGGCCCGTTCATTGCCGGCCGCCACCTCGACCTCTCGCCGCGCGCCGCCAGGAAAATCGGCTTCTATGGCAAGGGTCTCACCACCACCCACCTCCAGGTTCTTTCCGTAGGCGATGGCTCCTACAAACGCAGCAAGCGCCACGGGTGGTTTTTCTAACAGGATTGCCCCGGTGGGTCCTGCAAAGAAAAATGGCAAAGGTTCAGACTTCCTGGTCTGGGTTTTGAATTGACGGGCAATCGACGGGCAATCCCGGAAAATGATATGGCACTGTTAAAAACAACCACTGATGAAGACTGAGCAGACTGATGACACTGAGAAGAGACGCATTCGGCAGGAAGATTCCGGACACTAAGCCAGAATCCTGCTTTCTTTTCAGTGCTTTCAGGTGCGTCAGGCCAAGCCTGGCTTTCCTAGTGATCTGAAATGTGATCAACATGTCAAATAAGTGTCCAACATGTAGCCAAACCGGCGCTGAAAGGAGCAATCCCCAAGGCGAAGCCCGGCGCGGCGAACCTGCGAGCCGCAACGCAATTGAACTCGATTCGGCCTCGTTACACAAAGTGGGAGTGGCCAATCTTCCGGATAGGACGAAGCCTGCCACTGTCGGTGAAGCGACACTTGAACGCAACCGACAGGCTCCCCGGGGTGACTGGAGACAGCGCGTAGGGAAAGGAAAGCAAAGGAACCTGAGAGACCCGGCGCGGGCGGCAACGTCCCGTCGGGAGTCGGACGGCCCCATAGTAGCGGGGAAAGGCCTAACCAGCCTGGAGCGAAGGGGGCCGACTGTAAGTGCGCAACCATTGAAACCAAATGCAACCGCTTGACCCACAGGTCCACTACGGGATCACCGACAGGGACTTTCTGGACGTCCACGACGTCCAGATGGACCTCCTGCCGGATAAATTGCATCAGTTGAGATGGAAGCTAAATCAGAAAGCGAAGAAGGAACCCAAGTTCCGCTTCTACGCGCTCTATGACCGGGTATGCCGGATGGACGTGCTGGAGGCGGCCTGGAAACACGTCGGCAAGAAAGGTAAAGCCGCCGGGATCGACGGGGTAAGAGCCGAGGACATTCTTGCGGAGGAAGGCGGGGTGGAAAAATTCCTTGTCTCTCTCCATGAGGAACTCCGTTCCAAAAGTTACCGCCCCAGCCCGGTCAAACGGGTGTATATCCCCAAGGCCGACGGCAGCAAACGACCGCTGGGCATTCCCACCCTCAAAGACCGGGTGGCACAAATGGCAGTGGTCCTGATATTGGAACCCATCTTTGAGGCGGACTTTCTGGACTGCTCACACGGGTTCAGACGGGGACGCAAAGCGCATGACGCGCTGGAGGAAATCCGCGTCAACCTCAAGGAAGGGAGAACAGCAGTCTATGACGCCGACCTGAAAGGGTACTTCGACACCATTCCGCACGATAAGCTCATGGCGTGCGTGCGGATGCGGGTGAGCGACAGCGGCGTGCTGGGATTGATCCGGGGGTGGCTGCGTGCGCCGGTCATCGAATGCGATGAGAAAACCGGCAAACCCCAACCTCCCCGCAAGAGTGATGGCAAGGGCACGCCGCAAGGCGGGGTCATCTCGCCACTGTTGGCAAATGTATATCTCCACTGGTTCGATGAGATGTTCCACCGGCAGAGCGGACCACGACACTGGGCGAATGCCCGGCTGGTCCGCTACGCCGACGACTTTGTCGTGTTGGCCAGGTACCAAGGGCACCGCATCGACGAATGGGTCGGTCGGAAGCTTGAGGACTGGCTGGGGCTGACCATCAACCGGGAAAAGACCAAGGTGGTGAATCTGGGCCAGGCAGAGAGCCTCGACTTCCTCGGGTTCACGTTCCGGTATGACCGCGACCTTTATGGGAGCAACAACACCTATCTGAACGTGACGCCCTCCAAGAAGTCGCTGAAGAAAGCCCGCGATGCGATCCGCGAGAAAACCGGTCCGAGCAAGTGCTTCAAACCGGCCCCTCAAGTCGTGAAGGACGTGAATGCCTTCCTGAGGGGTTGGAGCAACTACTTCGAGTACGGTTACCCGCGCAAAGCGTTCCGGGACGTATGTCACTATGCGCGTCAGCGGATGGTGACCCATCTCAACCGCCGCAGCCAACGCAAATACCACCGCCCGAAAGGGATGAGCCACTACCAATATCTCCAGAATCTTGGACTTCAGCGCCTATG
>CAIZNN010000055.1 GCA_903934285.1 Akkermansiaceae bacterium | reverse complement strand
GGACCACGGTGGTGCGGGCATCCTGCCCAATACGGTTGACTTGGCACCCTTGGTGGTTTGAGTCGAGGCTCCGGGCAAGTTGCCCGGACCACCGTGGCGCGGGCATCCTGCCCGCCGCCTCTGCCTGTCTCGTCCCTGTCTCGTCTTAAGTAAACCGTATTGGGCAGCCTGCCCGATACGGTTTACTTGGCACCCTTGGTGGTTTGAGTCGAGGCTCCGGGCAAGATGCCCGGACCACCGTGGCGCGGGCCTCCTGCCCGCCGCCTCGCTTGCGCCCGCTTGGCATGTCCGCCCCGTTGGCACCCGCCGCGCCACCGCTAAAACCACGCCTGCCAACTATTTTGTTCATCTGAACACTTTTCACTTGCACAGTTGCCGATTCCGGGTTACATGCCAGACACAACCCAACCAATCATTGCCATGAAAAACACTGCCATTGATCCAGCCACGCCAGCCACACCCGCCACGGACACTTCTCCCAGCGAGCGCAGCGCCACGCCCGCCACCGAGTACGCCGCCGATTACGCCATCTTCAAGCCCAACTCGCGCGGCAACGGCGGCATGGTGCGCTTCGGCCTCAATGCCGCCAAGGCCGCCCTGTTCGTCAATGCCGCCGTCCAAACCGGCGAAAAACAATTCGACTGGGATAACCGCATCACCATGAAGTGGGGCCTGGCCGATGTCGGCCAAGTGCTCGCCACCTTGCAAGGCCGCCAACCACAAGCCAAGCTGTTCCACCAAACCGAGCGCGCCAACAGCGCGTTTGAACTCACCTTCCGCGACGACCCGGAACGCGCGCCTTACGCGGTAAGCATTTCGCGCCAGGACGCCAGCGACAAATCCGTGCGCAAGGTGGCCATCCCGCTCACCCACGGCGAGGCGGCGGTGCTGGAGGCCGCCCTGCGCTGCGCCGTGTGCCGCCTCGTCGGCTGGTGACACCGGCCTGTGCCGCCCGAGCCCGCGGCACCGCGTGGCGTGGCTTGCGTCCGAATCCTGCACGGCATTACACTGCGCCTTATGCAACCCGATCGGCATGTGACCCGTGCGAGCTAAACTCCTGATGACCCGCTTCTTTCAACGCGGTGGCGCATGGGTCATCGGGCAAAGTGTGCTGCTCGGGGCGCTCGGGTTGCTCGCGGTGTTGTGTCGCGGTGGCGGCTACCGTCCCGCGAGTGTGATTGCCGGCGCGAGCATGCTGTGCCTTGGCGCAGGCATCGCGCTGGCCGGAGTGGTGGCCCTTGGCAAGAACCTCACGCCGTTTCCCAAGCCAAGCGAGGAGGTGCAACTGGTGCGCCACGGCATATATGGGCTGATGCGCCATCCGCTCTACACCAGCGTCATGGTGCTGGCGCTGGGCTGGGCATTGGTTTGGCAGAGTTGGCCGGCGTTGCTGGTGGTGGCGGTGCTGCCGCCGTTTTTCGCCGCCAAGGCGCGGCGTGAGGAACGTTGGTTGCGGCAGAAATTCCCTGCCTATGCCGCTTATGCACAACAGGTGCGCCGGTTCATCCCGTGGGTGTATTGAAGCCCACCATGGCAGCCACGCGGGACGGGATCGCCCCGGCGGCGGCGGCGGCACCCTTCACCCTAGATGGGAAAATAGAAACCACAGATTACACAGATTTCACAGATAATGAATGAGTTATGAATTATATGGCAGACACCTTTAGGGTGAGCCGAAGAGTAGATAGATTGCGGTCTTATTTTCCGTGTAATCCTCTTCAATC
>CAIZNN010000054.1 GCA_903934285.1 Akkermansiaceae bacterium | reverse complement strand
GGGCATGGTCAAAGACCCGAAGGATTACCGGTGGTGCGGCTACGGCGAAGCGATGGGCGGCGGCAAGGCGGCCCGCCTGGGACTGTGCCAGGTGGCCGGTCACGGCGGGCGCGGCGAGATGGCTTGGAACACCCCCGCCACGCCCAAAGGCATGAGCGCGGCGGAAGTGTATCGGTGCTGGTTGTTTGAGGATGGGAAGACCCGCGAGACCCGCAGGGTCAAGGCCACCAAGGGCGGGTTTTCCACCGAGACCGCAGCGGCAGAGAAAAAGCGGAAGGGGAAATTGAGCCGGACCGCGTTGTTGCGCTGCCGGGTGCGGTATTTTTCCGACGGGTTGGTGCTGGGCACGAAATCGTATGTGGACGGGGTGTTCGAGGCCTATCGCGGGCATTTCGGGCCGAAGCGAACGAGCGGCGCGCGGGCGCTGCGCGAAGACGCCCAAGGCAGCCTGTTCACCGCACGACAGTTGGCGGTGAGAACGGTGGGGTAATGTCCTGATGTCCAAGCACGGCGTTTGGCTGATTGGGGCGATGCCTGGTACTGAGCCTGGTACTGAGCCTGGTACTGAGCCTGTGCCTGTGCCTGTGCCTGGTACTGAGCCTGTGCCTGTGCCTGTGCCTGTGCCTGTGCCTGTGCCTGAGCCTGTGCCTGAGCCTGTGTCCGCTGTCAGCGCCTTTGATGGCTGGGTGCTGATTTCTTTGATGCCATTATAATGCCAGCCATTCTGTTGTTGACAGTTGCGAGTGGCCGGACCGGGACCGGACGAGGAAGCGGCAAGGTTGGTCGGCGAGGGCATGGCGGTTGGTCCGCGCTTGCGTTGGATACTCAAAAAGCTTTGCGATTGCGCGCACAGGGGCTGCTTAAGCCAATCGCCCTGCGCCTTTGCCCTGAAATCCGCAAATTCCCTTGGCATGGCCGACCGAATCGTCATTCTCAGTGGCAGACAGATTTCCCCATGAATTCGGTGCCCCCCCCTGCCCCCCTGCCCCTTCGGCAAGCCACGGTGCGCTGCCCTGGCGGACCATTTTTCTAACATAAATCACCACCGCCAATGAAACCCCTCCTCACCCCATCCCGGATCCTGCTCACTTGCCTGTTGGCCACCACCCTGCCGCTGCGGGCGGTGGAGGCCGGGGCGGTGGACAACACGGCGCTGGCCAAGACCATCCTCGCCGACCAGAGCCTGCGCGACGTGCATCAGATGGCGCAGCAGTTGCTCAAGACCGGCCTAACAGCCGGAAGCACCTATGGCGAAGTGTGGATTCGCGACCTCAACACCTTCATCGAAATGGCCCTCGGGGTCAATGAGCCGCAGCGCTTTCGCGAGGCGTTGGTGACGTTCTGCAAATTCCAGGGGGCGGATGGCAACATCGTGGACGGCTACATTCCGCAGGAGCGCGCCAACGTCGGCTACAAGTACCGCAGCTCGCCGCTGGCTGCAGGCCTGCTCGCCCACAAAAACACCGTCGAGACCGATCAGGAGGCGTCGCTGGTGCAGGCCGTGCGCAAATACGTTGCCGTCACCGGTGATCGCGGCCTGCTTGAGGAAATGGTCGACGGGCGCTGCGTGCGCGACCGCTTGGCCGGCGCGCTTGACTATGTGCTCAAGGAGCGGTTCGACCCCACCCGCGGGCTCGTCTGGGGTGCCACCACCGCCGATTGGGGCGACGTGCAGCCCGAGCACCCGTGGGGCGTCGAACTGGACGACAATTCCCATCGCGCCATCGACATTTACGACAATGCCATGATCGTCATTGCCATCGAGGACTACCTCCAGCTCATCGGCGGAAGCGGGCCCGAGGCCGCACGCTGGAAGGCCGCACGCGACGCGCTCAAACAGAACGTGCGCAAGCATCTGTGGGACGCGGCCAAGCAGAAGTTCACAGCCCACATCTATCTGACAGACTCGCCCTTTCCCAAGGAGTTTGATGAAAGCGCGGTGTTTTACCACGGTGGCACCGCGGTGGCAATCGAAGCGGGCCTGCTCACCCGCGAGGAGACCGCCCGCTCGCTCGAGCACATGCGGGCCAACGTGCGCGAGGCGGGTGCCGGCTCGATCGGCCTGACACTCTATCCGCCCTATCCCCAAGGTTCGTTCAAGGGTGCCGGCATGGGGCCCTACCACTATCAAAACGGCGGCGACTGGTGCTGGTTCGGCGGCCGGATGATCCAACAATTGATCCGCCTCGGGTTCATTGCCGAGGCCTACCAAGAACTCAAACCGATGGTCGAGCGGACCAAACGCGCCGGCGACTTCCACGAGTGGTGGGCCCGCGACAACCAGCCCTGCGGGTCGGCTCAGTTTCGCGGGTCGGCAGGCGTGCTGGGCCGCGCCATCGAGATGCTCCAGGCCTGGGCCAAGCAGCACCAGGGCGAGGCGGCCCCATGATTGTTAGAGCGGGTGGCCATTGTGGCGGCTTGCCCGGGCCGGGCCGCGACATCAGTTCATGTTATATTGCTGTTGCCGCGGTTGGTCACCCGAGTACGGACCGAAATCCCTGGTGGTCGCGCCGCTGGTCACGGTGATGGTGTAAAAATTCGACCCGTAGCCGCCGGCCGTATCGGATTCGAGAAAGAACCGTCCCGCGCGGTCGGTGACGGCAGTTTGGCCATCCAGGGTGGTGCCGACCACGGCGCCGGCCACTGGCGTGGTGTGTGAGCCATCGGCCCAGACGGTGCCTTGAATGGTCACATTCGGTTGGACCGATTCGGCGGGCGCGCAGTCGCGCAGCCGGTAGTACCGCGAGCCCAGGTATTGGGCGTCGTTATCATAATATTGATTAGGATTTTGCGGGCCGTTCAACCACACCTGTTGGATAGGCAACCAGCGGCGCATGTCACGCGAGGCCTCGATGACATAGTTGCGTTGCGGCTCACTGCCGAGCAGCCCGAGGTTAATGCCGTTGCCAGCCCGCGAAAGCGCCACCGTGGGCATCACCGGCGAGCCGGCTGTGCGGATGGTGAATTCGGTGACTGATGCGAAACCCGCTCCGGCCATGGCGCCGGCATAGGAAGTGGTATCCAGATCCTTGATCTTGGTGAAAACCAGATTCACCCGGTAACTGCGACCCGGCCACAGCGCGCCTGCCGGAAGGGTGCATTGCGCATTGCTGGAGATATCCGATCCATCAAGCCAGAGCACCCCATTGCCCTGGTCGTTGTCGAGTTGCAGTTCGATCATCCCGCTGCCCGCCGTCGGGGTGCTATTCCACCCGGCCAAGGCATTCCAAGTGATGGTGACGGGGGCGCTGGCATCGATCGCCTGCAGCTCGGTTAGATTGGTCACGCCCGGGGCGGCCGGATAATCGTCATCGGCGCCGAGACTCAGGGTGACGGTTTTCGCGCCGTCGGCCAGGGTGGTTAGATCAACGGTGAAATCCCCGTTGGCGAAAAACCGGTCGAGGTCGGTTTTGGACGCATAGGTCGCCTCGATGCCCAGCGCCGGGTCCCAGGCACTGGGCCACAAGCTGCCGCTGCCGCCGGTGGCGGCGATGGTCAGCGTGCCGTGCTCGACCCGGTTGAAGGCCGGCATTTCCACCGTGGTGTCGCAGCCAAACATGCCGGAGCTCACCGGGGTGGCGCCGGTTTGCTTGAAGCCGCGCATTTTCATCAGATAGATTCCGGCGACATCCGGTCGGCCTGCGGGGTCTTCGGCAGTGGTGCGGAATGTTCCGGCCACGGTGCCGGCGCCGAGAAAAAACCCGGCGGCATCTTTGAAGCCTGCCTGGGTGAGGGACCAGCCGATTTCGGCAGACGCGGGCAGCGTCGAGTTATAGCGACACAGCAGCACCTGGTTGTTGTCAATCCATTGATAGGTGAAATTCGACGCGGCGACTGCAGCCCCGTCAATCGTCCATGCCATTGCCTTGAAGCCGGGCGTCAGCGGCTGGCTGAACCGGAACGAAATGGCCGAATCCCGGGCCACGACCGCCCCCGCCGCGGGCAGCGCCGACACGAATTGCGAGCCGAGCGCCACCCCGGCGGCGGCCGTGGTCTTGAGGTTGAAGCTCACCATCTTGGAATACCCGGCCACGGCCACGGCGTAGGTGGTGACCAAGTCGGTGACTTTGACGAACATCACCTCCGCCTCATAGCTGCGGCCCGCCACCAGCGTGCCGAGCGGGATGGTGGCTTGCAGCGATGTCCCATTAAGCGCGGTGGGCGAGCCCGGACCATCGGTTTGGAAGACCGGCCCACCGGTCTGGTTGTCATACACGCTGAGCATGATGAAATCTTGGGTGCTGCCTCCCGTCATCGCCGCCCACTGCACGGTGATGGCCGCGGAACTGTTAGCCACTTGCAGGGCGGCGTAATTGGTGACCCGGGGCACATTCGGATAGGTGTCGCCGCTGAGGTCGAGGCTAACGCTTTTCGCGCCATCGTTGAGGGTTGTGAAATTGAACGTATAGGTTCCGTTCGGTCGCGCGGCATCAAGGTCCAACAGCGCTTCCGCGGCATATTCCTGGCGCAAGCCGAAGTCTCCCGGACGCCCGCGGGTGATGGGATGGGTGGTGCCGCCCGGGAGTTGGACGGTGCCGGACACCAGCGAATCCACGGCGGCGCCCTCGATGAACCCCTCAAAGGTCAGGGGCATTTCATCCTCCGAGCCCTCAGAGTTGCGCAGCGCCACAAGGTCCGGCCCCATTTGCTTGAACGACTGGCTCTTGACCACGGCCATGAAGTTGACATCCGCAGCCATGGCGCTGCCCATCATTGCCGCCACCAATCCGGCGGCGAGGCACCGGCGCGCGGTGAACTCCGGGTGACGCTGGCGGGAAATGGTGGGCGAGCTCACCACTGCAATACCTGTTGTGTTATGTTTCATGGAGTTTTCCTTGTGTGGTTCAAAGGGTGGGGGGGGGCGGCTCCCCTGCCGGCTCCCCCTGCCAGCCGCGGCATCGCCGGGGCCATCGCCGGGGCCATCGCCGGGGCCATCGCCGGGGCCATCGCCGGGGCCATCGCCGGGGCCATCGCCGGGGCCATCGCCGGGGCCATCGCCGGGGCCATCGCCGGGGCC
>CAIZNN010000053.1 GCA_903934285.1 Akkermansiaceae bacterium | reverse complement strand
TACGTTCTCACCCGCGACGGCAAGGTCGAGGAAGTGGTCGGCAGGACTCCGCGCTACCAGGCTTGCGCTCATGGCAACCAAGCGCCTCCCCCGCGCAGCATCCAACCCGCAAGCAGGCCCAGGATGAATGTTAGGACGATCAGCGGCCAGCGGCGACGGCGGCGGTTTCGGTGCGCCGCGAACCCCTGAATGGCGAAACGACGATGCGCGGATTGTGGATATATGGGATATGACATGGCGGGATTTGTTCGTTAGGCCGGGACTAGAGCGGTCGGGGGTGTGTCACCTGTGTCCGGCGCGTCCTTCACCGGGCAGTAGTTTTTCTGCCAGACCCACAAGTCGCGGGCGGCGAGGAAGGCGCGGAAGAAGCCGGGTTTGTTGGCAGCGTCCCACACCTTCACCACCACGGGCACCGGCTCGGATGATCCGATGACAACCGAGGCGATGGCGGCGTTTGCCAGCCCCTTGTCCCGTGACGCGAGCGCCTGCCGGTAGGCTTCCAGTTGCAGCGGCCAGGTGTCGTGGAGGATCGGCTTGAACGATCCATCCTTGTCGCGCCGAACTTTCTGCGTCTTGAAGTCGATCACCGTCGGACGCCCTGTGGATTTGAGCGTTGCCACCAGGTCCACCCGACCGGCGTATCCCCATTCGGTGTGGGCGGCGGCGATTTCAACCGAGTGAACGCAGACGACATCCGCATCGAACCATTGGCGGGCCGGCTCGAAGAGGCGGGCGACATCCTTGTCTTCCGGCAACCAGCGTCCCTGGGCGTAGCCTTCAATCGCGGCGTGGACGGCGCTGCCAAGATCGGCGGCCCGCCCAACCTCGCCTTGCATGTCGGCAACTACGCGGCGGGCGAAGTCATCGAGCGGTTCACCTTCGTTGCGCGGCAGGGTGAGTGCCGCGAGGATGGCCTGTTCCTGTTTCCATGCCTCCAACCCCGGCTTGGCGAGGATGGAGAGCACGTTGGTCACAGATGGAAACAGACCGAGTTTGCGGGCGTCCCGCAGGCTGGTCGGGCGTTCACCCTTGCCGTCGGCACGCGGCACCTGATGCAGGGGCGTGCCGTCAGGGAAATACCAGTGCGAGGAGGACTCTCGTGGAACAATCATCATGGTCGTGGGTTCCTGGGTTAGATGTTAGAACGGGATGTTGTCCTCTTCTTCCTCGTCGGGAGAAAGTGCCAGCTTCGCCTGTTGGAGGGCGGCGATGAGTTCGCGGTCGGCCTTGAGCGGCTTGTCCATTTCGAGGGCCGTGGGCATCCATTTGGCGATGAGCGCCTCCACCGAGTCACGGTCGAGTTCGCCCAGGTCAATGCCGGTGTGGCGACCGACATGCACCTTCACGCGCCGCCAATCCGACGGCGTGCCGGACTCGTTGCTGTTGGATGCCGGGCGGAACTTTTCGTCACCGTTGTTCTGGCGGTCCTTCTGGCGGGTGTATTTGCCCGATGGCTTGAGCGAATCGCCGGATTTGTCGGCGCGGATCAAACCGATGTTGGCGTAGGTCGTGCCGTTGTAGTCCGAATGCACAACCGACACCCGAGCCGGACGGCCAACGAGCGACTCGGTGTCGAACTCGGCCTGCTCGGCAGTGGTCAGGTCGCGACCGAACCATTGTTTGAGGAACGCACGGAGCGCGGCCTTTTCATGCAGCGACGGGGTGAACCCACGGCTGAACACAAGGTAGGGTTTGCCGTCCTGCCGCAGTTCACGAGACTCGAACACCAGGCGGAACGTCTCGCGCTCGCCATAGGTGGACATGGATTTCTTCAATGGAGTCACATCCACGCAGACGGCTTGGCCGTCATACTCAGGGTGCGCTTCAAAGGGGGTGTTAGATGCAGTTGCGGATAGTTTCATGGTATTGATGTTGTTTGTTTGTGGTTGGCCGCTGAAAAATGGACCCACCGCCGGCACAGCCCGACCGACGGCGGAAATCGGTCAGGGGAGGGAAGAAGGAAATTCGCGGGGAAGGACTCGGTTGGTGCGGAATGGTGTGTCTCGGGGCATACCCTCCTCTGCACCGTGGACCTCGAATGTTTGCCCCACGATTTTCAGAAAGTTGATTTTTTACGAAGAATCCTTGAAACCGCCTGATTCGGCGGGCCGCTCCTGTCTTCCCTGAGCCATTCCATTGCCCGTTGCAGGTCCCGGAGCATGGTCCGTGCCCTCTTGGGCGTGACTCCGAGCGAGCGGGCGACATCTGAAAGGTTGCCCTCCGCCGCCTCCAGTGTTGCCGCCAAAACCCGCAAGTCTCCGGGAAGATTCGCCATCGCTTCGGCGATGTCCGCAGCTTCCCCGCGGCACTCGTGCCACGACGGCGGTCGCCCGTACAACGCGTGCTGCCTCCCTTCCAGATCCATCACCTGCGCCATGTCCTCGTGCAGTTCGCCCCCCTCGGCTGGACAGGCCTCATTCATCGACATGGCTTCCCGCCGCCAGTCGCGGCATTCCCGCTGCCGGTCGCGGATCAGATTCTTGATGAGATTGCCCACGATGCGGTTGACTGCTGCCTCCCGGTTCACTTCCCCGCCGAGCTTGCCAAGTGCGGACCACACAGCCAGGTGCATGTCCTGCCGGATATCGGCAAGATCGGCGGCTGTGAGCCCGAACCTCCCCCTGAGTTTCCCCGCTTCACGCTCAATGACATTGACGATGTGCGGGTCGATCCCCGCGTAATGGTTGGTTTTCATCCGGCCTCTGGTGGCCGGGTGTCAAAGGGGCGGGGTTGGGGCGGCGCGGAAACGGACGGTGGGGCTCAGGTTCCTTTGGAATCAAAAAGGGGCAAGCCGTCGTGAGATCGCTTTGGTTGCGACACCCACAACGACCTGCCCCTTGGGCCCGGCCGATTGTCTGGTTGTTAGTTTGGTTTACAGGTTGTCTTGATCTGAAATATGATTCACACCGCCACTTGGCGGATGATCCGGAACGGCAGCCCCGCCCGGATATCGAGCGCGAGAATTTCCCCGCTTCCGATCATGTCGAATTGCCCGAACAGTTCGACGTGCTCCCGCTTGAGCGCAAAGTCGGCAAGTCCAGCCTCGCGACGCGCCGGATCGGATGACCCAAGCTTGGTCTCGGATGTCCAGCGGGTGGCCGGTCCGAACACCGGGTTGCCGTCCCTGATTTGGAGGTTCTCGATCCGGGAAAACGGGGATTTCTGCATGGCTGTCACCAGCAGTCGGCGCTCCCGGTTGAGTTCGCTGAGTGCTGGGATTCTCCTGGAGGCGGAAGCGGAAGCGGGCTGCGTGGGAGCTTTGGAGTCTTTGATGGCGGATCGTGTGTTCATTTTTTGAGTGGGTCGAAAAAAAGTGACTGGACAAATGAACACCTTATCAATTATCCACAAGCCGCCAGCGGTCACACCGCAGGAACACCGCGTCAACACCACCCCATAGAATATCAAGAACTCCGAAACACCCTCCCGCCATGTCCCGATCCGTCAAAAAATCCATCGCCATTCCGCAACCCGTCCGCGACGGCCTCAGTGCCCAGATTGACAAGGGAACCCTCGACTACCCGAGCGAAAACGCCGCCTGGATCGGCCTCGCCCGCTACCAACTACTCATCGGCAAGCCCCATCCGGTGACGGCGGCCATTTCCCGGATGCACGCGGACGACCAGGACGCGATTGATGATTTCCTCCTGGAAATCGCCACCCGCGGTCTGGCCTTGCGCGGCATGCTCCTGGATCGCCTGATCCGGCAGGCCATCGACGGAAGCCACGAGCCCACCTGCCAAGGGACCGCCGAACTGGTACCCCAGGAACTCCTCAAACTGGCTCGCGAATGGCGGAAAAATCCGGCTGCCGTCATGGCCCGGTTGACAGCCAATGCGGACGATCCCGGCTGATCAGCAGCTTGCCCGCCTCCAGCCAACTAACCGAGCTTGATGATTTCTCACCCTTGGTGGCTCACGCCGCCGGCCCGTAGAGGAATTTCTGGAAGCCGATGAAGACCTCTTGGATCAGCTTTGGCGCGCCCAGGTCGGCCACGGCATCGGGGAGGGAATCGTGATACTTGAGGCGGAGCAAGGGATTGAGTTTGACGGCATCCAACTCTTCCACCCCGACGTTGACGTAATGGGAGAGCACGAATTCGAGAAAGACCTGTTGCCTGATGTTGAAATGATTGCTGATCTTGACCTTGGCGGTGGTCGCCCGCTCCTCGCGGGTGAGCGGAGGCAAGGCATAGGCGACATAGGCCAGCACATCGAACAGGTCGCTTTTCTCGGCATCAATGATCGCCTGCATCTCGGTCATTTGTTCGTGACCGAAGCCGCCTTCCGCAAGGCCTTCCATGAGCTTGGCCCGCGTGTCGGGCGCGCTCCATAGGGTGCGGAGTTCGTCCTCGTCCTTGAAAAAGTCCGGCAGCTTGCCGAAAAGCATCTCCATGAACTGCTGCGCCGACATGGGCGTGCCGTCCGGGTGCCAGAAGGTGGTCATCATCATGTGCTGGATGGTCCGCTCCTTGCCGTCGGCCAGCTTGACCTTCACCGTGGTTTTGCGCTGGCACTGGCACGGGCGCTTGCCACACACGGGGCATTTTTCTTTCGGGCACTCACAGGGCTGCTTGCCGCACTTCTTGCACGGCTTCGGCGGTTCCACTTCACACACGCAGGGATCGCAACCGC
>CAIZNN010000052.1 GCA_903934285.1 Akkermansiaceae bacterium | reverse complement strand
GGAGTAGTTGGGATGGCGGCCGGTATCGCCGCGGCCGATGAAGATGGGCGCATCGCCTTCGCCATATTCGACCATGCCGAGTTTGTCGCTCATGCCCCATTCGCAGACCATGTTGCGGGCCAGCGCGGTGGCTTGGCGGATATCGCCGGACGCGCCGTTGGAAACGTCATCGCTGTGGAACCCTTCGGCGATGCGCCCGCCCATGGTGACGATGAGGCTGGCCAGCGCTTCCTTCTTTTGGATCGAGTACTTATCGCCATCGGGCAGATACATGGTGGCACCGAGGTAGGGGCCGCGGGGGATGATCGTGACTTTGTGCAGGGGGCTGGTGTAGGGGATCACCATATTGAGATACGCATGGCCGGCCTCATGCCAGGCGGTGCCGATGCGTTCCTTTTCCGACATCGCCAGCGAGCGGCGTTCGCGGCCCCAGCGGACTTTGTCGCGGGCTTCTTCCATTTCATCGAGGGTCACCGCGCTCAGGCCGCGGCGGGCCGCCAGCAGCGCGCTTTCATTGACCAGATTGGCGAGTTCCGCGCCGGAGAAGCCGGGGGTGCCGCGCGCGATTTTGGATAGATCCACGCCGGCCGCGAGTTTGATTTTCTTGACGTGGACGCGCAGGATTTCCTCGCGGCCATTGACGTCGGGCAGTGAGATGGTGACCTGGCGGTCGAAGCGGCCGGGGCGCAGCAGCGCGGGGTCGAGGACATCGGGGCGGTTGGTGGCGGCGATGATGATGACGCCTTCCTGGGTGTCGAAGCCGTCCATTTCGACGAGCAATTGGTTGAGGGTTTGCTCGCGTTCATCGTGGCCGCCGCCCATGCCGTGGCCGCGGTGGCGGCCGACGGCGTCGATTTCGTCGATGAAAATGAGGCAAGGGGCGTGTTTTTTCCCTTGTTCGAACATATCGCGGACGCGCGAGGCGCCGACGCCGACAAACATTTCGACGAAGTCCGAGCCGGAGATGGAGAAAAACGGGACATCGGCTTCGCCAGCGATGGCGCGGGCCAAGAGGGTTTTGCCGGTGCCGGGAGCGCCGACCATCAGCACGCCCTTGGGAATGGAGCCGCCGAGTTTTTGGAATTTGCGTGGATCGCGGAGGAATTCGACGATTTCGCAGAGTTCCTCCTTGGCTTCCTGGATGCCGGCGACGTCCTTGAAAGTGACCTTGACGCGGTCCATGGAGAGGAGGCGGGCTTTGCTTTTGCCGAAGGACATGGCGCCGCGGCCGGCGGATTTCATTTGCTGGCGGAACAGGAAGAAGAGCAACAGCAAGATGAGGAGGACGGGCAGGAAGGTGACGATGGCGCTGCCGAGGTAGTCTTTGTGGCGTTCGTATTTGGCCTTGTCTTTGACGAGTTGCTTGAGGTCGTCGCCGAGGATGGGCACCGAGACATTCACCGAGAAGAGTTCGGGGGCGAGGTCTTTGCCGTCGCTGGATTTCTTGGTGACGAGATTGGTGGTGACTTTGCGGGTGCCGACGATGAGGGTCTGCGAGTTATCCGCGGAGGTGACGACGCGGAGCGGATTGGCGGCATCCGTCGTCTGGATTTGGCCCAGAGCAAGGGCTTTGCGGAACTCGGCGAGGGAGAGCGTTTCGCCGTCGGCAGCGTTAGCGGCGGTCGCTTCAGGAGTGGGGGTGGCAGACGGCGGGCCGGGTACGGGCTTGGGCTCGATGCGGATTTTGTCACCGAGCATGGCGGTGATTTCATCCTTTTGGAGGTCGAGGTTGACCAAGACCCGGAAGTGGGACGTCTTCTCTTCGGAGGTCTCGGATTTTTGGAGTTCGGGGGCGAGCCAACCGCTGATTTCGGCATCGTAGGACGTGTCGGTGGTGATGACCTTGAGCGGGCGTTTGGAGTCATCGAGCAGGACGCGGCCTTGGTCCCAGCACGCGCGGAATTCCGAGTAGCTGAGGGATTTGGCGGGGCTGTTGGCCAGCGGGTTGTTGAAAAAGGCCAGGCCAAGGATGAGGCTGGCCACGGCGAGGAGGATCAACAAACGCCAATTGAAGCCGCCAGCGTCGCCGGTGCTGCGGTTGGGAGTGTTGTTAGGTGGGGGGGTCGGTTGTTCAGACATGGTGGACGGGTCAATCAGCCCTGCGGGGGGTACAGGATGGTAGCCGAGAGATGTAAAAAGAAAACCCCTTTTTTGGGGAGTTCTTGCGGGTGGGCGTGAGCTCTGGCATGGATGGGGGCGTGGACTGGCGTTTTTATGGCAAGGATTTGAAGTTCAACCCGCCGCGATGGATGCGCTGGAGGTGGTTGCGGACGATTCCGGGGATTGGGCGGCTGCGGGCGTTGCGGCCTGGCACCGATGCCCATGTGGGGATGTTAGTGGATGCATTTGCGGCGTTTGCGACGCTGGACGACCAATTGAGTCCGGCCGAGGCGGACATGATTTTGGATTTGCTGCGCAGTGCGTTTCCGGAGGTGGATCACGGGTGGTTGCGGCGGCGCTTGCAGCGGGCGGTGCGCAATCCACGCCCGTTGCAGGGGGTGTCGGCGGAGTTGAAAGAGACCTTGAACGATGCGGCGAAGCTGGCGGTGGGGCTGGAATTGTTCACCTTGGTGGATGCGTCGGGGCGGTCGGAGCGTGGGCGGGCGAGTTTTGATGTGTTCATGAGGCGACTGGGGCGGCCGGATTACGGGGCGGCGATATTGCGGGAGATGCTAGGTGAGGCGGCGGATGAGAGTCTGCCGTTTGAGCGGGTGATTTTCGGTGGTGAGGGAGCGGATGTGGTGTTGCCGCCGCTGGCGGTGGAGCAGGGGCAAGAGTTCCGGGTGTATCGGACCGGGGAGTTGGTGCTGGTGAGAAACACCGGGGTGGCACCGTTGTGGATTCGCGGCCGCTCGCTGGAAACCGGATCGTTTTTGCGGATGCGGGAGCGCCAGCCACTGGTGGTGCTGGGATGGACGCTGAGCCATGAGGATTTGATGTTTTTCCTGAATGTGAAACGCACCGGCAACACGCCGACGATCTATCTGGAAGCGGGGGCGGGTGGCTTGACCGCGGAGCGGATGCGGGGGCGGATGAGCGCGGTGCGGGTGAGCTTCGGGTTGGAGGCCGAGGTGGAGGCATTGCGGCATACGCAGTTGCACGCGGGCAGTCGCGGGCCGTTGCGGCGCGGCGAGAAGGTGGTGTGTCTCAATCACGAGCGGCTGGGCGATGCGGCAGGGGTGAGTTTTTCGATCAACGAGTTGCGGCGCCGCGCCACCCAATCCGGGCGGAGTTTCCGCTTGGCGGGGGACCGGCAGGAGTATCTGGTGTCGAATGACGCCGCGGCGTTGGCACGGGGGGATTTGTTATTGGGAGCGAAACTGGCGCCGCGGGTGGTGTTGTTCATTCGCTACGATGCGGAGCGCGCGGAAGGGGCGCTGGAGGTCAGGCAGAGTGAAGGGCCGATTTCGGTGGACGGTCAGTTGGTACGCGGGACTGCGGTGTTGGTGGATGGGTCGTTGATCCGCTTGTCGGGCAGCCAGGCGGTGCGTTGCCGCTTCCGCGAAGGGTTTTTGGATGAGGAGCGGACGCAGATCGAGTCGCTGCAGGTGGAGGATCTGATTCATGATTTTGCGGCGGGCACGCGGGCCTTGGATCACATCAACTTCGAGGTGAGGCGCGGTGAAATGCTGTGCATCATCGGGCCGAGCGGGAGTGGCAAGAGTACCTTGTTGTCGGTGTTGTCGGGGCAATTGGAGCCGAGTCGCGGCAAGGTGGAGCTCAATGGAATCGGGCTGTATGAGCATCGCGAGCGCTTGGTGCCATTCATTGCGTACATGCCGCAGGAGGAGGCGCTCAATCCGCAATTGACGGTGCGCGAGCACTTGCGCCACGCGGTGACGATCCGCCGCCCGGGGCTGTCGCTGGCGGAGCATGAGCGGCGGGTCGACAGTGTGTTGGCGGAGTTGGGCTTGCAATCGATTGCGCGGCGGCGGGTCGGCTCGGCGGGCGAAAAAACCTTGTCCGGGGGCGAGCGGAGTCGTTTGAATTTGGGCTTGGATTTGGGCAGTCGGGCGGAGGTGTTTTTATTCGACGAGCCGATCTCCGGCTTGTCGTCGAAGGACTCGGAGCATGTGGCGGAGACGCTGCGGTCGTTGGCGCGGGAAAAAATCGTGATTGCCTCGTTGCATCGTCCCGGGGCGTTGGTGCTGCGTTTGTTTGACAAGGTGTTGTTGTTGGACAGCGGTGGGTGTCTGGCGTATTTCGGCACGCCAACCGGGATGGTGGAGTATTTCCGTGAAGCGTGTGAGGAGTTGGGCATTTCCCATCCGGCGATGGTGGGCGGGGTGCCACTGGGTGCGGACTTTGTTTTTGATGTGCTCGAAACGCCGTTGAGCGCGATCGGTGGGGGGTCCAACACCGGTGCGGCACGGCGGTTTCCGCCGGCGTTTTGGCAGGAGCGGCATGAGAGCGCGGCCTTGTTGCGGTCCCTGCAACCGGGGGCTGGGCCGGTCTCGCGTTTGAGCGATGTGGGGGCGGTGGCAGGGTTGCCGGTGCCGCTGAAGCCGGAGCGGCGGCTACGGACGGTGTTGGCGGTGTTTGCGACGCATTTCCTGCGCTCGTTGTTTTCGAAACTGCGGAATCGGGGGACGATATACAGCATGTTCATTGAGGCGCCGGTGTTGGCGGCGTTGATTGCCATTACGCTGCGTTCGTCGCCGACGGGCGAATACCGCTTTGCCACGGCCCTGCACATTCCGGCGTATTTGTTTTTGAGTGTGACGGTGGCGATGTTTCTCGGGTTGACCAACTCGGCGACGGAGGTGTTGCGCGACCGTCCGGTGCTGCGGCGGGAGCGCAATTGCCAGTCGGGGGCGGCCTCGTATGTGGCGGCGAAATTTGTGGCGCTGGGGTTGGTGGCCTCAGGCCAGTGTTTCATGTATGTTTTGGTGGGCAATCATTTCCTGGAGATTTTCGGGATGGTGATGGAACATTGGCTGTGGATGACCCTGACGGCGTGGACCGGCACGGCGCTGGCGCTGGTGGTGTCCGCGGTGGTCAAAACCGAGCGGGCGGCGCTGACGGCGGTGCCGTTGTTATTGGTGCCGCAAATGTTGTTGGCCGGGGCGCTGGTGCCGTACCGGGAGATGAACCGGGGGTTGTTTGAGGACATCGGGCTCAACCGCGAGCGTGGCGGGGCGCCGGTGCCCTCGGCATTCATGCCCTTGAGGTATGCGTACGAAGGCATGGTGGTGGCCCAGGCGACCCGCAATCCATTTGAAATCGAGCGGATTCGCTTGCAGCGGCGCATCGATGCGATGCGCGACCACTCCGGCGAGATGAGTGCCGCGCAATTGGAGCGCTTTGAGTTGCTCAAGGAGGGGCTGCGGCGCCTGCTGGCGGCCGGGGCGGTGACGCCGAATGAGGCCGGCGATTTGGTGTCGCGGATTGCGCGGCTCGCCCGGTTCGGCAACAAGTTGGAGGTGGAGACGATGAAAGTATGGCCGGAGCATCCGGCGGCGGGGCCGGCGTCGGAATTTTTCGTCAACGAGCGGATTGATTTGTTAGTCCGGGAGGCCGAGACCTTCCGCAATGATTACCGGAACAAGGAGTACCGCAATATCTTCCTGGCGCTGCAGAAACCGCTGCCGTTGGCCGGTTCCAAGCCGCTGGAGCCGAATCGGGAGGGCACGAAGGCAGCCCGCGTGGGGGATTCCAAGTGGCAGATCGAGACCAAGAAATACTGCAGCGTGGTGCTGGTGGGCCTGGTCGGTGGTTGTTGGATTCTGGCCAGTTTGATTTTGTCATACCAGAACCGCCGGACGAATTAGCCGCAGCCCCGGGACGCGAGCCGAAGGATTTGACCTGCCGGCAACACCTGGCCGGTTGCAAGGGCGCTAGCCGAGGGCGGCGGGCTGGGCGAGTTTGGCGACGATCTCGGCGCGGAGGGCCTCGAACACGCTCTGGATTGCGGCACCGCCGTCGAGCACGCCGATCGGCAGGCCGCGTGCGCTGGCGCGCAAGAACAGCGGATCACGCGGGATTTGGGTCTGGAAAATCCATTCGGGCGGCAGCAAGCCGCGGAGCGCCGCGGCGATTTGGTGGCTTTCCGCCAGCTCGGGCTGGACCATCGACAGGCAGACCCCGAGCACGTTGAGGCGCGGGTTCATGATGCGCAAGCGGGTGAGTCCCTCCAACAGCTTTGGCACCGAGCGGATGCCCAGCGGTTCCGCTTGCTGGGGGATGAGGATGGCATCCGCCGAGGCCACCACATCGCTGGTGATGCCGAAGAGGCCGGCGGCGGTATCGAGCAAGCAAACCTCAAAACCGCGATCCGCCACCAAGCGGAGAAAGCCCCGCACCCGCGCCAGATGGGTGCCGGTGCCACCCCCACCCGCTTCGTAATCACTGGCCTGGCCGCTGGCCACCAGCGCCAAGGTGGCCAGCCGGGTGGGCACCAGCAGGCGCTCCAGCGGCAGGCGCGGATCAGCCAGGAAATCGTAAAACCCGGTGAGCAGGCGCGATTGGCGGGTGAGCGAGTGGCCGACGGAGCCTTGAGGATCGGCATCGACCAACAGGGTGCGCAGGCCGGCCCGCGCAAAGGCATGGGCCAAATTGATCGACAGGGTGGTTTTACCCACTCCGCCTTTTTGACTGGAAACGGCAATACTGGTCACGCTTTGGAGGAAATTGTGGACGCAGCCTAGCTTGTGCTTGCTATAGAGGAAGTTTTTTCTTCACAGTGGGGGTGCACAGAGTGCGAGGCGGGAAATACGGCAACTTTTTCAAACACATCATGAAAGCCACGATGATTTTCAGGCGGGTGGGTGCTGCAATCCTTGGCGGCATGGTGCTGCTGGGCGGGAGCTCCTGCCGCAAGCGCACGAGCGGGACGGATGGGGGAGCCGCCTCGGTGGTGGCGCCCGAGTTGCAGGCGAACACGGTCACCGCGTTGCCCGGTGCGGTTTATTGCAGCCAGGTGAATTCACCGATCCGTTGGCAGCCGTGGACCAAGGAGACCTTCGAGCGTGCCAAGGCGGCCAAGCGCCTGGTGTTTCTGGTCGTTGCCATGCCGCAGCACACCGCTTTCCACAAGGTGCTGGGCGAAATGGCGGGCGATGCCGGGCTGGTGGCCCTGATAAATGAAAACTATGTGCCAGTGCTGGTCGATGGCGATGCGGCGCGTGAAGTCGGCTTGTTAGTAGCTGATTTGGCCGCGGAAATCAAACTGCAAGTGCAACTGCCGATGTTTGTTTGGTTGACGCCCGCAGCCAATCCGGTGGCGTGGATCCCGGTGACGGCAGGAGCGCCGGGCGCGGTGCGTGATTTGTTTGATAAATCCCATGCCCTGCTGAGCCGCACCTGGGCGAGCGATCCGGACTATGTGGCAACCAATAGCGCCAAGGATAACCAGGCCCGCCGCGAGAGGATTGCCCGCCGCAAAAATGAGGATCAGGCCAGCAAGGAGCCCGCGCTCGATGTGATCAAGGCGGTCCGCCAGCTCACCTCGCTGTACGATCCGGTGTCGCGCTCGTTTGATGAGGCCGGCGGGCTGTTTCCCTCCGGCTCGATTGACATGTTGGCAAGCGCGGCGATCAATCCGGCGGTGCCGAAGGAAATCCGGGCCCGCAGCTTGACCACGATTCAAGAGTTGCTGAAGGATTTGTTGTCCAGTGCGATGTTCGATCCGCTCGATGGCGGGTTGTTTTCGTCCCGGCGTTCGGGGACGTGGGCCTTTCCGGTGTTTGATCGGGAAGGCAATGGCCAGGCCCGGGCGATTGTGGCGTTGTTGCGGGCCTATCAGGTGACGCGGGATCCGCTGGTGCTGGAGCGGGCGCTCGGGGTGCTGGCCTTCACCGAGAAATCGTTTGCGACCCACGATGGGATGTTTGCACTGGGGGATTCCTCCGCCACGCTTACCAAGGCCTGGCTGTGGACGGTGGAGGAAATCCGCAAGACCCTGCCGCCGGATGACGCCACCTGGTGGATTGCGGCCACCGGCATGCGTGGCTTGGGCAATCTGCCATCCGAAGCGGATCCCACCCGGGAGTTTTTCCGTGGCAATACCTTGGCGTTGAGCAAGCCGATGGCGGAGATCGCCGCCGGGCTGGCGCTCACCCCGGACGCGTTCAAGCCGCGCTTTGAGGCCGCGCGCAAAATCCTGCTCAAAGCCCGCGAGGAGCGCCTCGGCACGCGGCAACGGGATGAAACGGCGCATGCCGCCACCACCCTGCGCATGGTGTCGGCCTACGCGGCAGCCTTCGGGGCGACGGGCAACCCCGCGTTTCGCGATAAGGCAGTGGCCTTGCTGGATCGGGCGCGGCAGACCTTCGCCGATGGTCCACAGTTATGGATGTATGCCGCCAGGACCCCGCCTTCGATTTCGGCGGGGCGCGCGTTTCTCTACGGCTTGGCGGTGCAAGCGGCGCTGGATGTGGCGGATGTGACGGGTGATGAGAGGCAGCTTCTGTGGGCGGAGGATCTGGCCAGCACGGCTGCCGAGCGGTTCACCTCGGCGGATTTTCTTAAGGAATGCCCGGACGATGCCAAAATCATCGATCTTCCCATCACCGATCTGATGATGTTGTATGATGATTCCACCGCCGGTCTCATGTCCATGGCGGAGTGCCGGTTGGCGGCACGCGGTCGGCCGTTGGCGGAATCGTTCGCCCGCTTGGCCGTGCCATTGCCGATGGTGGCGTTGGAGCGGCCGGTGTTGCATACCGGCCTGATTCAAGCCACGCTGGTGCGTCATTACGCGCCGCAGGTGCTGGACGGCAAAGACCTGCCGGAAGCCCTGAAAACCGCGGTGCAACGCTTGCCGCTGCGCTTGATTAAACGACGTGCGGCCAGCGCGGCGGATGGCGTGCCGAATGGGTCGGTCAAGGTCATCCTGTCTGATGGAAGCAGTCACCTAGCGGCCAGTCCCGAGGCCTTGCAAGATGCTCTCTTGCTTTCTGCCAAAAACTAGTGAACACTGCGCCCGCACCATCACCTTATTCTCATGAAGTTTCCACTCATTGCCTCCTCATTGATTTTTCTCAGCGCTTTTCCCTTTGCCGGTCAAGCCTCCGCCGTGCCACTCACCCTCAAGGATGGCACGGTCTTGAAAGGGGATTTCGTTCTCAAGGACGGCACGGTCTTGAAGGGCGAGGTCATTCGCATGCAGGGGGATGCCTATGTCATCGAGTACCAGTGGAAACCCAACATCAAGGACATCAAGACGGTCCCCAAAAAGGACGTGGTGAGAATTGTTAGTGAGAAGCTCGACGAGAAGGCGTTTCTGGAAATCGTCAAGCTTACGCCGACGCCGGACTTGCTGACGGTCGACGACTACAAGCAACGGTTGCTTGCGGTGAAGACCTTCTGCACCAGATTTCCCAAGAGTGCCAAACTGAAAGAAGTGGCTGCCATTTCCCAAACGCTCACCGAGGAAAGTGCGGAGGTCGCCGCCGGGGGCCGGAAAATCCAGGGGAGCATGATCAAAGGCGCGGATTACCGGGCCAACGCGTTTGATCTGGATGCGAGGGTGCTCGATGCGAAAATCCGCGGTGCGGCGAAAAGCTCGCAATGGCTCGTGGCACTGCGCGCGTTTGCGGACCTGGACAAGGAGTATCAATCCGCCGCCTGTTATCGTGAGGTGTTGCCGGTGGTGGTCAAAGTGCTGCAAGAGTTCCGCGCCCAAGTCGCCGCCAGCCTGGCGACCTTTGACGCGCGCATGGAAAAGCAAACCTCGGATCTGGAGAAAATGTCCCAACCCGAACGCGAGGATATCCGCCGCGCCCTTGACGAGCAGCTCGCAAAGTTGGAGAAATCCTATCAACGCGAGAAAAAATCCCAGCAGGTTTGGGTCACGCCGCACGCCAATCACAAGCAGTCGCTGGAAGATGGCAACAGCCTGGCCGAGGCGGAGCTTCAGCGCCTCAGCACGGCCGCCGAGCCGGCCACGGTGGATGGCGGGAAAATTTTCCGTGATGCCTGGAAAGTCATTCACAGCGAGGCGGATGCCGAAGCCATGGACAAGGCGCTGGCCGAGGCGGAAGCCGCCGCGCTGCCAGCGCGCTACCTCAAGGAGTTGCAAGATGCCGCCGCGGCCTCGGGTGCCAAACCGAGTGAGGAAAAATAACCGGCCCGGCCCCATGGCAACCCCACGCACCGCCGCCCGCTCGCGCAAAACCGCCGAGACCGCCATCGAGCTTTCGATCGACCTCGATGGCTCCGGCGTCTCGGTGATCGATACCGGGATTCCGTTTTTCGATCACATGCTCACGTTGTTTGCCAGGCACGGGTTGTTTGACCTGCGCCTGAAGGCGACCGGCGATCTAACGGTGGATTTCCATCACACCGTGGAGGACACCGGCATTGTGCTGGGCGATTGCCTGCGCGAGGCGCTGGGCAGCAAGGAGGGCATCAGCCGTTACGGCTGCGCCTATCTGCCGATGGACGAGACGCTGGCCCGCGTCGTCATCGATCTGAGCAACCGCCCGCACCTCGAGTTCCGGGCACCCGCCGGCACCGCCTCCGCACCGAATTTCCCGTTCACCTTGGTCGAGGAATTTTGTCGCGCCCTCGCCTCGAATTTGCGCGCCAACGTCCACGTGGAATTGCTCTACGGGCGCGACGGCCACCACGTGGCGGAAGCCATTTTCAAAGGCTTGGCCCGCGCCCTGCGCGATGCCTGTGAGCGCGATCCGCGGGTCAAGGGGATTCCGAGCACCAAACAAGCGCTGTGAACGTCGCGCTGATTGACTATGGCGCGGGCAACCTGCGCAGTGTCGCCAACGCCCTGGCCGCCCTGGGCATCGCGCCGCGGCTCGTCGATGCCGCCCCCGGTCTAACCGATGCGACCCATCTGGTGCTGCCCGGCGTCGGGTCATTCGGCGATTGCATGGCGCAGCTGGCAGCCCGTGATTTGTTAGACCCGTTGCGCGCCTGGCTGCTGGCGGGCAAACCCTATCTGGGCATCTGCCTGGGCTATCAGATCTTGTTTGATGGCAGCGAGGAAAGCCCCGGGGTGGCGGGCCTGGGTGTGGTGCGCGGCACGGTGCGTCGCTTTGCGGAGGAGCCGGGGCTGAAAATCCCCCATATGGGATGGAACTCGGTGGTGCCGCGGCGAGCCGATGCGGGCAACTGGCACGGGCTGGGAGCCGAGCCGTATTTCTATTTTGTGCATTCCTTTTTCCCGGTGCCGGATGACGCGGCCATTGTCGCGGCGACCACCAGCTACGGCGCGGACACCTTTGCCGCGGCCATCGAGATGCCCAAGTTGTTGGCCTGTCAATTCCATCCGGAGAAAAGCCAGGACGCCGGCTTGCGCCTCATCGGCAATTTCCTTGGCCTGTGAGCCGGGCGGCGCGATGGGGTGGAGTGGCACCCACTCGGGCACGCCGCGCCACCCCGGGTTTCCCTCTCCTGCCGGGAGAATTGTATTAGATGTTCAGCCGTCGAGGCTGAGGGCGGCCTTTTGGGCGGCGGTGGTGGCGGTGGGTTTGTGGTCGCCTTGGGTGAGGCGCATGCCGACGGGTTTGGAGACGCCGAATTCTTCCATGGTGACGCCATACATGACATCGGCGCGGGCCATGGTGCGCTTGGAATGGGTGACGATGATGAACTGGCTGCGGTCGATGAAACGATCCAGCACCTTGACGAAGCGGTTGATGTTGGATTCATCGAGCGGGGCGTCGAGTTCGTCGAGCACGCAGAACGGGCTGGGCTTGATCATGTAGATGGAAAACAGCAGGGCCACGGCGGTCATTGAGCGCTCGCCCCCGGAGAGCAGGGTGATGGATTGGAGTTTTTTGCCGGGTGGTTTGGCGATGACGTCGATGCCGGACTCGAGCGGATCGGTGTCATCGAGCAAGAGCAAGTCGGCCTGGCCCTTATCGCCGAAGAGTTCCTTGAACATGTCTTGGAAGTTGAGGCGGACCTGGGCGAAGGTTTCGCAGAACAGGCGCTGGGTTTCGACGTTGATGCGATCGATCACCTCCAGCAGTTCGCCCTTTGATTTGACGAGGTCGTCATGTTGGTTGCGCAGGAACGTGTGGCGCTCTTCGAGTTCCTCGAATTCCTCGATGGCATCGAGGTTGACCGGGCCCATGGCATCGAGCCGGCGCTTGATGTCGGTGACGATGGATTCAACAAAGGCCCAGTCCGGGGCGCCGCTGGGCTCGCCGGGAAGCTCGGCGAGGTCATCGCTGCGGGTGGCATCGACGACGATGGTGGGCATTTCCTCGTCGTGGGAGTCGTCGGATTCTTCGCCGGAGACGAGCGACTGGCGGCCGCTGCGGGCTTGCAAGGCCTTTTGCGAGGCGATGCTGTTGAGCAGGGCGTGGGCGTCGGGCTCGAAGGTGGCGAGCTCGACCTGATGGCGCTCCTGGATCGTGTTGGTGAGGTTGTCGAGGTGGAGGTCGAGCTTGGTGGCGGCGATTTCCTCGCGGCCTTTTTGTTCGGAGACGCGGGCGTGGTCGCGGCGCAGGGTGGCGAGGGCGATTTCCGCGGCCTCGATGGTTTCCATCAGGGTGGTGCGGCCCCCGGCGCGCGATTCGATTTCCGCTTGGAGGTCCTCGGCTTCGGCGCGGTGGGTTTCGCATTCCTCGGCGAGGCGGGCATTTTCGGCGCTGGCAGCTTCGATGCGCTGGTCAAAGGCGGAAATCTCGGTTTCGCGGCGGATCGAGATTTCGCGCAATTCGGCGAGGCGCGCCGCCATTGGCATTTGTTGTTCTTCGGCGGCTTGTTTGGCGCGGCGTTCGACCGCCAGCACGGTGCGGACTTCGTTGAGGGCGTCGGCCAAGTCCTGGTTGCGCCGGGCCGCGGCGTCGGACTCGGATTGGAGGCGGCGGGTGGCGGTTTCGAGCGCTTCGAGCCGGTCGCGGGCCGCGCTGAGTTCGGCCTCGAGGTGTTGGCGGCTGGCCGCGGCGGTGGCTTCGCGTTTTTCGAGTTCGCCGCGTTCCCAGCGGACATTCTCGAGCTTGGTGTCGAAGTTCTCCACTTCGCGGGTTGCCAGGCTGAGCTGGCCTTGCAGGGTCGAGAGGTCGACTTTGCCGCGTTGCAGCCGTTCGCGTGACAATTCGACTTCCTCGCGGAGTTCTTCGAGGTGGGCCTCAAACTGGATGACCCGGGCGCGGGCCGCCTCGTCGGTGGCGGTGAGTTCGGCCACTTCGCTGGTGAGGGCGCGCACTTCGTTGCCGCGCTCCAGCACGGAAGTGCTGCCTTCGGCGGCCACCCCGCCGCGCAGCATGCCCGCCCCGTCTAACAATTCGCCGGTTGGGGTGGCGAAGGTGATATCGGGCAGGGACAAGCGGAGGCGCAAGGCGGTGGCGAGATCCGGGACGATGAGGACTTTGTCGAGCAGGCGAGCGATGATGGGGGCGACGCGGGGGTCGGATTTGACGCGGTCGAGGGCCCAGGCGATGGCGCCGTGCGGGACGGTTTCCATCTGGGTGCCGGCGGGGTGGCCGAGGAACGACTCGGGCAGCACGGCGGCGAGGCCGAGTTTTTGCTCGGTGAGGCGTTGGATGATGGCTTCGGCGGTGGTTTCATCGCGCACCAGCACCGCTTGCAGGTTGGCGCCGAGGGCGGCTTCGATGGCGCGGGCACACGAGTTATCCGCCTCGAGGAACGAGGCGAGCACGCCGTGGATGGCCGGTTGGAAGTGGGCCGGTTGGTCGAGGCCGGCGAGGACGGCCTGGGTGCCTTTTTCAAAGCCAGCGCCGCTTTCGACGAGTTGGCGGACGGCGTCGAGGCGGGCGGCGCGTTGGCTGAGGAATTTGTGGCTTTCGGTGGCAGTGCTGCGGGCGGCATCGAGGTCGCCGCGGGTGTGTTGATAGGAGCGCTCGGCGCTGTGGAAGACTTCTTCAAGGGTGGCGAGTTGGGTGCCGGTGGCTTCGACCTCGCCGGCGATGCGGGCTTGTTCGGAGCGGAATTCCTCGAGTTCGAGGTTGAGGCGTTGTTCTTCGTCGGCGAGTTGGCGGGCGCGTTCGCGCGTCCCTTCGAGTTGGGCGAGGGCGCTTTCGATTTTCGCCTGCATGGAGGCGATGAGGGTTTGGCAGCGGGTGGCTTCGCTGCGCGTCTCGTGGAGGGTGGCCTCGATGGCGGCGCGTTCTTCGCGGGTGCTGCGGGTGCGGGTTTCCTGCTCGGCGAGCAGCAGTTCTTGTTCGGCAATGCGGCGGTTGAGTTGGTCGAGCGCCTCGGTGGCCGAGTTGACCGCACATTCCTGATGGGCGAGTTTTTCGCGGGTGGCGTGGATTTCCTCGTGGTTTTGGCGGATGCGGGATTCGAGTTCGGCGGTGCGTTCCTCGTTGAAGGCGGCGCGGCCGGCGGCGGAGGACAGGGCGTTGCGGTGTTCGTTGAGGTGTTGGCGGAGTTCGGCGAGTTCCCCTTCGAAGACCCGGGCGGCGGCGCGGGCTTGGGCCACCGCGCCCTCTTTGGCGGGGAGTTGGTGTTCCAATTCGGTGTCGCGCACTTCCAAGCCGCGGATCGAGACGGTGAGTTCGGCGCGCTCGGCGGTGAGTTCGGTGAAGCGTTTGTGGCCCAGATGGGTGTCGAGCACGCGGACATCGGCGGCCAGCGCCTGATAGCGGCGGGCTTTGGCCACCTGGCGGCGCAGCGAATTCATCCGGCGTTCTTGCTCGGCGAGCACATCGGAGACCCGCAGCAGGTTTGCCTCGGTGTACTCGAGCTTGCGCAGGGCCTCCTTTTTTTCGCGTTTGAATTTGGTGATGCCGGCGGCTTCCTCGAAGACGACGCGGCGTTCCTCGGGCTTGGAGGAAAGGATTTGGTCGATTTGCCCCTGGGCCATGATCGAGTAAGCGGTGCGGCCGATGCCGGTGTCCATGAACAGGTCATTGATGTCCTTGAGGCGGCAGAGCGTGCCATTGATGCGGTATTCCGAGCGGCCATCGCGGAACACCCGCCGGGTGATGGCGATTTCGTTGAACGCCACTTTCAAGGGACCTTCGCAATCGGCCATGGTGAGGGTGACTTCCGCCATGCCCAGGGGTTTGCGTTTTTCGGTGCCGTTGAAGATCACGTCGGCCATCTCGCCGCCACGCAGCGCTTTGGCCGAGGTCTCGCCAAGCACCCAGCGGATCGCATCCACCACGTTGGATTTGCCGCAGCCATTGGGGCCGACGATGCCCGTCACGCCTTGGGCGAATTCTAACACGGTCTTGTCGGCGAACGACTTGAAACCGTGGATTTCCAGAGTCTTGAGATACATGATGACAGGAGGGGGGGGAAGGTGAGGCCCGGGAGGGAATGGGCGTGCCATAGACTAGGCTCCGGCCGGCCACTCCGCAACCAAGGAAGCTGAAACCGCCTAAATGTGGTGGTTGCGATTAGGATTGGACACAAGATATTGCGGGTCGGGGTATTTCGGATTTATAAAGCATGTTGCAATCGGTGGCGGGCGGGCGCGTCAAGCCAAGCAAAACCACACCATCCCGTTAAGCTGACGTGCCTGCATGGCAGGGGGCAGGGGTGTTGCAGCCTGGGCGAGGCGGTTTGTGGGAAAAAGGAATCGACCTTTGGGGGGGATTCCGCAGACTCCGGCCATGCCGGATCGCGCGGATTTAAAGAAACTATCATTGCTGGGAAAGCCAGAAAGCCGACTGCCGGCCAGTCCGGATGAGGCGCGCCTGGAAACCTTTCAGAACCAACGGCCGGGGCGGCGCTATTGGATCACGCTGAATTGTCCGGAATTTTCCTCGCTGTGTCCGGTCACCGGGCAACCGGACAGTGCCCGGCTGGTGATTCGCTACGTGCCGGGCGAGTGCTGTGTGGAAACCAAAAGCCTCAAGTTTTATCTCGCCTCGTTTCGCAACCAACCGGCATTCAACGAGGAGATCGTCAACCGGATTCTCGACGACTTGGTGCAGGCCTTGCAGCCGGTGGAGATGATCGTGCGCGGGGAGTTTGCGCCCCGCGGCGGGATTCAATTGACCACCGAGGCGACCTTTCCGGATTCTCTCAGCGCCAAGTCATGAAAGTCTGCGTGCTGTTGAGCGGCGGGATGGATTCGGTGACGGTGTTGTATGATGCCCTGCGCCGGCAGCAGGTGGTCGCCGCGCTGTCGTTTGATTACGGCGCCAAGCACAATGCCAGCGAGCTTGGTTGTGCCCGCCTGCATGCGGCGCGGGCTGGGGTGCCGCAGCAAGTGGTGGCGCTGGATTTCATCAATGAGCTTTTCACATCGGCCTTGCTGCGCTCCGGCGGGGACATTCCCGACGGGCATTATGCCGAGGCGACCATGAAACAAACCGTGGTGCCATTCCGCAACGGGATCCTGCTGGCCATTGCCGCCGGCTATGCCGAAAGCATCGGCGCGGAGGGCCTGGTGATTGCGGCGCACGCCGGGGACCATGCGATCTATCCGGATTGCCGGGAGGCGTTCATGCGGGCGATGGGCGAGGCGATGGGCGAGGGGACCTATGCCCACATCCAACTGCTGCGGCCGTTCATCGCGATGGACAAGGCGGGCATCGCGCGGCGCGGTGCGGAGTTGGGCATTGATTATGCGCAGACCTGGTCGTGTTACAAAGGCGGACGGCTCCACTGCGGGGTTTGCGGGACTTGCGTGGAACGGCGTGAGGCGTTCGTGCTGGCGGACTTGCTAGATCCGACCGCCTATGAGCAAACCCCCCCGCTGCCAGCGGGGCCACCGAGGGCCTAACGTGATGCTGATAGCCGAGATTTTCCATTCGATTCAAGGCGAGGGCGAGCTGACCGGCATGCCCTCGGTGTTCGTGCGCACCAGTGGTTGCAACCTGCGTTGCTCCTGGTGTGACACACCCTACGCCTCCTGGCAGCCGGCAGGGGAGGAGCTGCCCGTCGAGGAAATTCTGGCGCGGGTGTTGCGCTTCGGCTGCAAGCATGCGGTTCTAACCGGCGGCGAGCCGCTCGTCGCCCGCGGCATCCACGCCTTGGCCCGCGGCCTCGCGCAGAGCGGGATGCATGTGACCATCGAGACGGCAGGCACCGTCGCCCCGGCCGGGATTTGCTGCGATCTGGTGTCGCTCAGCCCGAAGCTGGCCAACTCGGCGCCGGCGCCGGCGCGCGCCGGCGCGGCCTGGGTGGCGCGCCATGAGCAAACCCGGCTGCGGCCCGCATGTCTCCGCGCATGGCTGGAGGCCTATCCCTATCAATTAAAATTCGTGGTGTCCGCCGCGTCCGACCTCGACGAAATCCAACAAGTGCTCGCCGCCGTGGAGTGCCAGGTGCCCGCGGCGCATGTCTGGTTGATGCCGGAGGGGGTGACGACCGAGGCGCTGGCGGCGCGGCAGGAGTTTGTGGTGGCCGCCTGCAAGGAGCATGGTTATCGTTATTGCCAGCGGCTGCACATCGCGCTGTTCGGCAACACCAGAGGCACCTGAATCATCTAACAACAACAACCGGCCATGTCCTATCGCATTTGCAAAGCCATCGAAATTGAGAACGGCCACATGCTCACCAAGCATCCGGACAAGTGCCGGTTTCCGCACGGGCACACCCGCAAGGTGGAGTTTGTGCTGGAAGCCGACGAGCTTGATGAGAACCAGATGGTGTGTGATTTCAAGATCATCAAGGATGCGGTGGGCGAGTGGCTGGACGGGTTTGACCATTCCCTGTGCATGAACACGGCGGACCCGGCCTATCCGGAGTTCAAGGCGCGCTATGGCGAGCGGGTCATCGGCTTTGACAACCAGGATCCGACCACCGAACTGATGGCCAGGACGATTTTTGATCACGCGCAGCAAGCGCTTGCCGCCTATGGCCAGTGCGGCGATTGCCGCTACCGCCTGGCATCCGGGGTGCGTCTCAGGCGCGTCCGGGTGTGGGAGACCACTTCGTCCTGGGCTGAGTACGCGCGGTGATGGGGGGCGGTTGGCGGGGGCGGGAGCGCGCCGGACAGTTGGAACCCGGCGCAGACGCCGCCACTTTCACTGGCCCAGCCCCCCCAATAATGGCCATTCGCCGCGACCGGCGGCTGCCGCCCGAACTTTCCCAACGAAATTCCTTGGCAAAGCGGGGTGGCAAATTACTGTCGCGTTGAGCGACTTTTCCATTATGCCCATGACATCGAGAGAGCGAGTTATTTCGGCCTTCAACCGGACCGGCTATGACCGGATACCGGTCAAGCATGAGGCGACGCCGGAAGTCAACCGGATGCTGATGGACCATTTCGGCCTGACTCACCTGGAGCAGTTGCTGCGGGTAGTCGGCGATGATTTCCGCTATGTCGAGCCGGTGTATATCGGTCCCGAGTTGCGGCAGTTTGCCGACGGCAGCGTCGAAGGGTACTGGGGCGAACGTTACCAGTACGCCAAGTTCCAAGGCGGCCAGTATCTGGAGTCAAGCTACCAGCCGTTTGCCGGCATCGAGTGTCTGGAAGATCTTGACCGTTCTCATTTTCCCACTGCCGGATGGTTTGACTACACAACGATCCGGGCGCAGTGCGAACAACTCAGGCAGCAAGGCGTGGCGATTTGCTTCGGCACGGCCGGCGACATGGATTTCATCAACAGCATCGCACGGGCACGCGGCACCGAGCAGGTGTTAGTCGACTTGATCACCGATGATCCGGTCTATCTGGAAATCATGGAGGCGCGCTTCCGCTTTTACTATGAAATGCACCGCTTGGTGTTGGAGGCCGGGGGCGGCTTGGTTGACTTCGCGCATATCGGCGAAGACCTCGGCACCCAGAAGTCGCAGGTGATCAGCCACGAGATTTTCGAACGCCACTTCGCGCCCAAATTCAAACTGTACTTCGACATGGTGCATTCATATGGCGCGCGCACCATGATGCACATGTGCGGTTGCGTCATCGCGTTTCTGCCGCGCCTCATCGAGCTTGGGCTCGATGTTTACGACGTGGTGCAGCCGGCGGTGCCGGAAATGGATATTGCGGAGTTGCAGCGCCGCTTCGGGGACCGCCTGACCTTTTGCGGCAGTGTCTGTGTCCAGAGTACTCTGGCGTTCGGCTCACCTGCGGAGGTGGCGGCCGAGGTCCGGCGCCGCCTGGCCTTGTTTCCCAAGGGCGGGTTGTTTCTCGGCCCGACCCATGCGATTCAAGTCGGGTCGCCGCTTGACAACGTGCTGGCACTGTATCGCACCGCCGGGAGCCTGTGCGAAGTCATCGATGACCAGCTCCTGGCAGGCACGAACGCGGTCGAGGAACCCGGCGGCGTGAATATGTCGAAGTTGTTTTAAGAGCACGCGCATGATAGCAAATCCGTTACTTGGGGTTATCCTGCATGCCATCGGCGGCGTGGCGCATGGCAGTTTCTACGCGCCGTTGCGCAAACTCCGGCACTGGCGCTGGGAGACCGGCTGGCTGGTGCAGGGGCTGGCGGCGTGGGTGGTCACACCGTGGGTGGTGGCGGTTTTGGCCGGGACGCAGCCGTTGCGGGTTCTCCACCAGAGTCCCGGCGGGAGCCTGGTGCTCGCCTATCTGTTCGGCATGATGTGGGGCTTCGGCAGCCTGACGTTCGGCTTGACCATGCGCTACCTCGGCATGTCGCTGGGGATGGCCGTGGCGCTTGGCTACTGCGCGGCCTTTGGCACCCTGATCCCGCCGCTGGTGCAGGGGGATTTCGCGCGTCTGCTTACCACCGGAGCGGGCGGGATGGTGCTGGCCGGCGTGGCGGTGTGTCTGCTAGGCATCGGCTTCTGCGGTTATGCGGGCATCTGCAAGGAACGGGAAATGACCGCCGCGGAAAAGAGCGTCGCGATCTCGGAGTTCTCGCTGGTCAAGGGGTTCATCGTCGCGACATTCTCCGGCATCATGAGCGCGGGATTTGCTTATGGCATCAAGTGGGGACAGCCCATCGCCGCAGTGGCGCGGGACCTGGGGGCGCCCGACATCTTCAAAAACGCGCCGGTGTTCATCGTCGTCATGGCTGGCGGCTTTACGGTGAATTGCATATGGTGTCTGATTTTGAATTGGCGCAACCATTCGCTGTGCGACTACGTCGGGATCCCGAGCCTGGCCGGGTCGAGCCCTGACCAAATCCGTTCGGTGCTCACGGCCAATTACCTGCTGGCGATGGTGGCGGGTGTGATCTGGTACACGGGTTTCTTTTTCTACGGCATGGGCACGACCAAGATGGGGCCGTATGACTTTTCGAGCTGGTCGATTCACCTCGCCTTTGTGATTGTTTTCAGCACGCTGTGCGGCCTGTTGGCCATGGAGTGGAAAGGCGCCAGCCGCCGCACCATGCGATGGGTGCTGCTGGCGATTTTTGTTTTGATTGTGTCGACGGTGATTACCGGCTTGGGCAATGCCCTGGCCACGAAATAACGAGGAACCAAACCTATGAATTCACGGCAACGGGTACTCATGACACTGCGCAGAAACGGCATTCCGGACCGCATTCCTTTCGAAATCAGTTGGGGCGCATTCACCCCCTTGCTGATGAAAACCTTCCGCGAAAAAACCGGGTCGGATCTGCCGCCGGAAGAATACTTCGATTTCGACACCCGCTTCGTGCTGCCCGGGCCAACCCGGCTCAAGACGGACTTTGCCGGATATTTCCCGGAGCTCGAGCCAAATGTTAGTTTCGACGAGTGGGGGGTGGGGGCGGTTCCCACGCTCTACGAGATGCCTGACTACAAGTATCATCCGCTTGAACAGATGGAACACGCCGCTCAGATAGATGCCTATGCCTGGCCGGACCTCGGCGAGGCATACCGCTACGAAGAAGTGGCGGCCAAGGTGAAGGCATACCAAGAGCGTGGCTATGCGGTCTGTGGCGAACTCTACCAGACCATCTTTGAAACCGCCTGGCTGATGCGCGGCATGCAGACGTTTCTGACGGATTTTTATTTGGAGCCCGAAATCGCCCACGCCATTTGCGGGCGGATCGTGGATATACGAGTCCGCCAGGCGCGCCAATTCGCGCAAGCCGGTGTGGATATCATCCGCCTGGGGGATGATATCGTGACGCAACGCGGCCGCATGATGTCAGCGGAGATCTACCGGGAGTTTATTCAACCCGGGGTGAAACAAATCGTGGCCGCCGCCAAGGCGGTGAATCCGGAGGTGATAATTTTCATGCATTGTTGCGGGCGGGTCGAGGAGGTGATTGACGATCTGATTGCTGCCGGCATTGAAGTGCTCAATCCGCTGCAGCCGGAATGCAATGATCTGCGCCGCATCAAGGCGCAATACGGCGAGCGGCTCTCGTTCTGGGGCGGGATCGGCGTGCAATCGGTCATGCCGCACGGAACCCCGGAAGATGTCAGGCAGGCCGTACGTGACACCTCTGCCATGCTTGGAACAGATGGAGGCCTGCTGCTGGCACCGGCCCATATCTTGGACCCGGCTGTGCCATGGGACAATGTCGAGGCATTCATTCAAGCCGCACGCCAGGCCCGGGGCTGAATTTGCGAAGACTGATTTTCTAACGCACCCACCCACACTCATGGCGATTATTATTAGCGGCGGCGGCGCCCCGCACACCCCGGGCCTCGATGAACCCATCCACACATCCTATGTGTGGGTCATCGCCCTTGTTGCCGCACTCGGTGGCTTGCTCTTCGGCTACGATTGGGTGGTCATCGGCGGCGCGGCAAAGTTTTACGAAGCGTGTTTCCAGCTGTCCGATACCGCGGCGACTGTCGCGCCTGATGCCACGTTCTGGCAGAAACTGGTGGCCAATGCCGTGTCGCCGGTCGGCTGGGCGCAAAGCTGCGCCTTGCTCGGCTGCCTCGGCGGGGCGGTGGTGTCCGGCGCGCTGAGCGACCGCTTCGGCCGCAAGCCGATCCTCATCGCCGCGGCGGCCAATTTCGTGCTGTCCTCGCTCGGCATCGCCCTGGCCGGGTCTTTTCAGGCCTTCGTCCTGTGGCGCATTCTTGGCGGGGTGAGCATCGGGCTGGCATCCAACATCTCGCCGATGTATATCGCGGAAATCGCCCCGGCGGGCCGCCGCGGGTTGTTAGTAGCGGTCAACCAACTCACCATTGTCATCGGGATCCTCGCCGCGCAGTTGGTCAACTGGATGATCGCGCGACCGGTGCCGGAGGCCATCACGCCCGAGGCGTTTGCCCAGACATGGAATGTGCTGCACGGCTGGCGCTGGATGTTTGCCGCCTGCGGGGTGCCGGCGCTGGTGTTTTTCGTCACCTCGCTGATGGTGCCGGAAAGCCCGCGCTGGCTGTGTAAGGTGGGGGCCGACGAGCGCGCGCGGCGCACGCTGGAGCGCATCGGCGGGGAGCGCTACGCCAGCGCCGCGATGGCCGAGATCAAGGGCACACTGCTTAACGAGGATAAGCACGTGCGGTTCCATGAACTCATCGAACGACGCGTGCTGGTGGTGTTAGGCCTGGGCGTGTTCCTGGCGGTTTTCCAGCAGTGGTGTGGCATCAATGTGATTTTCAACTATGCCACTGAGATCTTCAGCCAGGCCGGGTTCAACATGAATGATGCGCTGACGGGCATCGTGGCCACCGGGGTGGTGAATCTGGTGTTCGTGTTTGTGGCGCTGTTCACGGTTGATCGCCTGGGTCGCCGGCCGCTGATGCTGTTCGGGGCCGCGGGGTTGGCCGTGGTCTACGTGGCGCTTGGCTATTGTTTTCATCTCAAGGGCAGCGGCGCGGCGGTGCCGCCGTTGTTGTTCCTCGCGCTGGTGTTGGCGGCCATCGGCACCTATTCGATGTCGCTCGCGCCGGTGGTGTGGGTGCTCATCGCCGAAATCTTCCCCAACCGCATCCGCGGCACCGCCATGTCCATCGCTGTCGGCTGCCTGTGGATCGCCTGCTTCATCCTGACTTATACCTTCCCAATCCTCAAAACCCTGCTCGGGGTGTCGGTCACCTTCTGGATCTACGCCGCCATTTGCGCCGCCGGCTTCCTCGTCCTTTGGTTCCGCCTGCCTGAAACCAAGGGCAAATCCCTCGAACAAATTGAAAAAGAACTGGCGGATTGAGGGATGCTCATGGGTCATGCCCGCCGCCCCCGGCAGCAGATCGCTGGCTGTGAAAAAAAACCGCCCGCCCCCAAGAATGTCCCTTGACAAAGCGGGGCTGGGGGATAGCCTCGCGCCAGAACTTGCCCGTGAATTTGACGCCAACTCCAGTTCTGTGCCATGAACCCACCCGACCGACGCCGGGTCCGGCTCAGCCACCGTGGTTTTTTACGGCGTTGCAACTCCTCTGGGCTGGCGCAGCGTAGCGAAGATCCCAGTTCCCCCCCCCTGTTACCGCTCTCACATACCCCAAACCCTGAATACAATATGAAAACTCCCCGCACGATAACCCAATCCCGCCTGCTGTTGGCGACCGCTGTTCTATTTGGCTTGGCACCTTTGCCGGCGTTGATTCCAACGGCCAGCGCCACCATCCTCACCTTTGACACATCGCCCAAGGTGGAGGTCTATACTTCCATGCCTCAGGATTATGGCGACAATGCCTCGGCGGCCTCCATGCTCGCCGCGACCGGAACGTATCAAAACCTCTATGAGATGGGCAACGGCTGGACGCCGAATATCAAAGTCGGGTATTCCACCGAAAGGGCCGGCGAGTTTCCCCAATATTACGGCAGCGATGCCGAATGGCCGGGCGGGTGTTTCCTCTGGTCGTGGAACTTCAGGACCGGTCAAGCCATCGGCGACACCTCTGTCGATCCGGCAAAGACCATGCCGGTCGGATTCGAGTACTATGTCACCTTTAGCTCCAGCGCGGCCAACTGCGGGATCTTGATCAATTCGTTCGTGCTGGATGATTATTTCGACTATGTGGACACCCTCAGTCACGTGGTCCAATGGCGCGTGGCGAAAGGCTCGCCATCCGGCCCCGTGCTGGCCTCCGGCTCGGAAACCTTTACCAATGGACTGAACGTCACCGTCACCACCGGCATGACAGCCGCACAGGCAACTAACGAAACGCTCTTTCTCGTCATCAAACGCATGGCAGGCACCGAGGACGATCTCTCGCTCGATACCATCAACTTCGACGAGGTCGGATTGATCACCACTTCCTACAACACCGGAAGCCTCGGCACTGCGGGCGATGGCACCAATACTGGCGGAGTCGTCCTGGAGCAGCCGGGAGCCGTGGCCGCATATGGCGACTACTCGACCAGCTACGCCGGCGGCCAGCGCACCACGGTGCCATTCCGCTCAGAACTCAATCCGCCCTCCGGCAGCCCATTCACCGTCGAGTTCTGGGCGCGGCCCACGGCCTCCGATGGCGACGATTGTCCGTTGTTCAACCGGGTCAGCGATGGCAATCGTTCCGGCTGGGCGTTTTTCCAGCGCGCCGCGGCGACCGGATGGAATCTCCGCATGTATAACGGCACTGGCGGCGATCTGGGCTGGAGCCTAACGGGCGGCACGGCCACTCTCGATGCGTGGTCACACGTGGTGGCCGTCTGGAACGGCAGCAGCGCCACGCTCTATGTGAATGGAGCCCTCGCCAATGATGGCAGCACCCCGGGGGGCACCGGAACCTACAACGCCTCCACCGCCGCCATTTTCGCAGTCGGCGCCTATGACAATGGTTCGGGCCCGTATGCCGGTCGGGTGGACGAAATTGCCCTCTACCCCACGGCCCTCACTCCGGCCCAGGTCCTCAGCCACTTCAATCTGGCCGCCAGTCCCGTAGTCGGAGCATACAGCACACAGGTGTTAGCCGACGGCGCGGTGGAGTATCTGCAGCAAAACCCGCCTGCGGTCAGCATTGCCCGCAGTGGTCTGGACATGGTCGTCACCTATACCGGGGTGCTCTCCCAATCGGCTGATTTGGCGACGTGGGAGGATTTGACTGTCACCAGCCCCTACACCCTGCCGAGCCCGCGCCCAGCCAGCCTGTTTTTCCGGGCCCGCCGCTAGAATGCCGGGGGGGGGGCTCCGCGCCCCCGCCAGCTATGGCTGCCGGATTGCCCCGCAGAAGCCGGTTCCGGGTTTCGCAGAAACTTGATCCTCCCGGCGCCTGCCTTGCCTGCGGCATCCCAGAGGGGCGCAGGCTGCCCGCCCAATACGGTTTACTTAGCGCCCTTGGTGGTTTGAGTCGAGGCTCCGGGCAAGATGCCCGGGCCACCTGTGGCGCGGGCATCCTGCCCGCCGCCTCTTCCTGTCTCGTCCCTGTCTCGTCTTAAGTAGACCGTATTGGGCGGCCCGCCCGTGATCTCGGGCTGCTGCCCGGGCGGCAAGGAATTGCGGAGCTCGGTGGATCGCTCGCGCCTGCGAAGAAAGTCCATTGGCGACAGGACTTGGCAAGTGCCGTTCCTCGGCTATGCTCACCGGCATGTCGAAGTATGCCGGAGAAGAAGTGTTGGTGGTGCGCCGCGCGCTGTTGGATGAAATCGGTGCCTTTCAAGGGATTCAAACCGCGGGCCTGGACGGCGCGATCCAGCGCCTGTTGGACCCGCAAAACCACTTTTTCATGGACCGGGTGGCGGCCGAGGACGATGCGTCCCACAAGCAACTCATTCCGTACTGTATCTTCCGCTGCGGCGGGCGCCTCCTCCACTACACCCGCGGCAAGGCCGGCGGCGAGAGCCGGCTTCACGCCAAAATCTCCGTCGGCGTCGGCGGCCACATCAATCCGATCGACACCGGCAACGGCCGCACCGGCCCGGCCGCATATCACGCGGCGGTGGCCCGCGAGATTGCCGAGGAACTCGAGATCGCCAGCCCTGCCACCCAGCATATCATCGCCTTGCTCAACGATGAATCCAACCCGGTCGGCCAAGTCCATTTGGGCATCGTCCACCTCATCGAATTGCAATCTGACGCGGTGAGCTCCCGCGAAGACGCGCTCACCGATCTGGGGTTTGCGCCGTTGGCCGACCTCAATGGCGGGCTGTTTGACCGGCTCGAAACCTGGTCGCAAATCTGCATTCGCCACCTCGCTGGCGGCACACGCTGAGCCCGGAAGCCGGGAGAATCCCCCGGTCCGGTGAGATTGGAGTGGCATGCCAGCGCCGGATGCGGCATGCTCGACTCGCGCGTCCTCATTGTCATTAGCCCCCCACGCCATGCCAGCTGCTCCCAAAGTCGTGAAACCCCGCATTCTCATCGTCACCCCGGAAATCACCTATCTGCCGGCGGGGATGGGGAATATGGCGCAAGCCATGTCGGCCAAAGCGGGCGGTTTGGCCGACGTTTCCGCGTCGCTGGTCTCCGCGTTGTTCGAGCTCGGTGCCGATGTTCACGTGGCGATGCCCAATTACCGGCGGATGTTCCATGGCGATGTGTTCAACCTGCATGAGAAACAGTTGCGCAAATATCATGAGGTGCTGCCCAATTCTAACATCCATCTGGCGGAAGACCGGATTTTTTACTACCGGGAGCGGGTGTATAGCGACAGCTCGGAAGAGGCGATGCGCATTGCCCTGATATTCCAGCGCGAGGTGATCAATCACATCATTCCGCGGGTGCAGCCGGATTTGATTCATTGCAACGACTGGATGACGGCGTTGCTGCCGGGCATGGCACGGCGGCGCGGCATCAAGAGTCTGTTTACGGTTCACAACATCCACACCCGGCAGGTGACGCTGGCGCAAATCGAGGAAACCGGCATCGACGCCGCGGAGTTCTGGATGAACCTGTACTTCACCGCCCCCCCTGACGGCTACGATCACGCCCGCTCCAATATGCTGGTCGATATGCTCACCTCCGGCATTTTTGCCGCCCACTACATCAACACCGTCAGCCCGCGCTTCTTGTGGGAAATCGTCGAAGGCTGGCACTCGGTGGTGCCCGACTCGGTGCGCTCCGAGTTGCGGCACAAACACGCCTCCGGCTGTTCCACCGGGGTTCTCAACGCCCCGGACCCATCGTATAACCCGGCCACCGACGATGCGCTCGTCCAACCGTTCAGCGCGGCGGATTTCCGCCCTGGCAAGGCCGCTAACAAACGGGCGCTGCAACAGGAGTTGCAACTCACCGAGGATGCCGACGCGGCGATCTTTTATTGGCCCTCACGCCTCGATCCCATCCAAAAAGGCCCGCAACTCGTCACCTCCATTCTCCATCAACTCGTCACCGACTATTGGGAGCGCAACCTGCAGGTCGTCGTCGTCGCCAATGGCCCGCACGAGCGGCATTTCCATCACATCGTCCAGGAATTCGGCTTGCATGACCGGGTGGCCGTGGTCGATTTTGACGAGCGGCTCTCGCGGCTCGCCTACGCGGGCTCGGACTATATGTTGATGCCGTCGTTGTTCGAGCCCTGCGGCTTGCCGCAGATGACCGCGCCGCTGTACGGCACGCTGCCGGTGGTGCATGCCACCGGCGGGCTCTACGACACGATCCGCCCGCTCGATGTCGACGCCTCCACAGGCAATGGCTTTCGTTTCGACCATTACAGCGCGGACTCGCTGCGCTGGGCCATTGATCGTGCGATGGATTTTCATGGCCTGCCGGCGGACCTGCGCGACCGCGAAATCAGCCGCGTCATGCGCGAGAGCCTGCTCGAGTTCAGCCACGAAAAGGTCGCCAAGCAATACATCGCCATCTACGAGGAAATGCTCGCCCGGCCGCTGGTGGAAAAGGAAGCCGGCAGGGAGCTGGCCGAGCTCGCCGCGCTTGCCGCCAAGACCACGCCGCTGGTTGCGATCTAGCAAAAAACAACGCTCACGAACCGCCGCCTTTTTTGCCGTTCTGGCCGGCGATGGACTGCTGCCACAACGGCGAGGGCGGGAGATCGCAGGGGCGGCAGATGATGATGCCGGCGTGGCTGCCCGAGCCATCGAGATACTCCGTGATGGGCCGGTCGATGGTGACCATGCGGCCCTTGTCATGATCCGACGTGGCGTGGCAGAAATACGCGCGGCCCCTGATCCGCGTGATCAGACCCACATGTGAAGTATAGGCATTCTGATCGGTGGTGGTGATTGCGCAGATATCCCCATCCTGCAGATAGGCCTCCACCGCACGCACCTTCGCCTTGGGAATGTGCATCACCGGCAAGCGCGAAACCCGCGCCTCGATGCGCCCCATCGGCTCGATCAGCGAGGGATTGCAACGCAGGTAACGATAGCTTTTCCACGCCACCGTCATCTCGTGGATGTCCCGGCTCAGGCGCACCGCGCCCGGCAGCCGGGCGGTGATGTTAGAAGCGAGGCCGCGCCGCTGGTTGTTATCAAAAACCTCCTCAAGTTGATGCATCCGGCTCAGATAGCTGCCGGTGCAGACCCCATGGCGATAGCGCTCGAGCTCGATCATGTGCAGCATGTCCTGCGGTTGGTATGGGCCGGGCTTGAAGCGCAGCATCCGCGCGATGGCCAGGGCGTTTTCATAATAGGTCCAACAATCCATCCCGGTGAGGTTGACCACCGGGGATTCGATCCGGTCATCCACTTCCAGCGAGTAGTTCACATAGCGGGTGCCGACCAATTCGCGGCCCACCCGCATCGTGCGCTGGGCCAGGGGCAGGCTGCGCCAATTTTCCCGTTCCGCCTTGGCGACGATGGCGAAAAACCTGGCCTCGCCCTTGAACACGGTGGCCATGGGCAGGCGCGGCGCACTGGGTGGTGTCACGCTCCGGCCACTGCCGGTGGCCACCCCGATCGTGCGCGTGGTGCCCATCGGCAGGCTCGGTTGCTGCGCATGGGCCGCCCCGGCCAGCCACAAGCCGCCCAGGATCAAGAGCCATTTTTTGCCGTTCATGGCAAGCAGCCTAGCCGCCGTTGCCTGACAATGCAATCGCGGGCGCGGCGGAAAATCACCACCCCCGCCGCCGCGGTGCCGTCAATACCCGGCCGGATGTCTCACCACATGGCCGGTGGCGTGGCGGGTTTCGGGTTTCCAACGCGGTCCGCTGCGCCCGCCCGGGCCGCCGGTGTCCAGGCGCAAGCCCGCCACGGTCATGAACACATGGCCCTTGCGGACGTAGACCGTAATCCACTTGCCCGGGCCGGGGGTGCTGTAGTTGAAATATTCTTTGGACGACAGGCTGCCGTCGATGAGACCGGCGGCGCGCAGCACATACGACACCGTCCCGGAACAATCGTAGCCGGAATCAGCCAGTTGGGCATGGCCGCCACCCCATTTGTAGGGCATGCGCTGGAGTCGGTTGCCGGCGGCAAACGCACGCTTCACCGCCGTGGGCGCGTTGCTTGGCGGGAAAGCGAGTCCGCCGCTGGTCAAGTGGGCGGTGTGACCGGGGTCAAACCGATAGGACACCAGTTGCCTGGCCTTGACCTGACTGGAGCAGGACACCAACCCCAGCGACAGGGGCAGCGCGGCCAGAGAAAGTAAGAGGAGACGGTTCACGGGCAGGAGTTTGGGGAAATCATTCAAGGAAAGCAAACCATTATTGGGGGTGGGTATCGAGCCAGGAGACGGCCTGGGCGAGTGCGCGGGCGCGGTGGCTGAGGCGGTTTTTCACGGTTTCGCCGAGTTCGCCGAAGGTTTGCTCGTACCCGTCCGGGATGAACAGCGGGTCGTAGCCAAAGCCACCTGCGCCGCGCGGCGAATCGCTGAGCGTGCCTTCCACCGTGCCGCAAAAATCCGCCGCCGCGCTGCCGTCCTTGGCCAGCACCATGGTGCAACGAAACCGGGCCTGGCGGGCGGGTTTGTCGGCCATTGCGGTGATTAGGCGGGCATTGTTTTTCGCGTGATTGCCTTCCTCCCCGCCAAAACTCGACGACCACACCCCGGGCGCCCCGCCCAGCGCGTCGACCTCCAAGCCGGAATCATCCGCCAACACCCAGCCCGCCACACGCCGGCTGATGCCCTCCGCCTTGAGCGTGGCATTGGCCAGAAACGTGCTGCCCGTCTCGGCGATTTCGGGCAACTCCGGAAAGGCCGTCGCGTCCAGCACCTCAAACCGGTCGCCCAGCATCGCGCGGATTTCCGCGGTTTTGTGGCGGTTGCGGGTGGCTACAATCAAGCGTGGCTGGGTCGGCATGGCTCACCGACTTAGCCAATTCTCCACCCGCCGACAAGATTTTTGAAATAATCCGTGAGGCGGAGACGCATTATAGGCGATGAAAGCCATTTCCTACCTCGCCCTCTTCGCGTTATCCGCCACCACGCTCATCAGCAGCGGATTTGCCAAGCCCCTCAAAGGTTGGGGTGAAGACCTCACCGTCGCCCTCGAAAAGGCCAAGACCGAAAATAAAGCGGTGCTCGTCGAGTTCACCGGTTCGGATTGGTGCCCGCCTTGCATGAAGATGCGCGCCGAGGTGTTTTCAAAACAGAAATTCGTCGATGCGGCCTCCAAAAACTTCATTCTAGTGGAGATCGACATGCCGAAAGGTGACCAGGAATTGGCCAAGAAAAACCAGCCGACCGTTGAGAAATACAAGGTGGATGGTTTTCCCACGGTGATATTGCTCAATTCCGCAGGCAAGGAGTTCGGGCGCTTTTACGCCAGCGAACATCCCGCCATCGCGGACTTTCTCAAGCGCCTCGATAAGGAGTTGGCGAAGAAAAATCTCGATTGAACCCGACCCGAAGTTTTCCCCGCCCCGCCCGGTTGACCGCCGCGGCGGGGTTTTTCTTTTCAAGCGGGCGGCGAGTCCCCACAGTGCGTCCCTTTCACGCCCATGTCAGACTCCCGCAAACCATTTCCGTTCAGCGATTTCGAACCCGCTTGGCAGTCCCGCTGGGACACCGACAAAACCTTCCGCACACCCGGTCCCGGCGATCCCGGGTTTGATCCGGCCAAACCGAAATACTACGTGCTCGACATGTTTCCCTACCCGAGTGGTGCCGGTCTCCATGTCGGGCATCCGGAAGGCTACACCGCCACCGATATCATCGGGCGCTTCAAACGCATGCAGGGCTTCAATGTCCTCCATCCGATGGGCTACGATTCGTTCGGCCTGCCCGCCGAGCAATACGCCATCAAGACCGGCCAGCACCCCGCCATCACCACCGCCGCCAATATCATCACCTTCCGCCGCCAACTCAAGGCGCTCGGCTTTGCCTATGATTGGGAGCGCGAAATCGCCACCACCGACCCGCAATACGTGCGCTGGACCCAGTGGATTTTCCTCCAACTCTACGGGTCGTATTTCTGCGACCAGGACCACAGGGCCAAGCCGGTCGCCGAACTCGCCGCCAACGGCTGGAGCCGCGAGCAGATCGATGAGGTCCGCCTGGCCTATGTCGCCGAAACCCCGGTGTGGTGGTCGCCTGACCTCGGCACCGTCCTGGCTAACGAAGAAGTCGAAGAGTGGAAAGCCAAAGGCCACAGCGTCGAACGCCGCCCGCTGCGCCAGTGGATGCTGCGCATCACCGCCTACGCCCAGCGCCTCATCGACGAACTCGAGGCCCTCGAGTGGCCGGAAGGCATCAAGTTGCTGCAGAAAAATTGGATCGGCCGCAGCGAGGGTTCCACCGTTAGATTCCAACTTGAGCAGTTTGATTCCGCGATTGAAGTGTTCACCACCCGCCCGGACACCTTGTTTGGAGCGACCTACATGGTGCTCGCCCCCGAGCACCCGCTGCTGGCGCAAATCACCACCGCCGGGCAGCACAGCAGCGTCCAAGCCTATCAGAAAGCGTGCGCCTCCAAGTCCGACATGGATCGCGGCGACCTCAACAAGGACAAGTCCGGCATCTTCACCGGCGCTTATGCCATCAATCCCGTCAATGACGCGCGGATTCCCGTCTGGATCGCCGACTACGTCATGATGGGCTATGGCACCGGCGCCATCATGGCCGTGCCAGGCCACGACGAACGCGACTTCGAGTTTGCCCAACGCTTCGGCTTGCCCATCGTCGAGGTGGTTTCAAGGAGCGTGGGCGTCCCGCCCACACCAAGGAGTGTGGGCGTCCCGCCCACATGTGCTCCGTATCTGAATCCCGAGCAGGAAATCCAAAAACACCACTCGAACCAACTCCCCCACTGGCAACAAGACGCGAAACTTTACTTTGTCACCTGGCGCCTCGCCGACAGCTTGCCTGCGGACAAGCTCAGGGAATGGACCTGTCAGCGCGACGCCTGGCTCGCGCAACACCCGGAACCCTGGAGCGCGACAACCGAACAGGAATACCACGAAACATTCTCCAAGTCGATCGATCACTGGCTGGATGCGGGTGGCGGCGACTGCCTGCTGAAGGATCCTGCCATCGCCGCGATCGTCGCAGATGCCTTACGGCACTTTGACGGCGACCGCTATTTGATGGATTCGTTCGTCGTGATGCCGAACCATGTGCATGCGCTCTTCCTCCTTGCGCCGGGTCTGAAACTCGAAGACGTGATTCAATCGTGGAAAAGCTTTTCCGCAAAGAAAATCAACGAAATGTTGGGACGTGAGGGGGTTGTTTGGCAGAGGGAATACTGGGACCGGATCGTTAGAGATGGCGAGCACCGCGCCAACCTTCGGAACTATATTGCGAGGAATCCCGGGCGGGCCAAGTTGAGGGATGCTAGCTATGTTCTTTATGCAAATCATGTGGGCGGGACGCCCACGCTCCTTGAGCATGTGGGCGGGACGCCCACACTCCTTGAGCATGTGGGCGGGACGCCCACGCTCCTTGAGCAGGTGGGCGGGACGCCCACGCTCCTTGAGCATGTGGGCGGGACGCCCACACCCCTTGAGCCCGCGGGCGGGACGCCCGCGAGTTTGACTGCACCCTTCTCCGAGCCCGGCATCGCCATCAACTCCGGCTTTCTCGACGGGCTGCCCACCGCCGCGGCCAAGGCCGCCATGATCGAGTGGCTCGAAGCCAACAATCTTGGCCGGCGCCGCGTGCAATACAAATTGCGCGACTGGTTGTTCTCGCGCCAACGCTATTGGGGTGAGCCGTTTCCCATCGTGTGGCAAGATGGCCACCACCAAGCCATTGCCGAGAGCGAGCTGCCACTGCTCGCCCCGCCGCTCGACGACTACAAACCCAGCGGCACGCCCGAACCGCTCCTCAGCAAGGCGCGCGAATGGGTGGAACTGGCCGACGGGTCCGTTAGGGAAACCAACACCATGCCTCAGTGGGCTGGCTCCTGCTGGTATTATCTGCGCTATTGCGACCCATCTAACACCGACCGCTTCATCTCCCGCGAAGCCGAAACCTATTGGGGCCAGCGGCGCACCGACGACCCGTCGGCGGCTTCCGCGGTGGGCATGGTCGATCTCTACGTCGGTGGCACCGAGCACGCCGTGCTGCATCTCCTCTACGCCCGCTTTTGGCACAAGGTGCTCTTCGACCTCGGCCACGTCACCACCCCCGAGCCATTCCAAAAACTCGTCAACCAAGGACTCATTCTTGGCGAGGACGGCCAGAAAATGTCCAAATCCCGTGGCAACGTCGTCAACCCGGACGATGTTGTTAGCGAATACGGTGCCGACGCCCTGCGCCTCTACGAAATGTTCATGGGGCCGCTGGAACAGGTCAAACCCTGGCAAATGAAAGGCGTCGAGGGCGTGTCGCGCTTCCTCGCCCGCGTCTGGCGCCTCGCCTTGGAGCAGGACGAGGCCGGCGCATGGCGCGTGTCTAACAAGATAGGCGACGTCCCCTGTGCCGCCAAGGAACTGCGGCGGCTGGTTCACGAAACCATCAAAAAGGTCGGCGAGGACATCGAGAAACTCAGTTTCAACACCGCCATTTCGCAGATGATGATTTGCACCAACGCCTTCACCCAGGCCGAGGTGGTGCCACTTGACGAGTTCATCCAATTTCTAACGGTGCTTAACCCGTTTGCGCCGCATCTCACCGAGGAGATCCACCAGCGCGTGGCGGTGGCCTTCCAGCGCCCGGCGGCGCAGCTGTCGGAAGCGACCTGGCCCGTTTACGACCCGTCTGCGCTGGTGCGCAGCGAAGTGGAGCTCGTCGTCCAGGTCAATGGCAAGCTGCGCGACCGCATCATCGTCTCCAAGGATTGCGACGAAGCCGCCGCCACCGCCGCTGCCTTGGCCAGCGCCAAGGTCAAGGACCACACCGACGGCAAGACCATCCGCAAGATCGTCTATATCCAAGGCAAGCTCGTGAACTTCGTCGCAAACTGATGCCCGGTGCCGCGCCACCGCGCGATAGCGGTGGCGATGGTCCGATCGGTCCGATCGGTCCGATCGGTCCGATCTGTCCGATCTGTCCGATCTGTCCGATCGGTCCGATCGGTCCGATCTGTCCGATCTGTCCGACCGGAATGTCGCGCTCGTCGGTTAGGACTGGTGGCTGGGTGCTGCTGCCGGTGTCAATGCTCGCGGCAGAACTGCTCGAAGCGGGTGAGGCCTTCGTTGAGCACATCCAGGGTGGTGCAATAGCTCAGGCGGATGCCCTCGTCATAGCCGAAGGCGACGCCGGGCACGGCGGCCACCTTATAGCGTGACAGCAATTTGTCGCAGAGGTTGAGGGATTTGAGGCCGGTGTTGCCGGTATAGACGAAGAAGTAGAAGGCGCCCTGCGGTTCGACGACGCGGATGTTGGGGATGGCCTTGAGCCGCGCGAACATGAATTGGCGCTTCACGTCATACTCGCCCCGCAGGTCATCGATGAAGGTCTGGTCGCCTTGCAGCGCGGCGAGCGCCCCGTATTGGGCGAAGGTTGTCGCATTCGAAACCGTGTGGCTTTGAATCTTATCGATGGCATCGGCAATTGCCTTGGGAGCCGCCGTGTACCCGAGCCGCCAGCCAGTCATTGAGTAGCACTTGGAAAACCCGTTGACGGTGATGGTCAGGTCGCGGATGGCATCACTGAGGGTGGCGATTGAAACATGCTGCGCCGCGCCATACACCAGCTTCTCGTAGATTTCATCGGAGAGAATCACGATGTCTTCGCCCACCGCGATTTCACCGATCTCGCGCAGTTCCTGTGCGGTGTACACCGCGCCGGTCGGATTGCTCGGCGAATTCAAAATGACCATCTTGGTCGCCGGGGTCATCGCCTCTTCAAATTGTTGCGCGGTCATTTTCCAACCGGTGGATTCCAAGGTTTCCACGATGACGGGCACCCCGCCTGCCAGGCGCACCATCTCCGGATAGGAAACCCAGTACGGGGAGGGGATGATGACTTCGTCGCCATCTTCCACCACCGCCAAAATGGCATTGAAACAGGCCATCTTCGCGCCTGCGGTGAGGCAGATGTGTTTCGGGTCGTACTCGAGGTTGTTGTCCACCAGCAATTTGGCGGCGATGGCCTCGCGCAATTCCAAGATCCCACTCGCCGGGGTGTATTTGGTCCGGCCTTCCTGGATCGCCTGAATCGCGGCGGCCTTGATGAAATCCGGGGTGTCGACCTCCGGTTCGCCGCCGGCGAGGGCATAGACTTCCTCGCCTTTGGCAATCATGGCCTTGGCCTGATTGGTGACGGCGAGCGTGAGGGACGGATTGACCTTGGCGATGCGGGATGAGAGGCTTTCCATGGGAGCGCAAGTGGGTGAGGTGGGTCCGCCGCCTCGGGCGCTGCAACTGAAGTGTGCAAGCCCGAGCGGGCGGGGCGCCTTTGTGGCGCATCCACCCGGGCGTGGCAAGCGAAATGCACCCCGAAAATTTCCCGCTTTTGCCACTTGACGCAATCCCAGCTCCCAGCGCCAGCGTGGGTTAGTCAGACGGGGGGGGCAATAAGGGAGGTCTTGCCCGCCGCGCCCGCCCCTGTGCCACGCCATCCCGACTCATTCTGGCGCGCGGCAGTTGCGCCACCGGGGGCGGTCGCGATTCCGCCCGGCGCTCACCACGCGGTGGCCCCGCCAACCCGCCTGGCATATTTAGTCCACAAATGGCGTGACAGCGCTGCCGTGCTATGGAGAAATCGCCGCGTGAGCATGTTTAACACCATCGGTAAACCCGCCGAGAGCAGCGGGCGCACGGCTAACACCCTGCGCAAACTTGAGCGCCTCAATCAGGCACTGCGCCATCAGGAGCCGGATCGGGTGCCTGTCAGCGACTTCTTTTGGGGCGGCTTCACCAAACGCTGGCGGGAGGAACTCGGCCTCGCGCCGGATGCCAACCCGTATTACCATTACGATCTCGATTGGATCGTCACCGTGGCGAACTTCGACCCGTGGATCCGCCCGTTCGAAACGCTGAGCGAAACGCCGGAAGAGGTCACGGTTAAGACCGGCTTCGGCGCGAGCCTCCACAAACATTTCACGTTCCCCATGCCCGAGATGCGCGCCTGGGATATCGATACCTTCGAAAAATTGCAACGCGCCGAGTTCGACCCGCCCGATGACCCGCGGCGCTTTTTCGCCGCCGGCGATAACCAGATCGCCGGGGTCGGCGACGGGTTTGAGCGCAATTCGCCGCCCTGGATCGACACCGTCATGTCGCTGCGGCCGGATTTCCCGGTGTACGGCAGCGTCATCGAGGTGAGCGAGTGCCTGACGCGCCTCATCGGCCAGGAAAACGCCTTGCTGTGGATGGGCGAGTACCCCGACGAGATGGGCGAGGTGATCAACCGCATCGGCGCGTTCTATCTGGCACTGGCCAAGGCCGAGATCGCCGCCGCCGCCGGCATGTTGGACGGCTTCGTGATCTGGGGCGACGTGGCCTACAAGAAATGCACGTTCATGGCGCCGAGTTACTGGCGCAAGTATTTCAAGCCGTGGGTCGCGCAGATCGTCGCGGCGGCGCACGCTGCGGGCTTGCCGGTGATCTATCATGGTTGCGGCAACGTCAAGGCGATCTTCCCCGACTACATCGAAATGGGGGTGGATGGCTACAACCCGCTCGAAGTCAAGGCCGGCATGGATGTCGTCGAGTTGCGCCGCCAATACGGCCATGGCATCGGCTTCTGCGGCAATAGCGACATGCAAGTGTGGGAAAGCGGCGACCGCGCCGCGATCCGGCGCGAGGTGTTGCGCAAGCTCAATGCCGCCAAGGGCGGCGGGATGATCTTCCAGTCCGACCACTCGGTCAGCAGCGCCGTGTCCGGCCACACCTATGATTTCATCGTGAAGCTCGTGCGCGAATACGGCCGCTATCCGCTCGACCTCGGCGAATTCGATGAAACGCTCTGAAATACTGACGCGCTGTCGCACCCCTGTCTCAATCGCATGAAACGCTACGGAATGGTCATCGGCCTCAATGCCGCCAAAATCGAAGAGTACAAACGCCTCCACGCCGCCGTCTGGCCCGACGTGCTGGCGATGCTCGGGCAATGCAATCTGCGGAATTATTCGATCTATCTGCGCCAATTCGACGACGGCCAACATTTCCTCTTCAGCTATTTCGAATATACCGGTGATGACTTTGCCGCCGACAGCGCGAAGATGGCCGCCGATCCCACCACCCAGCGCTGGTGGGCATTGTGCATGCCCTGCCAGCTGCCGCAGGGAAGCCGCGGAGCGGACGAATGGTGGGCCCCGATGGAGGAAGTGTTCCATTGCGATTGCAGCGACTCTTAGCAGAATTACCCATGACTCCCATTGCCTCCAATCCTCTCCTCGGCGTGGCGCTGCACGCCGTGGGCGCCACCTTCGCCGCTACTTGTTATACCCCGGAGAAGCAGGTCAGGGGCTGGTCGTGGCAGACCTATTGGCTGACCCAGGCCTCGTTCTGCTGGCTCCTGCTGCCGCTGCTCGGCGCCTGGCTCACCATTCCACAACTGGCCGCCGTGCTGCGCGAGGCGCCGACCTCGGCGATGTGGCACTCATTTTTGTTAGGATCTGCTTACGGCATCGGCGGCACCGCCTTTGGCATCTCCATCCGGCACATCGGCTTTTCGCTCACCTATGCCATCGCGGTGGGGCTTTCAAGTGTGTTAGGCACGTTGATTCCGCCGCTGGTCAAGGGCACCCTCGGCGTCACCCTGAGCAAGCCTGGCGGGGAGTGGATCGTGGCTGGCATCATCATCGGCACCCTCGGCATCGCCGGCGCGGGCTGGGCCGGCCGTCTCAAGGAACGCGACCTCAGCGCGCAGCAACAGAGCGGGGAATTCTCGTTAACCAAGGGCCTGCTGTTGTCGCTGCTGGCGGGCGTGCTGTCCGCAGTGTATGGCTTCGCTCTGGAAGCGGGCGAACCGATTGCCGATGTGGCCACCGCGCACGGAGCGGGCGTGTTCCGCGGCAACGTGGTTTACATCTTCTCTAACACCGGAGCGTTCCTCACCTCTGCGATCTACTGTCTCTATCTGCATGCGCGCCACAAGACCATTGGCGAACTCGTCGAGTTGCCTGCCGGCCAGCCGGTGGCGGCGCTGCCGGTCAACTTCCTGATGGCGGCCATCACCGGCCTGTTTTGGTACGGGCAGTTCTTTTTCTACAATCTCGGCCATGTGCGGATGGGGGCCTACAAGTTCACCAGTTGGGCCATTCACATGATCATGCTGGTGTTGATCAGCAACCTGGTGGGCGTGGTGCTGCGCGAATGGCGCCAGTGTCGCCGCCTCACCCACCAGACCATCGCCCTCGCCTTCCTCGTCCTCATCGCCGCGGTGCTCATGCTTACCTATGGCAATTATCTCGGGGGTTAGACCCCGTCCAGCGCGGGCTGCGGCAGGGACGTAAATGGCAGGGACGCACCTGCGGGGCGTCCGGCGGCGGCGAGGTGGCGGGCGGGCGGGTCAGGGCGTGGTGCCCCACGCTTCCACCTGGAGCAAGCGGGCCATGCCGTCGCCGCCGGCCACGTCGTCGATGATGAGCCGGCACTTGGTGGTGCCGAGCGGGGCGGTCAGGGTGTGGACGCGGGTCATCAGGGCCAGATCGCGGTGTTCGGTGACGACGGTTTGCCAGAGTTGCGCGGCTTGGTTCCAAATCTGGATGCGGTAGTTGGTGATGCCGTATTTGCCGGCGGGGGCGCCGCTCGCCTCATAGGTGATGACCACAAAGCGGGTGAGGCTGGCCGCGGCGGCGAAATCCACCTCGAACCAGACAGGCATGGCGGCACCGGGCATCGACGCCCAGCCGTGGCCACTCATCCATCCGCTGTCGCTGCGCACGCCGTCGATGGCACCCGCGGGCGGGAAGCTGCCATATTGGCCGGTGGTGTCGGTGGACGAGGCGCTGGCGCTGCCGCCGTTGGCGGCAGCGGCCCAATTGGTTTCGCCAGGGGCGGGTGCGGGGATGGCGTCGCCGGGGGCGGTGAGGGTGGGGGCATAGGTGCGTGTTAGAAACGCGGCCGGATCCTCCTGCAGGAAGCGGCCGGTGGTGGGCGGGAGTGTCAGGCGGTGGCGAAACAGGGCGAGGAACCGGTCGCGCTGCGGCGTGCTCCATTCGGCGGGGCCGAGGTTGTCTTCCCAACCGTTGGAGATGGCCACCGGCGCGCCGAAATGCAGCGCGCCGTAGCGGGTCCACTCGAAGGTGGAGAGCGGGCCCCAGTTGCAACTCCAGAGGGTGTTGCGCCAGTTTTCAAACAGGCCATGGGACCAGGCGGCGGGGGTGCAGTGCGAATCCTGATAGGTGCCGTCGGCCACGATGGCGTAGCTGGGGATGCTCTCGCCCCAGCCGGGGCTGCGCAGCCCGGAACTCAGGAACACCTTCTGCGCGTCATAGCGCTTGACCTGCTGGCGCAATTGTTTGACCAGTTGCATGAATGCCACGTCGCAATACGCGGGGGCGGGTTGCAGCGTGGTGGCGCCCTCTCGCAGGTAAAAGCACTCGTCCCAGACGAAGCCGTCCACCACGTCGCCAAATGATGTTAGAAGCGCGGCCAGGTAGTTCGAATAGTGGGTGATGACGTCCGGGTGGGCCGGGTTCATGACATAGGTTGTGCCGTAGGTGTCCGGGCCGGTCCACCCGGTGATGGCATTGCCCGAGGGATCATGATAGACCCAGGCCGGATTGTAGCTCGCGGCGAAGCCCGAGTCGGTTAGCAGGCCGTCGCCGAAGTACAGCAGCACGCGGAAGCCGCCGGCTTTGGCCAGGGCCAGGCGCCGGCGCATTTCCGCCACACTCAGCGGGCGGGTTTTCATCGCGTTCCACGCCGGCTTGATGGCGCCGGTGGCGCGGTCATAGGAGTAGCCGCCGAGGCTCTCATACCAGCCGTGAAAACACAGGGCGGCACGTCCGCGCTCGGCGGGCGTCAGCCATTCGGTTAGGCTGGTGACGTCGTTGGTCCAGCCCCCGCCGTTGTCGCTGAGGTAGTCATAATCGACCATGGCGATTTGTTTGCACCAGTCCGGGCCGGCAGGCACGTCGGGCAGCATGCGGGTGAAAAAATCGGCGAGGCCGTCCTCGAGGGCGGCCGGATAGGCCGGGTTGTTGGCCAGCACCCAGGCGAACTGGCGGGTCTGGGTGGCGGCCAGCGGCACCTGGCTGGTGTGATAGGTATAGCGCAGTTCGCCCTCGACGTGGTCGCCCACCACGGCGGCCTGGATCAGCGCGCTGTAGTACGGGTCTGCCATGACGCTGAACCGTGCCGTCGAGTTGGTGAAGTGCATCACCGGCAAGGCCAGCCGGGCGGGGGCGCTGGGCGCATAACCGAGGCGGTATTGCCATTGGCCGGCAGCGGTGGTGAGGGCGGCGCGCTGGCCCCAACCGTTGGCCAGTGGCGCGATGCTAGCCACGGCGGTGTTCGCCGCGAGGCGCCAGCTGAAGGGGCGGCGGATTTCCACGTCGCCGCTCCAGCTGGCCGCGCCGGTGGTGGCCAGCGTCATTGTCTCTAACATGACGGTGCGGTCGAACCGCGGGTCGGTGGTGCGGCTGCAGGTGACGCGCAGCGGGGCGCCGCCGGGCGCCGTGATGTCATACTGCAGGGTCAGGTGGGTGGCGTCGGCCTGCAGCACCACGGGACTGGTTAGAGCCACGCTGGCAGCGCCCGCGCCGGGAAAGTCCAGGGTGAGGGCGGGCAGGCTGCTGTTAGAGTCGATGGCCACCGTTCCGAGGTGGGTGTGCAGGCTTGTGCCCTGCGCGGGAGCGAAGGCCAATTGGCCCTGCGGGGCAGGCCAGGCCAAGCGGAAGAAGCGGTGCGGCGCGGGTGGTGCGGCGGCACCTGCGGCGGCGAAGCCAAGGCGGCCGGCGCCGTCGGCGCGGATCACGCCGGGCTGGGACTGCCATGTGGTTAGATCGGCGGATGACTGCAAGGTATAGTCATAATCCGGCATGGCGAGGTAGCTGGCTTGAAATGATTGGTCAGGCAGCAAGGCGGCGGGTGGCAGCGCCAGCGGTGCGGTGGCGTCGGCCGCGAGCACCGCGACATGCACGGGGGCCGTGGCCTCGCCGCCGCGCTGGTCGCTGACGGTGTAGGTGAAGTGGCCGCTGCCGGTGAACTCTGCGGCCGGGGTGAAGAGGATCCGTTGTCCGGTCAGGCAGGCGTTGCCGCCGCTTGCGGCGCTGACCGCGACGATGGCCAGGGAGTCGCCGTCGGCATCGCCGCACAGCGCGAGCAACTCCGGCACCGAGAGGGTGGCTACCTGGTTGCACGCGGTGCGGGTGCTGAAGGCTGCCGCCAGCGGCCGCCGGTTGACCGCAAGGGTGGCGGGGAGGGATAAGGCCGCGCCGAATCCACTGGTGACTTGCAGCGCGTAGTCGCCGGTATCAGGCGTGCCGATGTTGGTTAGATCCAGGCTGGCGGCGGTTTGTCCGGCCAGCGGCGCGTGGTTTTTGAGCCACTGGAATGCCAGCGTGCCGGCACCTTGCGCGGAGGCGGTGAAGGTGAACGCGCCACCTTGAGTGGCCGTGCCGCCTACCGGTTGGAGTACCAGCGTCGGCACATCCGATGGCGGGGCACCCACCGCGTCGAGCCGCACGTTGTCAAAATTGGTCTGGTTGCTGCCTGGCCCGTTAGATAACATGATCAGCAGTCCTTTGCCGATGGCGGGGACGCCCGCATTGACCGTATGGGAGAGGGTGTAACTGCGCATGGTGGCGTCGTCGGCCGGGTCGATGAATCCCGAGGTTGCCAGTTGGTTGAAGTTGCTGTCTAACAATCGGATCTGGAAACCCGAGGAGGTGAAATCCGTGCGACTCGCCACGTCCACGGTGAGGGTGTAGGTGTCGCCGGCGGCAATGGTGAGGAGAGGGGTGGCCGACCAGATCGAGTTGAGGCCGTTGACATAGCCGACCTGGCTGCCGGCGCATCCGGCGAGATCGGGGTTGGGCGCGGTGGTCACCTGGACCCCGCAGGAGGAACTGCCGGACCACCCGCTGGGAAAGTCGGTGGTCCATGAGGTGGTGGTCGGGTTCTCGAAGCTGAAGCCGGGGACGCTCACCTCGGCCGCCGGCGCTGCCATCACGGCCATCACGGCGAGCAGGGCGGTTAGGGCAGCGCGGGGCGGGTGGCAGGGCAAGGAGGATGTCATCACGGTTGGACTTGGTTCGCCATCACGATGGCACAATGCGTCCCGCGCCAAAGGCAAAAGGCATGGAGCATGGCGCCTTTGAGATGGACAAAAGTGCCGTGCCCGGTACCTTTGCCAGGTGTCTCGGAAGATCCTGCCCCCCGCTGCCGATAAGACCGCCGGCGCCACGAGCGCCGCGGGGGGGCGGCGGGTGCCTAGCCGCATTCCGTCCGAGGCGGTGAATGAAACGAGTTTTGCCACCCAGACGCGATCCTTCGGCGATTGTTATCGATGGTCGCTGGAGGACGCGGAGCGCCGGCAATGGTGCTGGGCGGACCCGCCGGCGCTGGCAGCGTTGCGGGTGTTCAGTTGCGGTTTGTTTGTCGAGGCCTGCGGCCATTGGTGGGAGCGGGCCAAGCTGCCCGAAGGCATCCTGATCTACTGCACCGAAGGCAGAGGGCATTACCGCCAGGACGATGAGCAGTGGGACGTTCATCCCGGCGATCTGGTATATTGCGCGCCCAACACCCATCACCGGTACTGGGCCGCCGCAGCGCAGCCGTGGACGATCTATTGGATGCACTTGTCCGGCAAGCAGTTGCCTTATTATGAACGGCTGCTGGGATTGCTCGCAGGCGGCCCGGTGCGGCACATCGGCGTGCACGATGGCATCATCGCCGAGTTCACCCGTTTGATCATCCTCCATCCGCTAGCTAACAGCGAAAAGGAGCGGTTCTGCATCCAAGCGAATGTGATCGCCATTCTCGGCCGCATCGCCGCCCTGCCTAACAACATAGCCGACATTGCGGCGGCCTACGGGCAGATCCAGAAGGCGATCACGCTGATGAACGCCGAAGTGGATCATGTGTTCGACCTGCCACGATTTGCCGGCGCGGCCGGTTGTGGGCGCCGCCATTTCATCCGGCAGTTCCGCCGGGTCACCGGGCTGCCGCCGGGCGAGTGGTTCATCCGGCGGAAAGTGCAGCGCGCCAAGATGCTGCTGACGTTGCCAGACATCCAGATCAAGGGCGTGGCGTTTCGGCTTGGATATGCCGACCCGTTGTATTTCAGCCGGATTTTCAAGCGCGTCGTCGGCGTTTCGCCGGAGGTCTATCGGCGGAAAATGGCGCATGATCGCGTCCCGGAGGAACTCCCGGAGTGACCAGCCGCTGGTTGGTCAGGTTGGGCCGGGTCCCTGCGGGGCGTGTGCGATGCGGTAGTCGACAAGCTGGAATTGGCCGCAATGTTAGGGTGGGGCCGTGGGCAAATTGTGGTTGAGAATTGCCGCGGGTGATGCAGAGTGGGGCATGCGCTACGCGGAACGATTGCAGCAACGGATCAAGCAGACCGGTTCGCGGCTGTGTGTGGGATTGGACCCGCGGCCTGGCGAAGGTGGCACTGAGTTTGTGCGGGATTTCCTGCGGCGGGTGGTGGAGGAGACCATGCCGTGGGCGGCGGCCTATAAGCCGAACATGGCGTATTTTGAGGCGATGGGGATTGAGGGGATTCGTTTGCTGGAGGACTTGCTGGCTGGGATGCCCGACGATGTGCCGGTCATCCTGGACGCCAAGCGCAGCGATATCGGCGAGACCCAGAAATACTACGCGCAGGGATATTTCGGCCGCTGGAAGGTGGATGCCGTCACCCTCAATCCGTTTCTTGGCTACGACTCGATCGAACCGTTCCTGGATTGGCAAGGCAAGGGGATTTACCTGCTGGCGGTGACCTCCAATCCGGGCTCGGCCGATTTCCAACGCCAAACCCTGCTGGATGGGCGGGCGGTCTTTGAATTGGTCACCGCCCTGGGCGCGCGCGCCGCGCAGGAAGGCCGGCCCACCGATGTCGGCTATGTGGTGGGCTTGACCAACGCGGCTGGGGTGCTCGAGCGCATGCCAGACGCGCCGCTGTTGGTGCCAGGACTGGGGGCACAGGGCGGCGACCTCGCCGCGCTGGCCGCCGCCAAACGCCAGGCCCCCGATGTGATCAATGTGTCGCGCGGTATCCTCTATGCCGCCGATGATCGCGATTTCGGCTCGCGGGCGATGGATTGGGCGGAGAAAATCAACGCCGCCTACGGCCAATAATCGGCAAAAATCCGGTGGCTAAAATCCCGGGTGCAGCTAGTATCCGGCACGCATGAAGGACACTGGCAAGCAGCCGGGCAAATGGACGCCGACGCGACAAACGGGATTGTTGCCGCACAAGGGCTGGCCGAAGCGCAACTTGCGGTTCTTCCGGCATCAGGTGGTGCCCGGGATGTTCCACCAGGCGGATGGTGCAATCTTGGAGCCGGTGCTCGAGCCGCCCGCCGAGGGCCGCGTGCGCATCACCTGGATCGGGCATGCGTCGTTCTTCCTGCAATTCGCCAGCCACTCGGTGGTGGTCGATCCGAATTGGGCCAACTGGCATGGCCCGGTCAAACGCCAGCGCCGGCCGGGGTTGCACCTCAAGCAGGTGCCGGAAGTGGATTTGGTGTTGGTGACCCACGCCCATTTCGACCACTTGCACAAGCCGAGTTTGAGGATTTTGCAGGCGCGGGAAGGGATTGTGGTGCCGCGGGGCAGCGGCATGCTGGTCAAGCGGCTGGGCTTTCCCGCAGTCCATGAGATGACCGTGTGGGACTCCTTGCAATTTGACCAGCTCGAGGTGATTCATACCCCGAGCCATCACTGGGGCGCGCGGTTTTTGCACGACACCCACCGCGACTACGGTGGCTACATCGTGCGGGCTGGCGGCAAGAGCGTCTTTCACTGCGGCGACAGCGCGTATTTCGATGGCTTCACCGAAATCGGCAAACGCCAGCAAATCGACGTCGCCCTCATGCCCATCGGCGCGTATGAGTCGCCCAGCGGTCGCGATGTCCACATGAATCCCGAGGAGGCCGTGCGCGCGTTCGCCGATCTCGGCGCCAAAGTGCTCATCCCGATGCATTACGCCACGTTTTTGTTAGGCAACGAGCCGCACACCGAGCCGCTCGAGCGACTGCTGCTGGAGGCGGAGCGCCTGGGCATCAGCGAGCGGGTCCTGATCGCGGAGGAGGGGGTGGGCATCGAGTGGTAGCCCGGGTTGGCGGGAATATGCCCGCGCAATAAGTCTCCCACCGCCATGAACCGCCGCTTTGCACTTCCCTTGTTGTTGTTATTGCCCACGCTGGCGTCCTGCCAACCCAAACATGCCATGCCTACCGCTGCCCAAGCCCCCGCCCGATTGCCTGTGGTGCCGCCCGGCGCCGAAATCGCCACCTTGGGTGGTGGTTGTTTCTGGTGCATCGAGGCGGCCTATCGCCAACTCGACGGGGTGGTTTCGGCCACTAGCGGCTACATGGGCGGAGCGGTGGAAAACCCCACCTACGAGCAGGTGTGCGACCAAACCACCGGTCATGCGGAGGTGGTGCAGGTGGTGTTTGATCCGCGCAAAATCTCCTACCAACGCCTCCTCGCCTGGTTCTGGGACTTGCATGATCCAACCACTCTCAACCGCCAGGGCAATGACGAGGGCCCGCAATACCGCTCGGTCATTTTCTATCATTCCGACGCCCAGCTCGCCACCGCCGAGGCCTCCATGGCCGCCGTCGCCAAAACCCTCAAGGATCCCGTCGTCACCGCGATCACCAAGGCCACCGCTTTCTATCCGGCAGAAACCTGTCACCAGAACTATTACTTCGCTAACAAATCGAAAAACGGCTATTGCAAATTCGTCATCGAGCCGAAGCTCAAGAAGCTCAAGCTCGAACATTGAGGCGCTGCGCGTGGCCGCGGCGCGGCGGGGTTTTGCGCTGCTGGCGGGCCCGCTGGCGTAACTGCCGCGGCACGCCGCAGCTAGGCCAGGCGCACCTCATCGGCCTGGATGATGCGCTCCACGCCGGCGGGTGTCCGCAATAACAACTCGCCGCCGGGGCCGAGCCCTTCAATGGTGCCGCGGCGCAGGCCGCCGGCGGTGCGCAGCGTCACGGCCTGGCCGCTGAGCACGCAGCGCAACCGCACGCCAGCGAGCACCTCGCCAAAACCGCCACCAAGCTGGCGGCGGCGGAAATCAAAATGGCGCAAAATGCTTGTTAGGACAGCGGCCCGCTCCGGGGCCTGGCCGGTGGCGAGGAGCAGCGAGGTGGCGAGGGCGGCGAGCTGCGGCGGAAACACCCGCGTGCTGACATTGATGCCGATGCCGACCACCGCAAAATCCGTGCCGGCCTCGACCAGGATGCCGGCGACTTTGCGCCGCCCGAGCCACACGTCGTTAGGCCATTTGATGCCGACGTCCGGTGCCCAGGCTTCGGCCGCCTCGGCCACTGCCAGGCCGCAGGCCAGCGCCAGGCGGGGCCACAGCGCCCTGGGTTCGGCGGGCCGGACAATGATGGAAAATGCCAGCGATTCACCCGCTGCCGCAAACCAGTCAGCCCCGCGCCGCCCGCGGCCCGCGGTTTGTTGTTCTGCTAGAACGACCACCCCGTCGGCCGCGCCGGCTTGGGCGAGGCTGCGCGCCTCGTCATTGGTCGAGGCCAGCGCCTGCCGCACCAGCAAGGTGAAGGGCGGGGGGACGCAGGATGGAAAAGACGGTGTCAGTTATTAGTTATCAGTTATCGGTGAGAGACAGAAGACTTTGAGACAGAAGACAGAAGACAAGAGGAAGAGAGCTGGCGCTTTCCAAACCATCCGTCTGGGAGCGCAGCGGTCTTCTGTCTGGGAGCGTAGCGGTCTTCTGTCTTGGAGCGCAGCGGTCTTCTGTCTGGGAGCGCAGCGGTCTTCTGTCTTGTCAGAGGCTTTGGAAATCCAGCCCGATGTCGAGGGCTGGGGCGGAGTGGGTGAGGGCGCCCACGGAGATGAAATCCACGCCGGTTAGGGCGATGTCGTGCACGGTGTTGAGGGTGACCCCGCCGCTGGCTTCGAGCTGCGGTTTGGGGTGTTCGCCGCGGGCGGCCACCGCGCTGCGCAGCTCGCCGAGGGTCATGTTATCCAGCAACAGGTGGTCGACCCCATCCAAGGCCAGAAACGCCCGCACTTGCTCGAGGCTGTCGGCTTCCAATTCGACTTCCACCTGCGGGTGGTCGGCCTTGAGGCGGTGGATGGCGGCCTGCAGCGCGGGCAGGCCGCCGTCTGCCACCAAGTGGTTGTCCTTGACCATGGCGCGGTCGTAAAGGCCGAGGCGATGGTTGGTGCCGCCGCCGTGGACCACCGCCTGCTTTTCCAACAGGCGGAAGCCGGGGGTGGTCTTGCGGGTGTCGAGGATATTGGCCGGGGTGTCCCTGATCTGCGCCACGTAGCTGGCGGTTAGGGTGGCCACCCCGCTGAGGCGCTGGAGGAAATTGAGGGCGGTGCGCTCGGCTGTTAGAATCGAACGCGCGGCGCCCTCGATGCGCATGAGCAGGGCGCCGGCGGCCACCTGGCTGCCATCGGCAATGAGGATTTCCACATCGAGTGAGGGATCGACGGCGAGGAACACGCGCGCGGCGACCTCCGCGCCGGAGAGCACCCCGTCGCGTCGCGCGGTGGCGAAGGCGCGGGCGCGGCGCTCCTCCGGGATGAAATAGCGGGACGTCACATCGCCGGCACCGATGTCTTCGGCGAGGGCGAGGGCGATGAGGGTGGCAACGGAATCTGGCATGGCGGGCAGGGGATGGGAATCAAGGCGCAACTGTGGCCCGCAGCGCGGCGGCCGTCTGATGGAAGGCGGCGGACACCTTGCTTGCCGCGGCGGGCAGCAGCGCAATGGGTGAGCCGCTATCGCCGCGTTCGCGGGTGGCCACATCCAGCGGGATGCGCCCGAACAACGTGACGCCGTGGAGTTCGGCTTCGCGCACGCCGCCGCCATCACCAAACAGATAGTAGCGCTTGCCTGCGTCGCACTCGAACCACGACATGTTTTCTATCAGCCCGAGGATCGGCACATTGACCTTGCCAAACATCGCCATCGCCTTGCGCGCGTCGATGAGGGCCACTTCCTGCGGCGTGGTGACGATGATGGCACCATCGACGCTGACGGTTTGCACGATGGTGAGCTGGATGTCGCCGGTGCCCGGCGGCAGGTCGAGAATGAGGTAGTCGAGGTGGTCCCACGCCACCTGGCGGAGGAATTGTTGGGTGTAGCGGGTCGCCATCGGCCCGCGCACAATCACCGGGGAGGCTCCATCCAACAAAAACGCCATCGACATCAACTGGACGCCGTGGGCTTGGATGGGAATGATTTGATCCTGCTCATTGGCCAGCGGCCGCTCGCTGGTGCCGAACATCTGCGCCACCGAGGGCCCATACAGGTCGCAATCGCACAGGCCCACCCGCGCCCCGGTGGCGGCCAGGGCGACGGCGAGATTGGCGGCCACGGTGGATTTGCCCACCCCGCCCTTGCCCGAGGCAATGGCGATGACGCGCTTGACGCCGGGGATGGACGACTTGCCCACATCGCCGCCGACCGCCGGGGCGCTTGGCGCTTTGACGTCGATGACCACTTTGGCGTGGCCGATGTCGGGGAGCGGGTCGAGGATCGCGTGGCAAGCGCGGAATATCTGCTCGGGGACTTGTGGGTCGGCGGTTTGGACCTCGATTTGTATCGTGGTTAGGCCGGGTTCGCAGGTGATGTCTTTGACCAGGCCGAAGGAAACAATGTCCCGGGAAAAACCTGGGTAGTGGACTCGGCGGAGGGCTTCACGGATGAAATCTGGACTCATGGGCGCGGCATTGTCGCCCGATTCCGCCAGAGTGCAACGTCATTTTGCAGGCACCGGGGCGGAGCGGGCGAAGGTTGGACCCTGAGTGCGGCTAATCAAACCATGGCTGGCACCGCTTGCAACAGGTTAGGGAAGTGATCAGCGCTGGTTGGTGCGCCCGGGGCTGGCATCACACCAGCGCGCGGAGCAGCAGCGCATAGACGCGGCGGCGCGGCACCTTGACGCGGGCTTGCAGGGATTGCCAGGTGGCACCGCGGAGCAACTCGAGGGTTTCCCCGGCTAACAGCGCGGGCAGGCGGGTGGCGGCCCGCATCCGCCGCGACGGCAGCGTGAGGGCGTAGCTGCGGCCGTGCCCGATCTTGAGCGCCGCGCGCTCAAGCCAACAAGCATGGCTTGCCAGCAGGGCGCCGCGGTCCGCCGGGTCGGCCACCGGCAGGTAACAGCGCCCGCTGGCCAGATCGGCCGCCACATCGCGCAGGATGTTGACGAGCTGCAACCCCTGGCCATAGGCGCGGCCTTGTTCTAACAAAATTGCCGGATCGCCGCGGGAAAACCGCGGGCCGAGGGTGACAAAACCAAGCCGGGTCCAGAATTCCCCGACGCAGCCGGCGACCCGCCAGGTGTAGTCGTCCAGCGCGGCGGCATCGGCCAGGGCGACGGGCTGCTGAGCGGTGGCGGTGGCAAAGCGCTCCAAGTCGAGTTGCTGGCCGCTGATGATGATGGCCACCACCTCGCGCACCAGCGCGGACTCGGCCGCTGGCAGGGCCCGCAGCGCAGTGAGCAGGGCGGGCGCCCGTTCTAGCAATTCACGCTCGCGCGGCTCGGGGATGGTGTCGAGCAGGGTGGCGGGCCAGCAGGGTGGGGGGGCATGGGTGGCCACCGCCTGGGCGAAGGCGGCCAAGGCCGCGAGGCGCTGCGGCACGGGGGCAGTGGTGGTGTCGGCGAGGGTGTCGCTGGCGCGGGCTAGCAAGTAGCCAAGGCTGGCCGCACCGCGCATCGCCGCGGGCAGCAGGCGCAAGCTGAGGAAAAAGGAACGCGAAACGCCTTTGAGGATGTGGGTTTCGGGGGGGCCGCTCACGGGGATGGAGTCTAGCGGGCCAAACCGCGGCTGACAAGCCCGGCTTGGACACCGAACCCGCGATCGCCCCGCCAACGGCCAGGGGTGGTGTCTCAATGTGTTCCAAATGAGTCGGTTACAGGATGAGAAAACGGACCGTGAGACGGGGCGGGAACACCCCGGAACAGGGCGCTTTCGGGGTCGGGAGTGACAGGAAGTGTGGCAAGCAATTCCCGTGTTGGATCACTGGATAGGCGTCCCCTTGATTGCTGTTAGGCACCTGCGCGGAGCTCTCGCTGCGCCGGTCGGGGGCAATGCGTAGTGCCGGCCTAACATGGAGTGATTCCTTGCGGGCAGCTGTCAGATGCCAGGTGCTTGGATTTTGTCCCACACCGCATGCTGGAACCATGCGGGCATCGGGTCACATTTCATTTCCAGATCGGTGCCCTCGGTGATCTCGGCAACCCACAGGTGATCCGATCCATCGCGGGAGTTGTCGAAGACTTAGGCGCGGTTGGTGTGGCGAATGGCCTCCAGCAGCAGGTCCAGCGATCTGGTGTATCGGCTGACGATCTTGTCCTCCGGCACATCGTGTCCGCCCAGATGCACGCGGCTCTTCACGCGGGCGACATTGATCGCCGGGTCGTCAGTGGCGATGAAGTAGAGCTAGGTCCGGTACCCGAACCGCTGCGCCTTCTCCAGCAGCGCTACCTTGTCCGGCGACGACATTACGGTCTCAAATGAAAACGAGACGCTGCTCTCCAGCAGCTTCTGCCGCAGGAAGTCGGCCGCCACCGAAGCGAAGTAGGCGTTGATGGATACTTCGGAGAAGCTGAGCTTGCCGTCGCCGAAACGCAGGCGCCGCGCCTCTTCGCTCATCCCCGCTTTGCACAGCAGGGTGGATTTGGCAAAGAACGGCAGAATTTCCTCGGGCAAGGTTTCCTCGCCGAACGCCCGCACATCGAGGCATCCGCGCTGGCGGATGTCCGCCTCGATCTCATCCGGGTTGATGTAAACACCGAGCAACTCAGGCTGCAGCACACTCTTGATCGTACTCTTGCCGGAACCGTTGGGACCGGCGAACATGCGCAGGCGGGGCACACTCATGGTCAGGGAATCCGCACGCGGGTACCCACTGGCACGCTCAAGCGCCGTCCCGCAGCCTTGACAAATTTTTTGGTTCCGTTAGGGCCGATCTCATAAATTCCATCGTTGCCGCTCACCAGCACCCTTTGTCCGGCGGCAAGTGCCTGCCGATAAGCCTTGCCAACCGCTATTGCGGAGAGGCTGGGAATTTGTTGCTCCAGATGCTCGATTCTCTTTTCGGTGTCGGTCATGTCGGTGGCTGGGTCGAAGCTATCGCCGGTAATGCCTGAGTGCAAGCGCGTTTTCCATCCCGCCGACTACCACTTGGCACGCCTTGGACCGGTTGCCTCAGGCTCTTTCTGAAAGCGCTCCAGGCCGTCCCATGTCGAACGAGCAGGGTCGAGCAAGCGGGGTTTGGATAGGCCGACTTCTTCGAGAGTGAGCTTATCGCGGCCACAGTTGCAGGGGGCGCAGGTGACAAGCATGTTTCCGAAATCATTCGTGCCGCCCCGTGCGTGTGGCAGCAGGTGATCGTAATGAAGATCCATCGCTTGAAAGGCCGCGTGCTTTTCGGCATTGCGCTCATCCGGGCAAAGCTGGCCAATGCCCGCAAGAGCAATTGGCAATCGGACAGCTTCGTCCCGCAGTCGGTGAGGGTGGTCGCCACTTTGGGCAGTGACGTGGCGATTTGCCGATAGTAGTGGCGGGCTGTCGGCTTGAGCGCGGGGTCGGGCCGGTTCTTGGCGGGGGGGAGTCGCCGGTTGCAAGCCAGCGGCGAATAATCTTGCCGGCCACCGTGGCACCGGCGTAGTAATTGCCGCCCCGATGACGAAAAAGACACGAGACCTTGGATTTGCTGAATTGCGCCGTCTGTGGCATGACCTGGGTTGCTGTGGCGACTGCGGGATGCACTTTGGGTATGCATTCGGCAAGAAGATGCTCTCCAATCCTTATGGGGCCTGTAGCTCAGCGGTTAGAGCAGGGGACTCATAATCCCTTGGTCCAGGGTTCAAATCCCTGCGGGCCCACCTTGGACAAACCATTCAAAACCAATGGTTTAAGGACCGAAAAAGGCGCCAGAGTTGACGCCTCTACCACCGCCATGAACCCCACTGGCGACAAATTGGCGACAACTCAGGAGACCGCGCTTTCCACCACCCTTCCAGCCCCCCGGCCCAAGGCCAAACGCGGCTCCAAAGGCAAACCCGTGGCGGTGGCCCACTTCGGCTCCGTATCCGTCCCGGTCTATCGGTGCGCGTCGGCCGGTCGAATCCGCTTCGTGCTCAGCTACCATCGGGAAGGCAAGCGGTTGCGCCAGTTCTTCGGTGACCTTGCCGCCGCGAAAAAGGAGGCCCTGCTCGTGGCGCAGCGAATCCAGAACGGAATGCAGCAGATGACCGACCTCAAGCCCCATGAGCGGGAGAGTTTCCTCGCCGCCCGCGACAAATTGGGTGGGACCGGCGTTCCTCTCGTCGCCGCGGTCGAGGACTATGCCCAAGAACGACGATGTGGAGGTGTTCACCCCGGCGGAGATGACGAAAATTCTGCACGCCGCCCCACCCCATCTGGTTCCCATCCTCGCCATCGGGGCGTTCTCGGGCATCCGCATGGCCGAACTCAACCGGCTCGATTGGTCGGCTGTGGACTTGGACCGCAGGCATATCGAACTGCGGGCAGGTCAGGCGAAGACAGCGTCCCGGCGGATCATTCCGATTTCCGACAACCTGATGGTGTGGATCGAGCCCCTGGTCCGTCAGGGGAAGGTGGTCAGAACCGCCGGCCTCCACCGCGAGGTGACCGCCCTGGTCAAGGCCCTCGGGATTGATTGGCCGCAGAATGTGCTGCGCCATTCGTTCATCAGCTACCGCATCGCCAAGGTCAAGAGCGCCGACCAGGTGGCGCTGGAGGTCGGCAACTCAGCGGCGATCATCTTTAAGCACTATCGGGAACTCGCTACCGAGGATCAGGCGGACGAGTGGTTCGGCATCCTGCCCAAGCCAGGCCAGCGGGAGAACACCTTCACCTACAACCGCCTGACCCGAACGGTGACACTGCCGGAAGCGGACTGGAAGTGACCCGTTCAATCCGCGCGCCAATGGCGAATGTTAGACGCGGATGGCGCATGCGACGGCCGGCCATATTGCCATACCTTGTGCGCCCGGCACGTGCCCACACGCGGCACCAAACGCAAAATCCGGGGCTGGAAAACAAGTTCCACACCCCGGATTTGTTATGGACCAAAATGGTGTCCGCTCAGCCCTTGAAACGCTGGTTTGGCTTGCCGTCGTCCAATAAATCGCCGATGCGGTTCACGGCGTCCTTGAGGATCGAGGCAGCGGCGAACACGACAACGCCGATGGTGGGATCGACGAACGGGATTACATTGAGGGCGGAGACAGCTCAGGATGCCCGCGCCACGTGGCCCGGGCATCCTGCCCGGAGCCTCCAAACATAAGTTGCTCCCAGTTCCACACTCAGCGCAGCGCGGGTTCTGGTGCTAAAAAGGAAAATGGAAAGGGTTGCAGAGGGGGGGGTAACCACAGATTTGGCCGCAAGATTGAAATTGAGTCAGGCGGCCTATCTCCGCTTCGCTCCGGTTCACGGATTGAAGAGGAATACACGGAAAAGAAGACTCTCTATCTACTCCTCGGCTCACCCTAAAGGGGTCTGCCAAATAATTCATAACTCTTTCATTATCCGTGTAATCTGGGTTCCTATTTTTCTTTCTAGGTTAATTGGGATTGAATGGATTGGAAGCATGGTCTTGAGCTGTCAAAGGTGCCGGGGTGTAAAGATTGCCTCGCGCAAAGGCGCAAAGGCGCAAAGGCAGATGGAACTCATGGTAGATTGGTATGCGCTTGATCCCTAACCACGCCGATGCCATCCTCAACGCTCAGGAGCGGGCTGGACTGGCCGGGCTGTGGCAGAGCGGTGCCACGGTCAAGGAACGAACGGGAGGCAGCGGCCATCGAGCGCAGGGCCTCGGGCTGGATCAGCCAATCAAGATTTTGCAGGAACACCGGATTCACGCACCGGAGGCGGTGTCAACGGTTGGACACGAAAAAGCCGGATGTGGCAGCAAACCCCATCCGGCAAATTGAGAGATTTTTCAGGCAATCAACGCAAGGTCTTCGTGCGCCGACGCAGCAGCAAGCCGCTGGTGATCAGCCCGAGCAGGGTGAAGGACGAGGTGACCTCAGGGACCGCAGCGAGTTCGCTGCTGGCAACGCGGAAGCCCATGTACTCGAACTCGGTCTGCGGGGTGTTTGCGTCGCGGTACGAGGAGGCCAGGAAGTCGGAATTGCCGCCTTCCCAGGAGCCCCCACGCCTCCCGCGCCTCCCGCCGGCGCGCACAGCGTCGTTCCATTCCCAAACGTTGCCGCCTTGGTCGAAGGTGCCGTAGGAACTCGGGTCGCCGCTGTAAAAGCCGACGTTAGTTGATGCGGACCTGCTGTAATTAGCATCCGCGGTGGTGATCGTGTTCTGGCCGTTGGGATAGAGCGAGTAGGCCGAGGTGGTGCCGTTGTAATATGCCGCCTTGTACCACTCGTTCTCGCTGGGAATGTAAACCTTGGCTCCGGCGTTCACCATGACAATGCCAGTGGTCTGGCCCCCGGTGAGCGTGTAAGCCCCGGTTTCGGTGCCGCCGCTGCCTTGACCATTGCCCAGCCAGTTGCTGAAGCGCGCTGCATCGAACCATGACACATAAACCACCGGCTTGTTCTCGAAGCCGGATGTCGCGCTGTAGGTGTAGCTGCCGGATGAGTTTGCTCGAGTGATGCCGTAGCTGGACATCTCCGTATTGTAGAGCGAGTAGCTGTCAGTTTGGGCCGTGGCATTGAGGAAGTTCACATACTGGGCGTTGGTCACCTCGTATTTGCCGATGTTGTAGGCATAATCCACTTTGCCGTAGCCGTTTGTATCCGCCGCCTTGCCGACGTCGCCGACAGTGACGTAGTCGATGCTGAGCGAGGCCAAAGCCGGGGTGACGAGCGAAACGCTGGCCAAGCCGGCCAGCCCGAGGGATGTGATGATAGAATGTTTCATGATGCTTGGAATTTAATGTTAGATCAGCGCATGGGTTCCCATGCGCCGGACACGAAATAACTTTTAGACGAACAGAAAAATCCGTCCAATGAATTGTTTGTAGGCCTATGCTGATTTTTCTGTAAGCAAAGGCCTACAAAACGGCGGCTTTGTAGGCATTGGCCTACACGATTTGTAAGCCTCGCGTGTGAACTACACAAATAGAGGGATGGGGTCCGCGTCCAGGGCGGCCTTGAATGTTGGATCTACTGGAGGGATGCCGCCGCCATCGCGCGCAGGGCCTCGGGCTGGATGAGCCACTCGCTATTTTGAAGAACCGGATTCACGCCCGGGCGGCGGTGTCAACGCTGGCAAAGAAAAAGCCGGATGCGGCAGTAAACCCCATCCGGCAAATTGAGAGCGTAATCAGGCAATCAACGCAAGGTCTTCGTGCGCCGACGCAGCAGCAAGCCGCTGGAGATCAGCCCGAGCATCGTGAACGACGAGGTGACCTCGGGGACGGCTGTGAGGCTGGCAACACGGAAGCCGGTGGTGGTGTATCCATCCTCCGGGGAGATCTGGCCGCGGTTTGAACTGATCAGGGATGAGGAATCGCTGAGCCAGCAGCCCCCAAGGACCGTGCGGCCGTAACTAGTATCGTAGGGCCCCGCCCACGTCGACTCCGTCCACTCCCAAGCATTGCCGTCCTGACCCATCGTGCCGTATGGGCTCAGACCACCCGCGCGGTTGTAGTCGGCGGGTTGGTTTCCGGGGAGCACCTGGTTATAGACTGCGGTCCCCGCATCCGTTCCTTCGTTCACCGGCGTGGGGGCCGTGTCAGTGCGGGTCGCGTAGTCCCAATACCCGGCAGCGCCTGGCTTGTTCGGATCATAATACGCCGCCTTGTACCACTCGTTTTCGCTGGGCAGGAAATACTTCGCGTTGCTGTTGCGGAAGGGATTTTGGTCGTTGTAACCGGCCTCACCGCTGGTCCAGAGGGCAATGCCGACGTCCACGTTGTAGCCTTCTTGTCCGGGCTGGACAGCAAATTTATAGGCGGCCACCGAGCCGCTTGACGTATTCAGCCAGTTCACAAAACGTGCCGCCTCGTTCCAGGATATCCCCGTGGCGATGTTGTTATAATTCAGGTCGCGTGTGATGCCGAGGTTGCCGGCCTGAGTTGCCCTGTACATCGCGCTTCCTGACACCTCGTAGGTGCCCATCCGGTACGTGTTGGCTACTCCGCCGTAACCCGTGGTGTCATTCACGTAGTTAGGATTGCCGACGGTCACGAAATCCATCGTGAAGACATTTTCGCCACTGCCAAACGAGTCGGTGGTGGTGGTGTCCGGTTTGGCCGATGCCGGAGTGACGAGCGAAACGCTGGCCAGAACGGCCAGCCCGAGGGATGTGATGATGGGATGTTTCATGCGGTTTACAATAGAGTAATGCGCGTTTTTAGCCCCCCCCCCCCCCGGAGTCGAGAAAAATCAAATTATTTGTTCTAATAATTTCCCGAGCGTTTCAAGAGACCTTTACGAAGCCGGGGGGGGGGGGGCTGAGCGGCGCCACGATCAAGGAACGAACGGGATGCCGCCGCCATCGAGCGCAGGGCTTCGGGCTGGATGAGCCACTTGCTATTTTGAAGAACCGGATTCACGCCCGGTTTGCGGTGTCAACGCGGCGAAGAAAAAGCCGGATGAGGCAGCAAACCCCATCCGGCCAAGTGAGAGAGTATTCAGGAAATCAACGCAAGGTCTTCGTGCGCCGACGCAGCAGCAAGCCGCTGGTGATCAGCCCGAGCAGGGTGAACGACGAGGTGACCTCGGGGACTGCGGTTAGACTGGCAGTGGAGACTCCCGAAATACTATTGATGTCTAGGCCATCAGTGTCCCCGATGAGATCGAGATGAAGGCTACCGCTCCAACCGTTCCCCTGGAAACCAGAAAACACCGTAGCCGTGGGTTGAGCACCGTTAAAGGCCGGCGTGACTCTAGTAAACGCTGATGACACAAAGGAGGAGAAATTTGCACCAACTAATCCCACCCCATTGACCCCTTGGGACGAGTCACTAGATTGGACTACAACGACCAGACCGGGCGAGCCGATGTAGGTATTGCTATCAATAAGGAAGGAAAATGAGGTGGCGCTGAACACCCCCCTCCCAGTTACCACAGAGATAGGACTCCCCTCTTCGAACAGGGCGGTCATGGAGAAGGCTGTATTGTTAGCGAAGGCCTTGCCGTCCAATAGCGAATCTGAATCAAAGTATCCCGAATAATTCAGCGACAGCGTGGCCAAAGCCGGAGTGACGAGCGAAATGCTGGCCAGAACGGCCAGCCCGATGGAGGTGATGATGGGATGTTTCATGCGGTTTACAATAGAGTTACACCGCTTTTTAGCCCCCCCCCCCCCCGAGTCGAGAAAAATCAAATTATTTTTGTTACTATTCAGGTTCCCCCGGTTGGTTGCTTTTCAAAGATATTTCGGAAATGTTTTTTTTTGTTGCGCAACGCCGACAAATCTAGTGATTTATCGGTGTCGCCCGCTCGAATCTCC
>CAIZNN010000051.1 GCA_903934285.1 Akkermansiaceae bacterium | reverse complement strand
GCGCAAGGACAGCGTCTCGGTCACCGGCACGTTCACTCTCCGCCGCGTCTCCGAACTCGGCAGCCTCAACCAGTAGAAAAGCTGAAAGTTGAAAGCTGAAAGCTGAAATGCAGAAAGCGCTTCGCACCTCTTCTTACTCTTAATTTCAACTTTCAACTTTCAACTTTCAACTTTTCTTCAACTCCCAACTCCCAACCACCATGAAACGAATCGCCTCATTCCTTGTCTCCCTGTGTTTGCTCCAGAGCGCTTATGCGGCCACGGCCGTGCCAGATTCCATCAGCTACCAAGGCCGGGCGCTGGCCGCCGCCGGTGGCTTGATGGGCGCCGGCACGCCGGTCAACCGCACCGTCACCTTCCGCGTCTGGGATCATGCCACCAACTCGCTGACGGCCAACTTGATTTATTCCGAGCAGCAGGTGGTGACCATTGCCGAGGGCGAGTTCAGCGTGCTCGTCGGCACAGGCTCGGCCACGGCGGGTTTGCCGCTGGGCTACAGCGAGACGAACAAGGGGCCGGGGACGATTAAAATCAGCGATGCCTTCGGCGGGGCGACCCGCTACCTCGGCGTGACCATCGACGACGGCACCGCGGCGGTGGACAACGAGATTTCGCCGCGTCAGCAAATCGTCGCCGGTGCCTTTGCCATGCGCTCCAAGGTGGCCGAGGGGGTCGATGGCCTGGCCATCACCACCGCGATGCTCGCCAATAATTCAGTCACCACCACCCAGGTCAACGACGCGGCGATCACCACCGGCAAACTCGCCGCCAATGCGGTGACCGCGACACAAATTGCGGCTGCCACCATCACCGGGGCCAAGATTGCCGACGGCGCCATCACCGGGACCAAGATCGCCACCGGAACCATTCCCTTGGCCGCCTTGGTTGCGGCCGTTCAGGAGGCGCTCGTTCCCGCAGGCACGATTGTGGCCTTCGGCGGCACGACGGCGCCTGCGGGCTGGTTCTTGTGCGATGGCACATCCAAATTGCGGGCTGATTGGCCGGCCCTTTCCACGGCGATTGGCACTGCCTTCGGAACAGCTTCAGCGACCACTTTCAATGTGCCTGACTTTCGCGGGCGGTTTTTGCGCGGCAAGGACTACAATACCGGGCGCGATCCGGATCGGGCGAACCGCCTCGCGATGACCACTGGCGGCAGCACTGGGGATAATATCGGGAGCATTCAGGAGGACGCTTTAAAAATACACGGTCATAAATACTCCTTCTATAATACAACCAACGGGGACGACGGTGCTTCAGGCCAGTATGAAGTCAACGGAACGCGTGAAGCAGACTCCTCTACTACAGGGGATAGCACCGAGAGCAGGCCGAAAAACGCCTATGTCAACTACATCATCAAGTATTGAGCTTATTGGGAATCGGATGGATTTCCCGCCCCAATTGCTGCGGCCAAGCCCTGCGGGTTGTCCTTAGGATAAGATTTTTTCCTGTCTCATCACCCACTTTTCGAATGTTATGAACTCCCGATTTTCCGCTCTTGTTGCCACCCTCGGCAGTTTGTTGCTAGTCCCAGTGGCGCATGCCCAATACGAGATCAAGGGCGATGTTAGGAACGTGCTCGACAGTCGCCGTGCGGGCGGCTACGCCACGGTTTCGGCGGGCGGAGTGGTCACGGCCATCACCGTTAAACCTGTATTAAACACCGTCGGCGCATGCAGCGGCGGCGCGGGCTACAGCTCTCCACCCGTGGTAACGGTCGGGCCGAGCGGTGAGACGACTGCCACGGCCACCGCGGTACTCACTGCCGGGGTGGTCACCTCCGTCACGATTGTCAATGGCGGCAGCGGCTACAGCGCGAGCGCGCCGCCCACCGTGAGCATCGCCGCGCCTGCCATTCCGACAGGCTCGGGTGCCACCACCCCGCAGTTCGCCGGCATGGGCTGGACCTCCGCCACCGCGGGTCCGATCTCCTCAACGCTAGGCGTCACCGCCGGTCGTTACCCGCTGGCCAGCGACAAGACCGTTCCCGCCGCGCCGGTGGTGACCGCGATTTTGGCGCGCGCGAGCTTTGGCGGCACCTTTGCCTCGGGCGTGCCGCGCTACTCGTTCGGCGATGTGATTGAGCGGCCGCAGGTGAACTGGAGCGGAGCCATCGCGTCGAGCAGTTATTGGCGTGCCGAACCGGTGAAACCGGGCGAGGTTTTTGCCAGCAACTATCTGGTCAACCTCAATGGTGCCACCCAACCGCTGGTGGCAACGGGCAGCGTAACGGTGACGAGTTGCTCGCCAGCGAGCAATATAGTCACTGTGGCGGCGGTGCCCGGCGGGATGGTCAGCGGGGCCACGCTGCTGGGCCAGCGGGTGGACATCGTCAACGGACTCAATCTGACCCTGCGGGGCAAACCGAGCGAAACGATCACCAGTGCCAGCTTGCGGGATTTTTTGCCGTCGCTGCCGTATTATTACAGCCCGCATGCGGGCAAGGTGTTTGCGACCCAAGCGGGGCGGGTCACGGTGACGTGGGTGTCGAACCTGCCGGACACCAGCGTCGTGGGCGAGCTCACGGCGACCTACAAGTTCAAGACCGAGGTGTTTTCGGTCACCTCGACACCCAGCGTGGCGCAGCGGCCGATGTATTGGACGGAGAAGTCATTCAAAGGGCCGCTGGTGAACATCCCGGCGGGGCGCATCGTGGTGGCCAACGTGGTTTACAACAGTTTCATGCCCAGCCATGTGAGCGACGAATATGTGCCGGTGGGCTACAATCCGAGCAACGACGCCGGCACCACCCCACCTGGCGAACACCGCACGCTGTGGTTTGACAACACGGTGGGCACGGGTGCCCTGCACGCCTACAATCTGGAAGGCAGCGTGTTTGTGGAATACCTGGGCGCCGAGATCCAGGGCGCCGGCAACCGCGAGTTCCTCGGCGCCGATGTGGTGGCCACCAAGCGCGATGCCGAATCCGTCTACATCGAGACTGCGCTCGGCCAGCAACTCCAGCCATACCAAGACAGCCCCGCGGCCGGGGACCTGGATTTAACTCCTTCCATCGCACTCAACAGCGCGCAGACCAGCGGCAAGCCGCTCTACGGCACCTCCGCCCTCGCCAACGGCCAGCTCGTCTATCACGCCGAGCGCAGCAACGACAACCCCGACAAGATCCAAATCTACTGGCTGGAAGCCAAGGACTCCGCCATTTATTTCCAGAGTGCCGCGCCGAACCTCTCGATCCAATGGCCGAAATACCTGCGCAAATACACCCAGGTCTGGCCGGCGGCGCTCTCCGCCTACGAACCGGTGACGGTCACGGCCACCGGCAGTGGCATCGCCATCGGCCCGCAGTTTGACGCGGCCCACCTGCCGCAAGTCATTTTCCAAGACGATCCGGCAGAAACCGAGGTCAGCATTGATATCCAGACGCAGCGCTTGCTGGCGGACTTCAATGCTTCCAGCGACCCGACCAGCCGCACCTTGCTCAAATTCATGGAAGGAGGCACGCCGTGGTATGTGCCGCTCTACATTCAATCGGCGGGCAGTCTCGGCAGCCCGGCGGTGGCCGATCCCGATGGCAGCGGCCCACTCACGGGCACGCCTGCGGTGAGCACGATCAACGACAGCAACGCCGATGGCGTGGCGGACTTGACGGCGACGGTCAACGTGGGCGAACGCATCGAAGCGCCCGCCGGCTATTCCAAGGCCGGTTACATTGCCAGCGGCGACAACTATTATCCCGCGGGTTATATCAACCCGTTTGTCCAGGGTGCGGTGGCAGGGGAGGCCGGGGCGATCATCCCGGTGAACACGCGCAGCGGCCATGACCAACTCACCGTCTGGTGGTTCAAAAAGGTGGCGGCTCCCAGCGCGAAGTTCGCGCCGTTTTACCTGCCGTCCAAGGTCGGTCACTACACCGTGGTCTATCCGACGGGCAAGCCGCAGATCGTGATCGCCTCGGGCAGCGGCACCGGCGATCTCGGTCCGGCGCAGCAGGCCGGCAGCGTTTATTATCAAAATGACGAGACCCAGCCCGGCTTCAATCCCAACGAGGAGCACGCGCTGCTGCTCGGCGGCCGCGCCTACGCGCTGCGTGATGATTTGAATAGCGCGAGCACTACTTCGCAGCCGTTTGTGCTGCTCGCCTACAGCAACCCGGACGACCAGCGACCGAGCATCGACGTCTATCAGGTCGTGCGCGAATCCTTCACCTATCCACTGGTCTATGACGCCATCGCGGGAACCAAGGTCCAGCCGCCAGGGCCGCTGTTCGCCTTGCCGCTACCGCTCGACGGCAACGGCGACGTGAGCAACTGCGAAGTCACCGACGTGGCGGATGCGGCCGCTGCGGGCGATGCTCCGGCGAGTTACGGCAGTTTCACCTTCAAGGATCGTCAAGGCTACGCTTGGATCTACCGCGGGGCCCACGCCAAGACCAGCGCCAGCGCCACGGCCAGTGTGAGCGGCGGCGCGGTCACGGCCATCACGCTTGCCCCGGGAGTCGGGGGCAGCGGATACCTCAGCGCGCCGGTGGTGACCGTCGCGGCGTCGGTCACGGGTGTTAGCGCCACCGCCACCGCCATCTTGTCCGATGGGAAGGTCACCGGATTCAATATCACCAGCGCAGGCAGCGGCTACACCGCCGCGCCGCTGGTGCGCATCGCGCCGCCTATCAGCTTCGGGATGCAGTTTTATTACAACTCGCTGGCCGGATTTTTCGAGCCCCGCCTGACTCTCGCCAACCAAGCGGCGGTGGGCACGGTGATGCCCTTCATCGCGGACACGGGCAACGGCGTGCCGGTCACCCTGCGCTATCAACCGAAGTGGCCGGATGACCCGTCCCTGCCAATCGCCCAGCAAAAGATCGTGCCGGTGCTGGAGACCGCGCAGACGCTCACCCTGGCCACGGCCAGTGCCCTCGCCGGACAGTTGCCGCAAGTGCGCGGGGCCACCAGCGCCGAGGTGCTTTACCAGCAGTCCATCGCCAACACGGGTGCCGCCGCCAACAGCGTGCTGCTGCACGACCCGACCCGCGCCAAGACATTCCTGCTAGGAACTAGCGGAAACTTGCAAAAGTTGCCGGCCTCGGTGTTGACCAGCGACTACGCGGGCAGGACCTACTTCCAAAAGCTGCCGCCGCATCTGCAGCAGCGTTTTTACTTCGACGCCAATACAGGCCCCAAGGGGACGCTCACCCTCATCGGCGAATTTGTCGATGAGATCGTCGGCGAGGATTACCTCAATCTCAATGTGCTGAGTGCCGCCGACCTCACCGAGTTGAAAAATCTCTGCCCGACGACCGACACGACCTACAAGAGCCACTGGGATTCCGCGATTGAACTCCTGAGCACCCGGTTGGAAACCTTCAGCGGGAGCCGCACGGTGCCCGGAACCTATGTGGTGGACCCGGCCAAGGATCACCGCGCCATCGACAAGGCGACGCTGGCTAACATCACCGATCGCGATACCGCAGTGGACAGCTACGCGCTGAACGCCACGGGCAAGGGCACGGGCTACGTCACCTTGGTGTTTGAAAACGGCGAGGCCTTCACCGACCCGGGTAACACCGTTGCGATGCAGATCATCAAGGTCGATCCCACCCTCTATCAAGGCGATCTCAAGGTATTGCTGGCTAGCAACCCGCTCGACGAACAAGTGACCCTGCGCCACAGCGGCGACTATGCCGGCCACCCGGAACTTTACGAATTCCAATGGCGCTACGGGTTTCCGACCGATGGCACCAATCCCACCATCACGGCCGACAACATCAATACATCTGTGGCCACCAGCACCTGGCTCAAGCCCGATGGCACGCTCGGCAGCGCGATTCTCGTCGGCGGCTCGCCGACGGCCACCATCAGCAATCCCGCCGTGCTGATGGGCGACACCTACTTCACCATGGCCTATCGTCTCAAGGTGAGCGGCCAAGCTGACACTGCGGGTTGGTCCGCTTGGACCCAACCGGCCTTGGTTGAGGGCTGGATCAAGCGGGTGCTGGCCAAGATCACCCCGTTCAACCAGCGCATGAGTGATCTCTATAACAGCGAGATCAACACCGATGTCTCGATGCTCACCCAGGCCGGCAAACGCTGGGAGGGCGATGTCGCACTCAATCTCGATAACATCAACAACGTCGGCTTGATCGAGATCTACGAAACCGTGCTCAACCGCGGCAAGAGCTTCACCATCGGCTCGGGCATCGACTTCGCCTCGGCTAACAACGGCCTGATGCTCGCCGCGGGATATTTGAATGATCTCTACACCATCCTCGGCAACGAAGCCTATGCCGACGCGGCCAACCCGACCATCTCGATAGACGACCAGACGACGGTCACCGAGGTGAACACCAGCCGCTTTTCGTTCGAAGGCCAGGTGGCCAGTTCGCTGGAGGAAGAACTCGCCTTGCTCAAGGGCCGCGATGACTTCGCCAACCCCGGCGTGGCCAGCGCCCCCGCCTACAACCGCCTGTGGTGGAACTACACCCGCGGCATCAACAGCGGTGAGGTGCTTTATGCCACCAATTACAACATCAAGGAACAGACCGGCAGCAGCACCGCCAACGGCGTGGTCGACGCGGCGGATGCCTATCGCATGTTCCCGCAAGGCCACGGCGATGCCTACGGCCACTACCTGACCGCGCTCACCGGCTACTACAAACTGCTCGAAAATTCTAACTTCACCTGGGTGACCTCGGCGGAGGATGTGACCGTGCTCGGCCAGTCGGTGCAAATCGACTACAAGGACGAGCGGAAATTTGCCGCCACTGCGGCCAATGTTGCCAGCAGCGCGCGGCAGATCGTGGCGCTGGTCCACCGCCAGGACTACCAGGACGACCCCGCCAGCGGCTGGAGCCAGTTCCGCGATGGCAAGGTCAACCCGCAAACCGGCGTGCAGCGCAATCAAGGTTTGGACGAGTGGGTTTCGCGCAGCGCGCAGGGCAGTTATATCAACTGGGTCGCGGCCAACACCTTGCTGCCCGACAAGGACAGCAATCCCACCCACAGCGGCGTGCAGATCATTGATCGCACGACCGTGCCCGAACTCAACAATCTGGCCAGCGCGGGCAATGACTTCCAAGCCACCATCGACAGTGCCAACGCCCACCTCAATCCGCTGGGCCTGAGCCCGGACGCAATCGCATTTGATATTTCGCCCTCGCTCTTGCAGGCCGGCCACTCGCACTTCGAGCAGATTTACGAGCGCGCGCTGCGGGCGACGCTCAACGCCAAGGGCGCCTTCAACCAGGCGGCCAGAATGTCGCGTTTGCTCCGCAACCAGCAGAACCAGATCGGCGATTCCACCACCACCTATGTCGATCAGGAAATTGCCTTCACCAACCGCCTCATCGACCTCTTTGGCTCGCCCTACGGCGGCGACATCGGCGCAGGCAAAACATATGCCCAAAATTACACCGGGCCGGATCTGTATAATTTCTATGTGGTGGATCGCCCGACCGATCTGGTCGATGTCTCGCAGGCGGTCACCCTTACGCTCAACGTGCCCACTGGCATCGCGGATTTCACCAGTTTCAAAACCAATGATATCACCCTCGACGGCATCACCCCAACCCACTCGGTGAGCAAAACCGTGATCATCCAACCTAACAAAAACCTGCTGTGGGCCAGCGAGTGGGGTGGCAGCACCATCGGCCAGCGCGCCAGAGTCGGGCGCATCCAGCAGTCGCTGCTCGATTCCTATCAGGCGCAGTTGGCGCTGCTGGAATGCCATCAAAAGCTTCAGGTGCTCAATACCCGCTTCAAGCGCGGGTTTCAACTTTTCAACGAGATGGTGGCGATGCACACCAGCAGCCAATCCACCCGTGCCGACGCCACTGCGGCGATCAAAAATTTGGAGACCACCCAAGCGACCTTGCAATCGTACGCGGATTACTTCGATGCGGTGGCGGGCAATGTGTATAATTTTGGCGAGGCATTGTCGGAACTCTTCCCGAAATGCATCGGTATGGCCACCGATGTCACGTCGCCTGTGCGTAGTGGGGCAAAATTCGTGGCCGCCATCGTCGCGCAAATCTTCAACTTCGCAGCCTACAGCCAACGCTCGGCTGCCTATGCGCTGGGTCCGCAAGTCACTGAAAAAGCCAGCAATCTCGACAAGGACCTGGAAGCTCTCGGATTCAGCTACGAAGAGAAACAACAGATCTACGAGTTCGAGCTGGTTTACCGCGACCTGCTCTCGGCGCACTTCGAGGTGGCGCAACTGGCCACCGACTATCAGCGCAGCAACGAGGCGCTGCGCAACGTGCTCGTCGAGGGCCAGAACGTGCTGAGCGACCGCGAGAGTTTCCGCCAGCGGGCGGCGGCGGGCATCACCGGCTACCGCACCAAGGACCTGACCTTCCGCACCTTCCGCAACGAAGCACTCGAGCAATACCGCGCCCTGTTCGATCTGGCGAGCCGCTACACCTATCTCGCGGCCAAGAGCTATGACTACGAGACTGGCCTGCTCGGCAGCAGCGCGGGCAAGGCGGTCATCGCCAACATCGTGGCCTCGCGCGCACTGGGCGATCTAACCGGCGACCAGCCGCAGGCCACCGTCAGCACGTTGGGCGACTCCGGGCTGGCCGGCACGATGGCGCAGCTCAACGCCGACTTCTCGGTGGCCAAGGGCCGTCTGGGGATCAATAACCCCGACCCGTATGGCACGCTCTTCAGTCTGCGTGGTGAGTTGTTCCGCATCCGCACCGATGAGGCGGCGACCAGCGACGACGATGCCTGGAAACAGACGATGCAGCAATACATCGTGCCCGATGTCCTAACCGACCCCGATGTGGCGAAGTATTGTAACAACCTGAAAAAACCCGATGGCTCGGCCGCGCCCGGCATCGTGATTCCTTTCGGCAGCACCATCCAGCACGGTATGAACTTCTTCGGCCTGCCGCTGGCGGCCAACGACCACGCCTTCACGCCTAGCAACTACGCCACCAAAATCAGCAGCGTGGGCATCGTCTTGAAAGGCTACCTCGGCATGGACCCCTACGCCTTCGGCACGCCCGGCGCCAGCAGCCCCCCCGGCGGCACCAACTCGCTGAGCGCGACACCCTATGCCTATCTGATCCCCTGTGGCAGCGACTGCATGCTGGCACCGCCACTGGGCGACACCAGCACGCTCCGCAGTTGGACCGTACACGACCAGGCGCTGCCGCTGCCCTACAACCTCGGAGCCTCGGCGTTCAACACGACCCGATTTTTTGATGCCAACGGCACGCTCAGCGAGCAGCCGTGGATCCTGCGCAAACACCAGGCCTTCCGCCCGGTGAGCGATCCGGCGTTTTTCTACAGCTCGGTGCCCACCGAGTTCACCAACACCCGCCTGATCGGCCGCAGCGTCTGGAACACCCGCTGGAAAATCGTCATTCCCGCCTACACCCTGCTCAGCGACGAACAAGACGGACTCAACCGCTTTGTCGCCAGCGTCGCCGACATCCAGCTATTCCTGCGCACCTACTCGAATTCAGGGAACTAAGAAGCCGCAGCCCCGCCGGGATTTCCTTGCCAACACCGCAACAGAAATTCCAATTCCGATCCATGCAACCACAGACTGCACGGGCACGGATAAAGAAAGAATTATGAGTATTTGGTCCGCGAAGAAATCCATGCTGACCCCGTGGTTGCAGCGGCTGGAACAAGCAAGCCCCCGGCGCCATTCGCGAAACTCCTCCAAATTGTTTGCATCCTCGAATTATCAGAGGATATGCGCAGTCTTTGGCCAATCAGGGGTAGTCGGGCATCCGGCAATCACACAGTGTCGCTATAGCTGCAAGGGGGGTAACTGACCCAATAGCGCGATTCAACTCGTCCCATGTCCACGGCCCTTCCCAAGTCACCAAGCCGACTGCCAACACCAGGCAACCGAACCCCTTTAACCTAGATAACCATGCCCATGAAATCCCTCTGCCAAATCCTTGTGTGCCTGCTGGGGGTCGTGTCCACGGTCGCGGCGTTTCCGCCCGCGCCGTATTACACGCTCTACGGGATGGTGCGCGACCAGGTGGGCCAGACGGTCACGGCCGAAGGAGCGGAGATCATCCTGCTCAAGGGCGGGGTGGAAATCGGCCGCACGCCGATTACTTGCGGCCCGCTCGACCACAACTATGAACTCAACATCCGCATCGACGCGGCACGCAGCGGCACGGTTTTCTACAGCGACAAGGCGGTCGCCGCGCTGGGGGAGTTCAGCTTGGTGGTGGCGATGAACGGCGCGCTGTTCTACCCGATCGAGGTCAACGGCACGCTCAAGGCGGGCAAGGGCGGCGAGCGGGTGCGGCTGGATCTGAACATCGGCGAGGACGCCAACAAGGACGGGCTGCCGGATGTGTGGGAGGAATGGCAGCTCTATCAAGCGGGGGTTTACCCCGACGCCAACGGCAAGTGGGATCTGGATCTATTGGGTGGGATGAGCGGCGACTATGACCGTGACGGCCAGAACAATCTGCAGGAATATCTTGCGGGCACCTTCGCTGGCGATGCCACCGAGACCTTTGCGCTGGCGCTCAAAGAGAAGCTGCCGCAGAGCGTGCGCTTCGAGTTCTACGCGATCACCGGCAAGGTGTACACCATCGAGAGCACGCTGGATATGAAGACCTGGACGCGGGTGGCATTCGCCGTGGGCGCGCCCGGCACGGGC
>CAIZNN010000050.1 GCA_903934285.1 Akkermansiaceae bacterium | reverse complement strand
GTTGAGGACGCAGATGGCGTGCTTCTTGTCCCCGAGGTCGAGGCCGATGGTTGCGGTTGGGAATTTCGGTTTCATGGCGATGAGAAGATACCACAGGGTTCAAGTCCCGCTGCCTCCTGCCTTCTCATCTAATCTTGTTCGATTTCTGTGACGGGAGTGCCACGCAAAACCTACGAAGGCAACCTGCCGGAAACCTCACCTGGTGTCGAGGCAAAAGTTGGGCAGTGGCCCAGTCCGTAGGAAAACGCGACCTCACAGATTTCCGCCGTGTCATATCGCGGCATCGAGGCCGTGCCACGCGTTTGGTTGCTTTGCTCTCCCGGGTCCGAGCCTCGCACGTGCAGTATTGGTCACCTCACCTCTCGCGGGACGGCCATCCGGACTCCCCCTGCAAGTCAAAGCGGATAGAATCATCCCAACCCCAAACACAAAATTCTCTATGTCCCGTTTCTGTATCCGAACAGTTTTATTGAACGGACGGTCGGATGATTGAGTTACACGACCGGTGGTGTAACAGGGGGCAAATCCTACCCGGACGGGCACTTTTCTGGGGGGACTGCTCATGAAAGAGTTCTAGGGCTCCATGGTCAGCCAGCCAAGCAGAAAATGCGGAATGTGGGGGAAGATGCCGGGTTGAGGGGAATTGTTGGGTTTCAGGACGAATCGAGTGGGCTGGGCCGCCGGCCGCTGCAAGAAGTGGAGGGATATGATGGTGGATTGCTGGTCGCCGCCGCTCCCCCCCTGCGGGCAGGCGCTGCGCACCGGTGCACGGGAGGGCGAGGATGTCACGGGCAGGATGTAAACATTGACTGAGCACTGGCTGAAGAGTGCACGGCAGGATGCCGCACACAGCCGGCGGGACGCCGGCGCACCCCCACGGCATAGCCAGTCATAAAGGTGGGTGAAGTGGCGTGCGGTGACTATTTTTGGAAGGCGATGGCGCCGTGCTGGACGTCGGCTCGGATGATATCGCCGTCGCTGAATTTGCCGTCGAGCACATCGAGGCTGAGCGGGTCTAACAACAAGTGTTGGATGGCGCGCTTGAGCGGGCGGGCGCCATAGACCGGGTCGAAGCCCTGGTTGCCGAGGAAGTCCTTGGCGGCGGGGGTGAGGGCGAGGCCGAGGCCTTGTTTGGCGAGGCGTTTTCTGACGCGGTCGAGCTGGAGGTCGACGATGGTGGTGAGTTCGGCGCGGGTGAGGCGGTCGAAGATGATGATTTCGTCGATGCGGTTGAGGAATTCGGGGCGGAAGTGGCTGCGCAGGGCGGCGGTGACCATGGCCTCGCGCTGTTCGGCATTGGGCTCGTGGAGGATATGTTGGGAGCCGATGTTGGAAGTCATGATAAGCACGGTGTTGCGGAAGTCCACGGTGCGGCCCTGGCCATCGGTGATGCGGCCGTCGTCGATGACCTGCAACAGCACGTTGAAGACATCGGCGTGGGCCTTTTCGATTTCATCAAAGAGCACCACCGAGTAGGGTTTGCGGCGGACTTGTTCGCTGAGCTGGCCGCCCTCATCATAGCCGACATAGCCGGGCGGCGCGCCGATGAGGCGCGACACGCTGTGTTTTTCCATGTATTCGGACATGTCGATGCGGACCATGGCGGCTTCGTCATCGAAGAGGAATTCGGCGAGCGCCTTGGAGAGTTCGGTCTTGCCGACGCCGGTGGGGCCCAGAAACAAAAACGAACCAATCGGCCGGTTCTCATCTTGCAGGCCGGCGCGGGCGCGGCGCACCGCGTTGGCCACCGCCTGAATCGCCTTTTTCTGGCCGACGACACGGGCCGCGAGGCGGTGCTCCATGCTCACGAGTTTTTGTTTTTCGCCTTCCTGGAGGCGGCTGACGGGGATGCCGGTCCAGGCCGAGACGACGCGGGCGATGTCCTCCTCGGTGACTTCCTCCTTGAGCATGGCGCCGGATTTTTGCAGGGCGGTGAGTTGGTCCTTGGCACTTGCCAGGGCCTTGTTGGCGGCGGGCAGATCGCCGTAGGTGATCTGCGAGGCGCGGGTCAGATCGCCGATGCGCTGGGCGCGCTCGGCCTCGCCCTTGAGCGTTTCGATTTGTTCCTGGGCCGCCCTGACGTCATCAATGACGGCCTTTTCATTGCGCCACTGCGCCCGCATGCCCGACGAGGACTCGCGCAGGTTGGCTTGCTCTTCGCGCACCTTTTCCAGGCGCGCGGCGGGGGCTTTGTCGGTCTCTTTCTCAAGCGCCTTTTTCTCCATCTCGAGCTGCAGGATCTGCCGCTCTAACACATCGATCTCGGTCGGCATCGAGTCCAGCTCGATTTTGAGGCGGGAGGCGGCCTCATCGATGAGATCGACGGCCTTGTCGGGCAGGAAGCGGCCGGCGATGTATCTATCCGACAGGGCGGCGGCGGCCACCAGTGCGCCATCCTGGATGCGCACGCCGTGGTGGACTTCATAGCGTTCCTTGAGGCCGCGGAGGATGGCGACGGTGTCTTCGACGGACGGTTCGCCGACCATGACGGGTTGGAAGCGGCGTTCGAGGGCGGCGTCCTTTTCGATATGTTTGCGGTATTCGTCGAGGGTGGTGGCGCCGATGGCATGGAGTTCGCCGCGGGCGAGCTGGGGTTTGAGCAAATTGGAGGCATCCACCGCGCCCTCGCTGGCGCCGGCGCCGACGATGGTGTGGAGTTCGTCGATGAAGAGGATGATCTGGCCTTGGGCATCGGTCACCTCCTTGAGAAACGCCTTGAGGCGGTCCTCGAATTCGCCGCGGTACTTGGCCCCGGCGAGCATGCCGCCGACGTCCATGGTGATGATGCGTTTGTGCTTCATGGCCTCGGGCACATCGCCGGAGACGATGCGGCGGGCGAGGCCTTCGACGATGGCGGTTTTGCCGACGCCCGGTTCGCCGATGAGCACCGGGTTGTTTTTGGTGCGGCGCGATAGAACTTGCAGCACCCGCCGAATCTCCGTGTCGCGGCCGATGACCGGATCGATTTTGCCCTCGCGCGCCCTGGCTGTTAGGTCGGCGCCGTATTTCTCGAGGGCCTGGTATTTGCCTTCCGGGGCATCATCGGTGACTTTCTGCGACCCGCGCACGCTGTGGATGGCGGCGAGCGCTTGTGGTTCATCCAAGCCGGCGGCCTTGAGCAATTTGCCGGCGGGCGAGTCGCCCTTGAGCGAGCCGAGGATAAAGTGTTCGACGCTGAGGAAAGCGTCGCCGAGTTGCTCGCGGGCGGCGTCGGCGGCCTCCAAGGTGGCACGCAGACCGACGCTGATCTGCGGCTGGGTCGAGGCGCCTTGGACGCTCGGCTCGCGGCTCAGCGCGGCGGCGGTGGCGGCTTTGAGGCGCGGCACGTCGATGCCGGCCTTGTGCAGGATGGGAGTGGCGATGCCGCCGTCCTGTTGCAACAAGGCGAGCAGGACATGTGCGCTCTTGAGCTCGGAGTGGGCGGATTTCGAGGCCAGGCTCTGCGCGCTTTGCAGCGCCTCCTGGAGTTTTTGGGTGATTTTGTCGAGTCCCATGAGTGGCGGGGGTTGGTGGCTGAGCGGTGGCGGGGTGCAAGTCGCATGGCAGCCCGCATCGCTGTTGGATGGGAATATAACCGAATCGGCGCCGGCTTGCAACTGGCGAGGTTTCGCTACAAGAGCAAGACGCAAGACTACAAGACGCAAGACGAAGAATAAGACCTAACGAGGCTCCTCCACAGACGCAAGACGAAGAATATGACCTAACGACAACAGGCTGCCGGTGGCAGGGGCTGTGGTGGTGGCGGCGCGCGATTGGGGTTGCCAACAGCGGGCGCATGGGTTAGTTCATCCACACACGGCCTGCAAGCGGGCGGTGCCTCACTAACCAACACGCGTATGAAGACCAAGGATACCAGAAAAGAAACCAAGAAGATGCCAACCAAAACGGCGAAGGAGAAAAAGCTCGCGAAACAGGCGAAGAAAAACAGCAAATGAGTTGTGCCGGAAGGGGGCGGCGGGCGGGCGGCGGGGCGGCCACGGGCAGGTGCCTGGCCACCGCCGGCATTGCCGGTGGCACCTTGAAGCAAACGTCAAATTCACCAAAAAATCCGTTAAACTCACAATACGGGTGGGGGATTGTCTGCCAGTCTCCACGCCTAACCAAGCACCCCCATGTCAGCACCTATCACACTGATCTCACTAGTCGTGGCGATGATCGCCTTCCGTTTCATGCCTCACCCGGAGAATGTAGCGCCGATTGGCGCGTTTGCCTTAATGGGCGGATTGTTTCTCAACCGGCGCTGGGCGCTGGCAGTACCGCTGCTGGCGCTGGTGCTGAGTGATTTGGTGCTCAATTCCCAAATGGGCTACTCCGCGCTGCACGCCCCACGGCTGTTGGATTACGGCGCGTTCCTGATCATCGGCATGGCCGGCCTGGCCATCCGCAACCAAGGCTGGAAGCTCCAGTTCGGTGGTGCCGTGGCGGTGCCGTTGTTTTTCTACGCGGTGAGCAACTTCGGAGTCTGGCTCACCGGGCTCGGGCTGTCCGGCCAGCCGTATGCGAAATCCTTCGCCGGATTGGTCGAGTGTTATGTTGCGGGCTTGCCCTTCCTGCGCGGCACGATGCTGGGTGACTGGGGCTTCATGGTGCTGTTTGCAGGCGTGATGGCTCTGGCCGCCGCCGGTTCGCACGCCGGGCGTAGCGCCGTCACTTTCAGGAACTGAGCGAATCAATCCCACCCCCCCCTACTGATCCATGAGCACTCTATCAGAACTCGCGCTGGCCGTCGAAGGCGGCAAACGCAATGACGCCAAACTCTTCACCCAAGGGCTCCTCGAACAGGGCCTCAAGCCGCTGGAAATCGTCGAGCAGGGACTGGTTCCCGGCATGGCCAGCATTGGTGAGAAATTCAAGAACAACGAAGTGTTCGTGCCGGAAATGTTGATAGCGGCGCGGGCGATGAAAGAGTGCATGGGCATTCTCGAACCGCTGCTCGCCGCCGCCGGCATCAAGCCGAAATACACCGCGGTGATCGGCACCGTGCAAGGCGACCTTCACGACATCGGCAAGAACCTGGTGGCCATGATGCTCAAGGGTGCCAACTTTGGCATCATCGATTTGGGCACCAACGTGCCGCCGGAGAAATTCGTGGCCGCCGCTCAGGAAAACGAGGTGCAATTGATCTGCCTGTCGGCCCTGCTCACCACCACGATGCCAGCGATGAAACTCACCGTGGAAGCCGTCCGCCAGGCCGGTCTCAGCGGTATCAAAATCATGGTTGGTGGCGCTCCGGTGACCCAGGAATATTCCGATGAGATCGGTGCCGATGGCTACAGCCAGGATGCGGCCAGTGCGGTTGATCTTGCGCTGCGTCTCGCCGCGGCCTGCTGAGCGCGCAGCCCGGCGACTCAGGGAAGCGAAGGATTATTTCCCCGGCCTCGTTGAGGCCGGGCTGAGAATACCCGTTGGGTGCCAACGGGTCGTGCGCGATGGCGCCGGATCACGCGGCCGTCATGTCGGACAGGGAGCACCCTCGGCCGACATGGTGGTGCGGGTGGGTGAGCATGGCCGTGGGCGACGGCCGCATGCAGTGCCACGGCCGGTCAGGCGCACCGCGGGCAGAGGCCGAAGAACTCCAACTCGTGATAGAGGTTGCGGTAGCCGGTTTTGAGGCGGATTTGCTCCTCCAATTCATGCACCGGGCAGGGCGCGCTGATCGCCTCGATGGAGCCGCAACCGGTGCAAATGAGGTAGTCGCTGTGGCGGTCGGGCAGCAGCAGGGTGAAATAGGCGGCCCGTTCGTGGAGCCCGAGGCGGCGCACCAAGCCGTGCTCGATGAGGCGCTGCAACAGCCGGAAAACGGTGGCCTTGTCGCATTGATCGGCGAGGCGCGGCGAGGCGGCCAACTCGGCGAGGGTCATCGGGCGGGCACTCTCAAGCAGGGTGGTGAGAAGTTCTTCAAGCGCCTTGGTGCGGCGCAGGCCGGCGCTGCGGCAGCGCTCGATGGTTTCCTGAATGAGGGGGTGCATGGCGGGGCTGGGTGTTAGATTGTCAGAACAAGCTGGCCTGCGGCTCGTCGGGCCGGGGCGGCGGCGGGGCGCCGATTTTGAGGTAGGCCGAGGGCATGGCCATGCGGCCGCGCGGGGTGCGCTGCAGATAGCCCTGCATGATCAGGAACGGCTCGTGCACTTCCTCAATGGTGGCGGCATCCTCCCCCACCGCCACGGCCAGCGAGTTGAGGCCCACCGGCCCGCCGCCGAATTTGTAAATCAGCGCTTCTAACAACCGCTTGTCCATTTCATCGAGGCCCTGGGCGTCGATTTCGATCATGGCCAAGGCGGCGTCGGCGGTTGCCTCATCGATGAAGCCGGCGCCGCGGACTTGGGCGAAGTCGCGGACCCAGCGCAGCAGGGCGTTGGCGACGCGAGGGGTGCCGCGCGAGCGGGAGGCGACTTCGAGGGCGCCGCCGGGTTGGATGGGGACGTCGAGGAGGCCGGCGGAGCGTTCGATGATGAGGGCGAGCTCGTCCTGCGAGTAATAGTCGAGGCGGTTGATCAGGCCGAAGCGGGAGCGCAACGGGGCGGTGAGCATGCCGGAGCGGGTGGTGGCGCCGACCAAGGTGAAGCGGGGCAGGTTGATCTGGATGGAGCGGGCGGCGGGGCCGGAGTCGATGATGATATCGAGGCGGAAATCCTCCATGGCGGGGTAGAGGTATTCCTCGATGGCGGGATGGAGGCGGTGGATCTCATCGATGAAGAGGATATCGCCGCGTTGGATGTTGGTGAGGATGCCGGCCAGATCGCCGGCTTTTTCGATTTGCGGGCCGGAGGTGGTGTGGAGTTGGCTGCCGGCGGCGCGGGCGATGAGGTTGGCGAGGGTGGTTTTGCCGAGGCCGGGAGGGCCGGAGAGCAGGACATGGTCGAGCACGTCGCCGCGTTGTTTGGCGGCGGCGAGCATGAGCAGGAGGCGTTCCTTGACCTTGTCCTGGCCGATGAACTCGGAAAACGCCGGTGGCCGCAGCGAGACATCGAAGGGGGTCACCGGCGCGCTGGTGGTCTGTTGGTAGAAAGTTTCGGGCATGGCAGCGGGCGAAGCCAGTAGAAGACAGGATCGGGGAAGAAACAAGCCGCAAGAGGGGAATCGGCCGAGCGGCGCTTGGAATTTCGCACTTATGTCAGCTGCGCCTTGCCATGGGTGGGTGGCGGGGTATGGTGGCGGCTCAACGCTACATGACGCCGTTTTTGCGCAAAATTCTCGGGATGAACTGGGTGCTGATACTGGTAATGTATGGGCTGCTGATTTTTGGTGTGTTCATGATTGAGAGTGCGGCGCGGCATCTGCCGATCAGCGCGGAGTTGCGCAACCAATATGGCGGGCCGGGAGCGTATTTCGCGGCGCAGCAGAAGACCTGGATATTGCTTGGCAGCGTGGTGTTTTTCGCGGTGGCGTTGGTTGATTACCGGTGGATTCGCTGGTTGGGGATTCCATTTTACGGGGTGAGCATGGTGATGATGTTCATGGCGATGCAGCAGGACGATGCGGTGCATCGGCTGTCCTTGGGGGGGCTGAAGTTTCAGCCGGCGCAGCTCGGGGTGACCTCGGGGATTTTGCTTATCGCCTGGTTGCTGCAGGATTTGCCCAAGTTGCACCGCTGGCTCGGCGCGCCGCTGGCCCGCATTGTGATGATTGGTGTGTTAGGCGGGGTGCCGTTTTTGGTGATGATGAAAATGGGCGACATGGGATCCGCGCTGGTGTGGATTCCGGTGTCCATCGTCGCGTTGCTGATCGGTGGCGTGCCGTTCCGCTATCTGTCGTTGATGACCTGGCTCGGGGTCGGGGTGGTGCCGATCCTGTATTTTGTGGTGTTGCCGATGGTGTCGGAGCGCGGGCCGGCGCGGATTGACTTGTGGTTGCGGATGTTGCAGCAGCAGGAGGTGGACATCTCCGATGAGGGGTACTCCGCGCATTACGCCTCCGTGGCGGTGGGCAAGGCTGGCTGGAAAGGGGTGGGTTGGGCGGCCCCCGCGGAGCGCAACTCGCTGTTTGCCAAGGGCTATCCGTCGCGCACCACGGCTCACAACGACTATATCTTCGTCGTCATCGGCGAGGAGCTCGGGTTTCGTGGCAGCCTGTTGCTGCTCAGCGCCTATGCCTTGTTATTGCTGCAATGCCTGTTTGTCGCGTTTTACAGCCGTGACCTGTGCGGGCGGTTGTTGGTCTGCCTGGTCATCGCGCTGATTTTCGCCCACGTTTTCGAGAGCATCGGAATGTGTGTGTTGCTATTGCCCATTACCGGCATCCCGTTGCCCTTGGTCAGCTATTCGGGCACCTTTGTGGTGATCTGCATGTTTTTGTTAGGCCTGGTGCAGAGCGTGTGGATTCACCGCAACCAACGGCCGGTCATGCAGTTGAAACCGGAGTGAAGGTTCAGCCGGCTTCGCAACCGCTGCCGAGGCCCTCGGCGTCCTCGGCGATTTCGTCGGCTTCGACGGCGATGCGGTTGTAGATGCTCTGAATATCCTGCTGGCTCAGGGGTATGGACTCGAGGGTGGCGAGGAGGTGTTCGGTGAAGCGGCGCAGGTGGGTTTTGGTGATGCCGCGGCCGTGGTGGACGTGGGCCAGCGGGCGGCCCGAGTATTGCAGCGGCCCGCCGAGCGCCGCGGTGAAAAACTCGACCTGCATGCGCTGCAGTTTTTCCATTGGAATGGTGGCAAAAAACGGGCTGAGTTGGGCATCGGCCAGCAGGCGTTGGTAGAAGCTGCCGATGAGGCGGGTGACTCCGGCTTGGCCGCCGACCCGGTCGTAGAGCGTTTGGGTTTGCATGGTGGGGTTGAGGGTAGTCGCCGCCGGCGGGTGCGTCAAGGGACTGCGGCGGCGGGGACGTTACAGGCAGGGGTTTTGACCAGCGGGACACGGCGGCCCACGGGTTGGCTCGGCACGCGCCGCTTGAAGTGGCGCTCTATTGACAGGTGCCGTTGGGCTTAGAACGCCACGGAGAGCATCACGCCGCCGACAACTTGATTCTTGGAATCCGAGTAAGCGGTGTCGTTGTCGTCGCTCAGCGCGAGTGACCACGCCACGAATGGCGAGAGGGTCGCGGTGGTGGTGAAGCCCCAATCCAGTGATAGCTTGCTGGTGAGGGCGCTCAACTGCCCTTGCTCGGCGAGGTAACCGAGTTTGGCTCCGCAGTTGAAGGCCAGGCAGGGGCTCAACTCGAAGCTGCGGCCGAGGGCGAATTCGGCGTAGCCGTCATTGTCGTCTTCGACGCCCCAGAAGTAGGTCAACGAGGTGTCGATGCCGCAGATCTGGCGCGACACGCTGAAATACACCTCCTGGGTGCCGAGGCTGGCGTCGTCGTGGGCATCGTAGTAGCGGTAGATGTAGCCGATGGCCCCGGTGAGCAAGCCGAAGTTCTTGGACACCTGGCCATACAAGTCCAATTCGTCCACCGTCAGGTCGCGCACATCGCCGAGGTCGGCATTGTCAAACGAGCCGTACCAGACACCGGCGCTCAGTCCGACTCCAGAGACATCGGCTTTCACATCGGCGCCGACTTCGATGAGGTCCTGGCCGAGGTTGAGGCCGCGGAACAGATACTCGTTGGAGTAGCCGGTGTGGAGTTCATACTCAATTTCCGCCATGGCGTTGCCAGCCACAAGGGCGGAGACAGCGGCCAGAGCGCCGAGGGTGTTGCGGCAGGTGTGCATAGGGGATGGATCGGTTGGGGCTCACGTCCTTGGCCAGGCCGGGGTGCCGGACCATGGAACCGCGTTGTGGAATAGTTGCCGCCACTCCTGAAGTGGGCGTGGACGATTCCTTGAGAGGAATGCATCACCAATCTTAAGGATTTGTCCAGCTCTTTTTTGCGGTGGAAGCAATTCGCAATTCGCCCTGATTTTCGCCAAGGGCATGCCATACGCGTCTTTCCACGGTCCCAATTGCCTGCTATCATACGACTGTGTGAAGCCGCCACCGCGTCATCGCCACCGCTTGAGCCGCTGGGGTCTGCGCCTCAGCGCCTGTGCGCTGTTGGCGTGGTTCGCGTTGCCGTGGGCCGTGCCGCTGCCCGCCGGGCTGTTAGAAAAGCCGCCGGTGTCGTCGGTGTTGCTGGACCGGCACGGGGTGGCGCTTGAGCATCTGGCGTTGCCGGATGCGACCCGTGCGGCGCCGGTTGCCTTGGCCGAGCTGCCCGCCGAGTTGATAGCCTGCACGCTAGCGGCGGAGGACAAGCGGTTCTTTGCGCACCACGGGCTGGATGTGCTCGCCATGTTGCGTGCCGCGCGCGATGGGCTGACGCAGCGCCGCGTTATTTCGGGGGCCTCTACCATCAGCCAGCAACTCATCAAGATCACCTCGCCGCAGCAACCACGCAACGTGGCGACGAAAATCCGCGAGGCCATGGCCGCCCGGCGGTTGGAAATGACTTGGTCCAAGGCGCAAATCCTCGCCGCCTATCTCAATCGCCTCGATTATGGCAGCCGGCGCCTCGGGCCGGCCGAGGCCACCCGGTATTATTTTCAAAAGCCGCTGGCTGAGCTGTCGCTGGCGGAATGCGCGCTGCTGGCCGGTTTGCCGCAGGCCCCGTCCCGTTTCAACCCGCTCAAGCACCCGGCTGCCGCGCTCGCCCGCCGCAACACGGTGCTTGCCCGCCTGGCCGCCGGCGGCAGCTACCCGGCGGCGCGGATTGCCAGCGCGGTGGCCGAGCCGCTCAGCCTGCGCCCGCTCAAGGAATCGCGGGCCGCGCCGTGGCTCACCGCGCAAGTCCGGCCCCATGCGACCCAAGCGCAAATTGCCACCACCCTCGATGTGGGCTTGCAGCGTGCCATCGCCAGCATCGTCAGCGAGGAAACCGCCAAGCTCAAGAGCGCCAATCTCCGGCATGCCGCGGTGGTCGTCATTCACAATCCCACCGGCGAACTCCTCGCACTGGTCTCCTCCGCGGCGTGGGACGATCCGCGCGGCGGCCAGCTCAACGGGGCGCTGCTGCCGCGCTCACCCGGCTCGACGCTCAAGCCCTTCACCTATCTGCTAGCCATGGAACGCCAACGGCTGCTCCCGGCATCGATCATGGCGGACATTCCCAGCCCGTTTCGCACCCCGCAGGGACTCGATCTGCCGGAGAACTACGATCGCGCCTATCGCGGCCCAGTCACCCTCCGCACCGCCCTGGCCTGCTCCCTGAATGTGCCGGCGCTGCGCCAACTCAATGCCCTCGGCGGCCCGGCGGCATTGTTTGATCTTCTGACAAAACTCGGGGTCGTCATGCCGGACGCTGACCCGTCAGCCTACGGTCTCGGGCTGACCCTCGGCAACGCCCCGGTCTGCTTGTTAGACCTGACCAATGCCTACGCCACCCTCGCGCGCCAGGGGCGGCATCGGCCGCCGCGGTTGTTTTGCGCCGGGCCGGCCCCCGCCGGTGATGTTAGATTGTTGGACCCGCTGGCTGTCTATCTCATCACGCACATTCTGGCGGATGCCCAGGCGCGGGCGCCGGCGTTTCGGTCCGGCGGGCCGCTCGACCTGCCATTTCCCTGCGCCGTGAAGACCGGCACGTCCTCGGATTTCCACGACAACTGGTGTGTCGGCTTCACCCCGGAATTCACCGTCGGCGTGTGGGCCGGCAACTTTGAAAACCAGCCGATGCAAGGCATTTCCGGCGTGACCGGAGCGGCGCCCATTTTTCAGCGGGCCATGCTCAGTTTGTATGCGCAGCGGGAGGCGCCGGGTTTCACGCGGCCGGCCGGCTTGCTCGACATCACCGTTGACGTCCGCAATGGCCTGCGCCTCGCCGACAGCGAGTTCCCCCGCAACCCGCAGGCCCGCCGCGACCTCGCCGCGCCCGACCGGTTGCCGCCCGCCGCCACCGCCGCCGCGTACGATGGTGCCGGCAGGGCACTGCTCGAGCCGCTGTATGCGGGCTGGTTTGCCAGTCGCCACAACCTGCGCCGCGGCGAACTGGCGCTGGACCCGGCACCCGCCACGCTCGAACCCCTGCGCATCATCACCCCGGCCAAGGACGCCACGTTTTTGTTAGACCCGGAAATCCCCGGCGGTTCCTCCCGGCTCCGTCCGCTGACCAATCTGCCCGGCGTCGCGCGTTGGGAATCGCCCACCTTGTGCATCGAGCCGGCCGCCCCCGAGCCGATCATCCACCTCGTCCCGGGCACCCATACCCTAACCGCCACCGACCCCCGCACCGGCGCTACCCATACGCTAACACTCCACGTGAGGGAATTGTAGCACCGGCCCCTGGCTCTCTGGCCCCTCAATGTTGCAGAGGCGGGCAGCCGCCACGCACAACCACGAAATCTGCGCTCACTTGACGCGCATACCTGAAGCGGCTAACTCTGCGGCGTGGACGAGCAACCGCTGATTATCGATTTGCAGAGTGATGCGTTTTTCATGGGCCAGGCGCTGCGGGAGGCGCACAAGGCGTATGCCGCCGCCGAGGTGCCGGTGGGCGCGGTGGTGGTGCGCGATAGCAGGGTCATTGCCCGCGCCTGGAACCAGGTGGAAACGCTCAAGGACGCCACCGCCCATGCCGAGATGCTGGCGTTGACCGCGGCCCAGCAGGTGGTGGGGGATTGGCGGTTGGAGAATTGCACGCTCTACGTCACCAAGGAACCCTGCCCGATGTGTGCGGGCGCCATCGTGCATTGCCGCCCGCAGCGCGTGGTTTACGGCTGCCCCGATCCCAAGGGCGGCGCCGCCGGCAGTTGGATCAATTTGTTAGAATCAAACCCGCCCTTGAACCACCGCTGCGAGGTGAGCGCCGGGGTGTTGGGCGGGGAATGCCTGTCGTTGTTGCAGAAGTTTTTCCGCGAAGCCCGGGCCCGCCAAGCCACCGCGCGCAATGAGGAGCCCTGAGGGCGGGGCTGCCGCCATGGGTACTGCCGCGGATCCCGGGTTCGAGCGCGGGATTCCGGGCTCACGCTTCCGCTTTGCTCCCATGGCATGCAGCCGCCCGCCCGCAGCGGGTGGCTGGCCAATCTCAGGCGAAAGTGCGCACCCTCACCCCGCGGCAATCCGGGCAGGTTTGTACTTGGGCGAGATAGCGGGCGTGGCAACGCGGGCAGTAGGAACTGGCGGCCGGATCGTCCGCGGCGCCCGGCGCGCCATCGAAATCGTGCAATGTCTTGCCGCAGCGGGCGAGCGCGGCGGCCAGCACCGGTTGCAGCGCGGAGGCCAACCCGGCGTCTTCCGCCACTCCCGGCCGGGGGTGGAGCAAGCGCCGGACGAAGCCGGCCAGCCACGGGTTTGATAGATCCGAAGTTGCCAGGAGCAACCCGACCGGATGGGTGGTGCCCATGGCATGCACCGCGGCAATTTCGGAGGCGCGCATCGCATGAAACGGCACCACCAGCGCCAGCAGCGCGTCCATCCGCAATGCCGCGCGGGCTCCCGGATAGACCCGCTTGCCCAGCCACCAGACATGGGCCGCGGTCCGGCCCATCAGGCACCACAGCCACAGCGCAAAGATCACGGCGGGCTGGCTCCCCAGGTGTTGATAGATCATGGGCAGGCCCACGAAAAACCCGGTTGTTAGGACGGGGCCGCTCCAGCGCAACGGGCCGGCCACCAGCCGCCAGCGCCGCCATTCGCGCGCGGCGCGCCCGGGCGAGAGCGCCAGGCGCCACGCTTGGCGCACGGCGGCCTGGGGGGTGGCGCCGCGGTGCTTGGCGCGTCTGAGCACTTCGATGCAGCGCGGCGAGGAAATCCGGGTGGTGTGTGTCCCCACCCGCAAGTGGTGCGTCTCCTCGTGGAGGTCGCCCCAGGCGAAGGGTGCCAGCGATTGGTGCCGGGCCAGCCCCGATTCCAGCAAAAACGTGCCGTCGGCAGCCACTGCCAGTGGCGGTGCCTGGCAGGGTGCCAAGCCGCTATCCGGCGGCAGCGGCAGCAGCGGCACGAGTCCCAGTTCGCGCATCACCAGCACCTGATCTGTCGCCAGCACCCGCCACTTGCCGCCCCGCCGGCGCCGGCGCAGGCAGACGCCGCGCAATGGCAGCCACAAGGTGGACTCCCACACAAACAAGGCGCATGCGATCAGCAGGAACTCAGCGAAGGCCGACATCAATCACTCCGATCAAATCGACTTGTCGGTCCTGCCGGCGAAAATGCGCTTGAGGAAGGCGCCGATGGCAACCACCCCCACGGCGATGGGTTTCCACAACTTGGCCAGCAACCCGGTCTTGGCCGCCGCCAGCAGGCCGCCGCCCACGATCAAGCCGGTCAGCCCGTAGGTGGCGATCTTGTCGCCTTTGGAGAAGGCCGCGTAGGAGTCCTCTTTTTGATAGGCGAAGCCCTTGAGCAATCGCTGATATTGCGGGATGACCGTGGCCAATTGCTCCTCATCGCACACCAGCACCACATCCATCACCCCGCGGCGGCCGAGCAGCTTGGTTCTGTAGTTGATCGTCTCGCCGCCATCATTGCTGCGCAAGCGGATGGCCCACTCCAGATTGTTGGTTTGCGGGTTGTAAAACGGCGGTGCCTGCCAGCCCACCACCTCGAGGGTCGGCATGCCGCGTTTGGCCAGTTCCGTGTTGGCTTGCGCCTGGCCGTCTTTGAATTGCTTGAGGATCTTGTCGGCATTCAGCTTGTCCTTCTCGTCGTCCTTCACATAGCCGCATTCCTCAAACTCAAACACCGCAAACCAGTCCATGCCGAGCGGTGCAATGTAGCCGAGTTCCGACCCGCTTGTTAGATTGCCGTATGCTTCCATCAACTTGATGGTGCCCGCCGCGGCGGTGAAGCGATACCCGCTTGGCACCGCCAGGGTGGCCATGCCGCCCAGCAGGCTGGTCCCCTCGGTTTTCCACTCGATGCTGGCGACGAATTGCTTGAACTTGGCGGCCGCCGCCTCGCTGGCGGCAGTCGGGTCCGCCGCGCTGGCCGCGGGCGTTTCCGCGGGCGTTGCGGCGGGCGTTTCGGCGAAGGCCGGCGACGCGGCGGCGAGGGTCAGCGTGACCCAGCACAGCAGGGAGCGGAATGTTGGACTCATGGGGGTGCAGGTTGGATGGATGGCGGGCTGGCGGAACGGGCGGATTGTGTCTCAGCGCCGGGTGATTGACAAGATGGATTGTCCGCCCGCAAGTCGTTGTTACACCATGCCATGCGCCCCAATCCTTGGGCGATGGGCCGCTCGCCCGGATGCTAAAGAACATCTCCGGCGGGCCGCCCGTGCCTGCCTTTGGGAGGTCATTCGAGTCCTTGACTTGGCGCCACCTCTCGGTAGGCTTGCGGCACACCTCGCATGGCGTCGCCACTCCAGTTCTATCGCAATTTCCAGGCCCTGATGCGGCAGCATGGCATCCGTCATGTGCTGACCTCCGGCATGGCCTGTGTGGAATATGGCATCCAGCAAAACACCAAGGACACCGATTGGATTATCCATCCGGAAGACCTTGGGAAGCTCGTTGCCATGCTCTGCGAGTGCGAGCGCGGCCTGACCGGGGGCAATTGGCTGGTGTCGTATCGTGCGCTGTTCGGGGCGCCGTTGCTGCAAGAGTATCATCAGGGTGGCTGGACGTCCCATCTGGCGATCCGTGATGAGCCGCTTGCCCCGGAGCATCACCTGGATTTCTTCGGTAAAGCGCCCAGGCTCAGGGGCGATGAGTGGCTGCCTCAAAGCGGCGGGATCGCCAGCCGCTGCGTGGTGGCGCAGATGAAAAAGACCGACCGGGACAAGGATTGGCCATTCGTCAATGGCTTGGCCATTCAGGAATGCCATGGGGGCAACATGGACGGCTTGCTCCACCTGCGGGAAATCCCATTGTTACGCCAGTTCTGGAGTGTGCTTGATTCTTCCAGTCGGGAACACCTGGGTAAGATCCGCCCCTTGCTTGGAATTCTCCCAGCTTGCGACGAAATCCGTCTGGAGCGCTTGCTCATGGTTGAGCGCGCCATCTGGGAATGTGTGAATCGCGAACGATACCTTGTCTATCAATACGAATGGAAGGACTTCTACCGGCGCTGGCAAAAGGATCAAGTCGGCCAATGGCCGAGTTCCGAACCCTTCGCTCAGCAGCATCGCCGGGTGGCCGAGGCTGCGCTTGAGCTTAGCCTGCCCGCCGCACCGATTTCGACGCCGGCACAGAAGCAAGGGATTTTCAACAAGGGTATCCAGCGTGCGGTCACCTTGTTAGCAGCAACATCCGAAGAAATGCAGACCGTTCTTTTCCCGATCGATGTCATCTTGCCATGAATGCTCCGCGCGACCGTCAACTGCCTGAAATCTATTATCAAATCATCGCCCGTGACCTCGGTGACGACAAGGCGCGCTGGGCGCGGCTGCCATATGAGGAGCGGATGAAGGAGCTGGAGTGGTATCACGCCAATTTCAACACCCCCGATGACCTGTCGCTATGGCCTGCCGAACTCGACGGCGGGGTGGATCGGCCATGAGAATGGCGCCGGAGCCATATCACGGTTGTGCCCCAGTTGCCGCGGCCTGCAGCTGGCCGCAGCCGGCGGCGACGTCGAGGCCGCGGCGCTGGCGGAAGGTGCAGGGGAACCCGGCGGCTCGCAGGAGGCGCTGGAAGGCGTGACCCGCGGTGCTGGCGGTGCCGCCATAGCCGTTGGTGGGATTGAGCGGGATGAGGTTGATATGCACATCGAGGCCGTGCAGTAACTCCGCCAGGCGCGCCGCGCTCGCCGCTGAGTCGTTGCTGCCGGCTATCAGAGTCCATTCAATGAAAATCCGCCTGCCGGTGGTGGCGCCATAGGTCCGGCAGGCAGCCACCAGTTCCGTTAGATCCCATTTCGCGCTGACCGGCACCAAGGCCGCGCGTTCGGCATGGGTCGAGCCATGCAGGCTGACGGCGAGGCGATACGGGCGTGCTTCCCTGGCCATGCGCAGGATGCCGGGCACGATGCCGACGGTGCTGATGGAAATTTTGGACGGGCCGATGTTGATGCCGCGCACGCTGGCGATGGCGTCGAGCGCCTGCATCACCGCGTCATAGTTATGCAATGGTTCGCCCATGCCCATGAGCACGAGATTGCGCAGGCGGTGCTGCGGCTGGTTGGCGTGCAAGAAGCGCCGCACATGCAACACCTGGGCGATGATTTCGCCCGCCCGCAGGTGCCGGCCAAAGCCCATTTGCCCGGTGGCGCAAAACACGCAGCCCATCGCACACCCGACTTGTGTGCTGACGCAGGCGGTGTGGCGGCCATCGTATCCCATCAGCACCGTTTCGACGGTTTGCCCGTCGCGCAGGCGCAACAAAAACTTGCGGGTCAGCCCGTCGCTGCTGTGTGATTCAGCCACCAGTTCCGGCGCGTCGAGGAAAAACCCCTGGCCCTCGCCCACCGCCGCCTCAAGCCAGCGCTTGAGCGGCGGCGAAAAGTTCTCGCGCTCTGCCAGATCCAATGCACCATCAAAGTGCAGGGCCCGCCACAGCGCCTTGGCGTGATGCGCGGACACCCCGGCGGCCCGCAGTTCGCCCTCGAGCTCGGCAAACCCGAGGTCGTGCAAGGAGCGGGGGGCGGGTGGGGACATGGCTGGATGTTGCATCGGTCCGAGCTGGGTGGCGCCACAGCTATGCACCGGATTGCGGCGGGTTGCAAACCCGGGATTTGCGCCGCATGGGGGTGCGACGCGACGTGAGCGACTGCGTTTGGGATTTGTGGAATCGGCAGAAGCGCATTCCACGCCCTGTCTTTTCAATCGCTGGTCTTGAGCACCTTGATGAAGGCATCCTGCGGGATGTTGACTTTGCCGAAAAGCTTCATCTTCTTCTTGCCCTCCTTCTGTTTCTCTAACAACTTGCGCTTGCGCGTGATGTCGCCGCCGTAGCATTTGGCGGTGACGTTTTTGCGCATCGCGGAAATCGACTCGCGGGCGACGATTTTGCCGCCGACGGCGGCCTGGATGGCGACGACGAAGAGGTGTGCGGGAATGACTTCCTTGAGACGGGTGGCCAGGGCGCGACCGTAGGATTCCGCCTTGTCGCGATGCACGATGGTGGAGAAGGCTTCCACCGGATCGCCGGCGATGAGAATGTCCATCTTCACCATCTTGGCGGCGCGGTAGCCGGAGTGCTCGTAGTCCATCGAGGCGTAGCCGCGGGTCATGGACTTGAGCTTGTCATTGAAATCCACCAGAATCTCGGCCAGCGGCAGGACGCAGGAGAGGATGACGCGGGTTTCGTCGATGGTCTCGGTGTGGGTCACCTCGCCGCGTTTTTCGAGCACCAGCTGCATCATGTCGCCGATGTATTCACCGGGGACCATGATATAGACATTGACGATGGGTTCGAGGATTTCCTGGATGGTTTGCGGTTCGGGAAACAGCGAGGGGTTGTCCACAACGACCTCCGTGCCGTCGGTTAGAATGACATGATAGATCACCGACGGATAGGTGGAGATCACGTTCATGTCGAACTCGCGGCGCAGGCGTTCCTGGATGATTTCCATGTGCAGCAGGCCGAGGAAGCCGCAACGGAAGCCGAAGCCCAGCGCGGTGGAGCTTTCCTGTTGATAGGTGAACGCCGGATCGTTGATCTGGAGCTTGCCCATCGCCATTTTCAACGACTCATAGTCGATGGAATCGACCGGATAGATGCCGGAGAACACCATCGGCTGGATTTCCTTGTAGCCGGGCAGGGCCTCCGGGCAGGGGTGGGTGACGTCCGTCATGGTGTCGCCGACCTTCACTTCGGCGGCGGATTTCATGTTGGCGATGACGTAGCCGACGTCGCCGGCCTGCAGGATTTCGCAGGCGTTCATCTTGGGGGTGAAGATGCCGACTTCCTTGACCTCGTAGGTGTTGCCGGTGGCGAAGAGCTTGACTTTCTGGCCGCGTTTGACCGAGCCGGAAAACACGCGGACATAGGAAACCACCCCGCGATAGGCGTCATAGAGCGAGTCGAACACGCCGCAGCGCAGCAGTTTGTCGGGGTTTTCCACCGGGGCGGGGACGCGGGCGATGATGGCCTCGAGGATGTCCTCGATGCCGATGCCGTTTTTGGCGGAGGCCGGGATGCAATCCTCGGCGGGAATGCAGAGGATTTCCTCAAGCTGGCGCTTGCACTTGGCCACATCGGCCGCTGGCAGGTCGATTTTGTTGAGGACCGGGATGATCTGCAGGTTCTGTTGGGTGGCCAGATGGAGGTTGGCCACGGTCTGGGCTTCCACGCCTTGCGCGGCATCCACCATCAGGATGGCACCTTCACAGGCGGCCAGCGCGCGGGACACCTCGTAGGAGAAATCGACGTGGCCGGGGGTGTCGAGCAGATTGAGCTTGTAGGTTTTGCCGTCCCTGGCGGTGTATTCCATGGCCACCGGGTGGGACTTGATGGTGATGCCTTTTTCGCGCTCCAGATCCATCGAATCGAGCAATTGGTCCTGGCGCTGGCGCAGCGTGATGGTGCTGGTGGCCTCGAGCAAGCGGTCCGACAGCGTGGTTTTCCCGTGATCAATGTGGGCGATGATCGAAAAATTGCGGGTCAGCTCGGTGGACATGGGATGGGGAACTCTGCGGGGCGGGCGGCAACGAAAGCAGGAAGTCGCCGACAAGGCACGAAAAATCAAGCGCCGAAAATCTGCGGCGGCGCTGACCCGGGAATCACGCCCCCGCGGCTCATTTCGGCATCACGGGAAAAGTTCGGCCTTCCGCCTGGCAGCGGACTTGCTACGCTGCGGGCGTGACGATGCGTGGAGTAAGCAGCGGGGGAATGTTGATCACGGCGCCGGCGCGCTGGGATGAGGCGTGTTTTGCGGTGCCGGCGGTGCGCGCGCTGGTGGCCTCCGGGGTGGGCGTGGGCGTGTTGTGCGCGGCCGCGCAACGGGCGTTCTGGGCAACCCTGGAGGGCTTGACCGTGCTCGAATTCCCCGCCAACGCCAAGCCGCGGGTGTTGGCTGCCGGACTGGCCGGCCGGTGGCAGGCGGCGCTGGTGTGGGAGCCGGGCGTGGCGGCCGATGCCTGCGTCCGGGCCGGGATTGCGCGGCGCCTCGGGCCCAATGACAGGGCCCTGAAAAAGGTTTTGACCCATCCGGTGCCGCTGGCGGCGGCGGGCCGCCCGCTTGAGCATCGGGTCCGCCATTATCTGGCGCTGCTGGAAACCTTGGGCTTGGAGACCGCGCGCGCGGAGTTTTTCGCGGCGGCCGATCTCGGGTTGCCGCGCCAAGCGCAGTCGCTGTTGCTGTGTCCGGATTCGGATTTCGGCCGCAGTCATGAGTGGCCGTTGGAGCGTTGGGTCGAGGTCGCGCAGGCGTTGCTGGCGGCGGGCCTGCCGCTGACCATCGCCGGGTTGCCGCAAGCCAACGGGCCGGCCGAGAAGTTGCTAGAGCGGCTCGGCGGCGCGCTCCCCTACTTCAAGCTCGGGTCATTCGCCAGCGCGTTGCCGCTGCTGGCAGCGCAGTCACTGGTGCTCGCAGCGGATGGCTCGCTGCCGCACTTGGCCGCGCATCTGGGTGCCGCCTGCGTCACCTTGTTTGGCCCCAACGACCCGGTTTGGAAGCGCCCGCTGGGCGAGCGTCATGCCACGGTGCGCCGGCATGTGGAATGCGCGCCATGTTTTCTGGCCAAATGCCCGCTGGACAGGCGCTGTCAGAACGAGCTGGCCGTGGCGCAAGTGCTTGCCGCGGTGCGCGCGCGCCTGACCTTGGGGTAAGCGCTTGGGGCCGGGCCTCAACCTTTCCAGAGCATGCGGATGCCGAAGATGAGCAGCACGACGCCAAAGATGCGGGTGAGCGTGTGATTGCTCATCGCACGCATCAGGTCGCTGCCGAACCACGCGGCTGTGGCCGACACGATGCCAACCACTACCACCACTTTCCAATCGATCAACCCGCCCGCCCGATGATTGCTCACGGTCGAGGACAGCGCGATGGCAACAATGACCGCCATCGAGGTGGCCACCGCACTTTTTTGATCCAGCCCCAGCACCGTGACAAAGGCCGGCACCATCACGATGCCGCCCCCGACGCCACACAGCGCGCCGACCACACCTGCGGCTACCCCAATGGCTATGACCGGCAGCAGGCTTTTCATCGGCGCGACGGGGTGGCGGATTTCGTGGCAGGCTTGCGGGCGGCCGCGACTTCCGCTATCAGCCGGTGCAGAATGAGGCGGTGGTCCAGACCGGTGGTCACCAGCGCTTGGTCCGCCTTGAGGGTGGCTTCCATCACCGTTTGCAGGCCCTCGAGTTCGAAGTTCGCCGCCATCCCAACACACAGAAATATCGGAAACACATTCACCCCGCTGCCGTCTTTCTTTTGCGGCAACCATGCCCGGTCCGCCTCCGGCAGCCGGTTCAGCCCCCCCGCAAACGCGCCGTAACTGCCCGTCGGCACCTTGAATTTCATGCTGATCAGCTTCGCCATGAATAGATTGCGTATGGTCGGTATGATTGACGCACGCATGATGCCGATGGCGCTTTCCGCGCTGCCGAGTTGTTGGTCGATGAGTTGGATGGCGCGGGCGACATCGCCTTTTTGGATGGCCTGGCCGATTTCGAACACTGCGGCGGCGCGGCTCAGCGGCACGAGTTGGCGGACATCGTCGGTGCAGACCTCACGGCGGTCGGGGCCGAGGAACAGGTCGAGTTTTTCGAGTTCATTGCCGATTTGCTGGGTGGCCTCGCCGGCGAGCAGGACAAACAGGGCGAGGGCGTCGGGGTGGAACGCCAAGCCGAGATCGCGGCCGCGTTGGGTGACGAGCGAGGCCACTTGTTCGGTCCAGCCCTCGCGGCTGGTATCGATGAGGTCAAACGCCTGGACCTCGGCGGCTTTGTCGATGAATTTCCAGAAGCCGCGGCGTTTATCGACGCCTTGGGCGGTGAGCAGGAAGGTCACGCCGGGTGGCAGGCCCCTTTCCAGGGTGGTGCGGAGGCTTTCCACGCCCTCCTCGGTCCGTTGCGCCCGGCCCGTCACGCTGTCGGCCAGGAAATTGGCGTTGCGCAGCCACACCACCTTGTCGCCGCCAAACATCGGGATGGTGAGCAAGGCTTGGACGGTGCTGGTGCAAATGGCGTAGGCGGAATCCGCGGTGTCGGCGTTGCCATCGATGGTTTCGTGGGTGAAGCCGTCGTCGCTGCCGCCGGTGAGGCGATTGTACAGCCGCAGTGCCTGTTCGCGCACCTGGCCCTCGTCGCTGCCGATGACCGCGAAGAAATTGCCGGAGGATTGGGGTTTGGGTTTGGCGGCCACGGGCCGAGTCATAGCCGGTTGGCCGGCCCACCGCAAGACCGCGATGCGGAAGAAAAACCTGAGATGCCGGAAGGCTGAAATGAAGAGGGGGAGGCCAGAGGCCGACGTCAACAGGTGTTTTAATTGTTTCTCTGACCCCATATCTTGTGATCCCATATCTTGCTCCCGCGAATTTGCTGGCCATGTGGCTTGGGGCATGGCAATTGCCATGGAGTCTTCACCCCATGATGTTGCTCAAACTCACTCCCTGCATGCGGTTCTGCGGTGTCGCCCGGGCGGCAATGCTCGCGGTGGCGGTGGCATGCGGTGGCGGCGCCGCGCGGTGTGTGGGGGCGAGCTTGATTCAGAATTTTGCGGCTGCCAGCAATGACCGCTTTGCCAACGACGCTGCCTTTATCGGCAGCGGCTTGGATTGGTCCGGAGTGGGGCGCAGCAGCGACGGTCACTGGGGGACGATGCTCACCCCCACGGTATTCCTGAGCGCCAGCCATTATCATCCCGGCGTCGGCAGCGTGATGTCGTTTTTTCCCGGCAATGATCCGGGCGCGACAGCGGTCGCACGCAGCGTAGCCAGCGGCCAACGCATTGGCACCTCCGATTTGTGGGTCGGTTTTCTCAGCACGGCGGTGCCGGCGTCCATCACCAGTTATGAGTTCGCACAAGTGACGCTGACGGAGGCCACATTCGCGGCCTCGGGGCTCTCCGACCTGCTGGTTTTCATGGGCGGGCTCACCCCGACCGCGACGGGCTACGGGGCGGCGACGACGACGGTGCAGACAGTGGGCAGCAACCGTCTGGAGGGTTTTTTCGAGGATGCCACGGACGATGGCCATGTTGCCATCGGCGATATTCTGGCGACCGTGCAGAATCTGGCCGGCGATGGGAGCTTTGGCTTCACCCACAGCGGCTTCGAGGCGCAGTTGCAGGGCGGCGATTCCGGCAGTCCGCTGATGATGCTGGCCGACGGCAGGCTGATGCTCGCCGGCATCGCGTGGGCCATTGGCACCACCGATATCGACCCGGATCCAACCGGCGTGGCGGCGCGGCCAATCACTGCGTTCACCTACACCGGGTCGTATGCGGGCGAACTTTTGAGTATCATTCCGGAACCCGGCGTGGGGGTGCTGGCATTGCTTGCCGGGGCCGTGCTGGCCCTGCGCCGCGGGCGGGGGAGGTAAGGGCGGGTGCGGCTCGTCCGCCCGCATCGAGACCCGGGGCGGGCCGGCTGAAGCCGGCGCGCCGAATCGCCGCGCCGGTTCGGCGCGTCGAATCCCTGCTTGCCGAGCAGGTGCAAGCCTGCTTGCATCTGCCGCCCACCCCCGACCCACATGGCCAACAAAGACAGCACCGATCCCGCCCGCATGGAAAAAATCGTCTCCCTGTGCAAACGCCGCGGGTTCATTTTTCAAGCCGGCGAACTTTACGGCGGTCTCAACGGCTGCTGGGATTACGGTCCGCTGGGGGCCGAGCTGAAACGCAACCTCAAGGAGTATTGGTGGCGCAAAACCGTGCAGGAACGCGACGACGTGCTCGGCATGGACGGCGCGATCCTCACCATGGAACAAGTGCTGGTCGCCTCGGGCCACGTCGGCGGGTTTTCCGATCCGATGTGCGATTGCCTGCTCTCCAAGGCCCGCCTGCGCGCCGATCAGATCCCGGCGCAAGACGGCTATGCCTGCTACTTTTCCGGCGTGAAGATCGAGAATCTGCCGTTGGAGGGGATTGCGCGCGAGTTTGCGGTGTTGGTGCCCGATGCCTCACCGGCGAGCCTCAAAAAGGCTGCCAAACTCGCCTCGCAGTTCTATGCCAACCTGCTGAGCCCCGCGGAACTCAAGGTGCTGCAAACATTGCAAAGTCAGGGTGGGCAGTTTGTCTTCGAGCCGTTGCCCGACCACGAACGAAGCGGTGCAGTGAGCGGGGCGACGAATTTCAACCCGGACAACGGCGCGTTGCTGACCCCGCCGCGCCAGTTCAACCTGATGCTGCAGACCAATTTCGGGGCCACCGGCGACCAGATCGCCTATCTGCGGCCCGAGACGGCGCAATCGATCTTTGTGCAATACAAGAACGTGCTGGATTCCAACCGGGTGAAGCTGCCCTTCGGCATCGCGCAATGCGGCAAGTCGTTCCGCAATGAGATCAACCCGCGCAATTTCACCTTCCGCTCGCGCGAGTTCGAGCAGATGGAAATCGAGTATTTCTGCCATCCCGACGATGGCATGCGGCTCACCGACGAGTGGTTGGAGGAGCGCCTCAAGTTCTACGGCGAAATCGGCATCCCGCGCGCCAAGTTGCATATCCTCGACGTGCCGGATGGCGAGCGCGCGTTCTATTCGAAGAAAACCTACGACATCGAATACGAGTTCCCCTTTGGCATCCAGGAGTTGGAAGGCGTGGCGTATCGCACCGACTACGACCTGGGCGTGCACGAAAAAGGCGCCGGCAAATCGCTGGTGTATTTCGACGAGGAAACCAAGCAACGCTTCCTGCCGCATGTGGTCGAGCCGTCCGCGGGCTGCGACCGCACGGTGCTCGCGCTCATTTGCGAGGCGTTCGACGAGGAGACTCTAACCGATGAGAAGGGCAAGGAGGAGTTGCGCACCGTGCTGCGCTTCGTGCCACGCATGGCCCCGGTGAAAGTCGGCATTTTCCCCTTGCTCAAGAAAAATGACGAGCAAGTGCGCATCGCCCGCGACATCCAGAAACTACTGCAACCGTGGATGACTGTGTTCTACGACGATGGCGGGGCGGTCGGTCGCCGCTACCGCCGCCAGGATGAGGTCGGCACCCCGTTCTGCATCACCGTGGATTTCGAAACCCTCGGCGAAAACGGCGAGGCGCTCAAAGGCACCGTCACCGTGCGCCACCGCGATTCCATGGAGCAGGAACGCCTGCCGCTGGAGGCACTGCTGCCTTGGTTGTTAGAAAGGGTGCGCTAGAGGCGGCTGGATCGTGGCGCCTCACTCGTTCGATTCACGCCCGCCGCCGCGATCGCGCCGGGCGGGATCATGACTCCTTATGACGCCTGAGCAATCAAGCAGCGATTCGCCGAGCCGCCGCCATTGGGTGGGGTTTTGGAGCATGATCGTGCAGCAGACGCAAAATGCGTTCAATGACAAGGTCGCGCAGTTCATCCTGGTGTCCCTGGGCGGGGCGGTGGGCGTGGCGGTGGAAAGCTGGGCCGCCATTTTGATTTCCTTGCCGTACGTGTTGTTCGCCCCGCTCGCCGGCTGGATGAGCGACCGGTTTTCGAAGCGCGATGTGATGTTAGGTGCGGCGGTGGCGCAGGTGCTCATCCTCGCGCTGATCTGTGGCGCGGTGGTCCTGCGCAACATGCCGCTGGCGATGGTGGGGTTTTTCGCGCTGGCCACCCAGGCGGCGTTTTTCAGCCCGGCGAAGATCGGCAGCAACAAGGAATTGTTAGGTACGCGCCATCTCGGGTTTGCCTCGGGCATCCAGCAGATGACGACGATGTTAGGGATGTTGACGGGGCAGATTCTGGCCGGTTGGATTTACGATTCGCGCTACCGGGCGATGGGAGGCAGCGATGCGGTGGCATGGACGGCGGCCCTGCTGCCGTTGTTGATCTTGACGCTGTGTTCGGTGCCGGCGCTGGTCATGGCCTGGGTGGTGCCGCGGGTGCCCGCGCCAGGCGGAGTGGCGCTGCGGGCCGGGTTGTTGGTGCAGCATTTCGGTCATTTGCAGGAGCTCTGGCGGGATGCGCCGCTGCGCCGGGCCTCCTTTGGCATGGCGTTTTTCTGGGGGATGGCCACCTTTATCAACCTGTGGTCGGTGAAGCTGGCCAAAGCGATGACGGGCGGCCACGGCGGGTTTGGCACCCTGGCCTCGGAGTTCATGGCGGCGGCGTCGCTGGGCATGATAGCGGGTTTCGGGTTGGCGGCGTTTTTGTTGCGGCGGCGCATCGAGTTGGGCTGGGTGCCGGTGGCGGGTGTGGCGATGGCAGTGCTGGCCATGGTGATTGCCTGCCTTCCGTTAGGTGGCGCCTGGTTCATGGTGGTGCTGGTGCTGTTGGCGGTGTCGGCGGCGGTGTTTTTGGCCCCGCTGAATGCCTGGGTGCAGGACCGCTATCCGGCCGCCAAGCGCGGCGAATTGCAATCGGCGGTGAATTTGCAGGATTGTTTTGCGGGGATGGTGGCCGCCGGGCTGATTGAGGGGTTGGCGTGGCTGACCCAGCACTGCGGCGTGACGGCGCTGCTAGGGTTGCGGGTGCAGATCGCGGTGGCCGGATTGCTCTGTGCGCTGATGACCCTGTTCATCATCCGGCTGCTGCCGGGGGATTTCATCCGGGTGCTGGGGGCCACCGTGGTGCGCTCGCTCTATCATGTGCGCACGCTTTCTTTCGAGCGGTTGCCACCCCAGGGCGGGGTGTTGTTGTTGCCGAATCATGTGACGTATGCCGACGCGTTTTTCATTTCGGCAGCCTGCGGCCGGCCGGTGCGCTTCGTGATGGATGAGGGGTTCATGGCGCAACGGGGGGTGCGCTGGTTTGTTAGTTTCTTTGCCACCGTGAGCATCAACCGCGCGCAACCGCGCGCGGCGATCCGCACCATCATCGCGGCCCTGCGCCAGGGGGACACCGTGTGCTTGTTTCCCGAGGGGCAACTGACCCGCACCGGCACCTTGTCCAAGTTGCAACGCGGGTTCGCCTTGATTGCGAAAGCGGCCGGCCATCCGGTAGTGCCGCTGTGGTGTGATGGGTTATGGGGTTCGGTTTTTTCGTTCGAGCGCAACCGGTTTTTCGGCAAGTGGCCATACCGGACGTTGCGTTACGGGCTGACGGCGGCGGTCGGAAAACCGTTAGACCCGGCCGGCACGAACCTTGAGACATTGCGCGATGCGCTGATGCAGACCTCGGCGGAGGCCATCGCCGGGCGCTTCCAGGCGCCGGGCTGGGGGCTGAGGGTGGCGCGTGGCAGTGGCGCGGAGCGTGCCCGCGGCCTCCGCTTGGAGCAGCGGCGGCAGATGTGGATCAATGGCTATCAGATAGGCCAGGTCAATGCGCTGCAGCGGCGGCACGCCTTTGCCGCGTTGGCGGGCGATCCGCTGGTGGCGGGCGTGGCGGGCTTGTTTGCGGCGTTTGCGGAGCTCTATCAGGCACCACTGGGGCTGCAGCCGGTGGTGCCACCGGAGGCTGACGGCCCATGGGTTGGCGGCGAGTTGTTGCGGGCGGCACTCGCCTGCGCCAAGTGCGGGCCCCGTCTGGTGTTTTACGATTTCAGCGAACAGGCGGTGGTGCCGTTTGAGCGCGCCGGGGTGCTGCATTGCCCGTGCCTGGCGCTGGCTGGGGTGGTGGTGGCGATGTCGATGCCGGACCCGCCGCCGGTGGCCAACGTGCAGGACGTGCAGAGCGGCAGAAAGCCCGGCACCTGGGGCCGCTTGTTGCCGGGCTGGTTCATCGCGAAGGATGCCGAGGGCACCCTGCGGGTTCACGGTCCGGCCGCGCCCGCAAGCGGGCTGGTGTTGCCGCAAGGAGGTTTCCTCGATGAGGATGGCTTTCTCGCGGCGCGGCCGGCAGGGGCGCGCCGCCATTAGTCCGCCAGGCAGGCACTCCTATTTTTTCGCCGCCCAAGCCACCGCATTGGCCATGATTTTGCGGATTTCGGGCTGGAAGTAGATCGGGTTGGTCTCATGTCCGGCCTGGAAGTAGAAATAGTTCCCCTTGCCCACGGTCCAGCAATAGCCTTGGATGCTTTGTTCCGTCACGCCGTCCTGGTGGATGTGGGTGCCGCCGAATGGGGTTGCTGCGGTGGGCGGCACGGCGTACGGATCGCTGTATCGTTCGTCGTTGGCGATGGTGAACTCCTTGGCCACGCCTTTGGCGATGGGATGGTCGGCGGCGGTGACCTTGATCACCGTCTCCTTGTTGTCGATCACATACGCCGCGAAGGTGCAGGGCGTGCCCAGGATGACCCTGTTAGGTTTGGCGAAGTGCGCGGAGTGCAGCGCGATGAAGCCCATGCCCTCATCCTTGACGCGCTTGGCAATTTTCGCCGTCAGCTCGTCGGTCACCTGGTCATGTTTTTTGTGGCCCCACCAGACCAGCACGTCGGCCTTGGCGAGCAAGGCGTCGGGCAATCCCTGTTCGGGGTCGCTGAGGTTGGCGACCACCACGTTCCAGCCTTTCAATGCCGCGGATGCCCGCAACCCCTCGGCGATCGCCGTGTTGATATCGTTGGGATAGACATCTTTCGGGGCGGTCCCTTCGGACCACACCACCACCGTTTTCTGGGGTGCCGCGATGCAGCCGCCCGCCACGCCCAGCACCAATGCCGCCATCAGGAATTGTTTCATCGATTTGTTGTTGTTGTTTGGTAACCGTGCCGGCCGCCCCACCACAGGGCCAAGCTGGCGCAAGGTTGATAGGCACCGAGGTTATCGCTGCCGGCACCCGTGCGCAATGGAATATCTTCAGGGCACTCATTTTGCGGCAGCGCGCGTTGCGGCGGCCGGCGTCTCCATCCGGCGGCGGGAGGCGCTGCGTGCAATTCCGCTCTTGAGCTTCGCGGCGGCTGTGCTTGAATCGGCGCGCCGGGGGAGTCCCCGGGAACTTGCACCGCACCAACCACCATGGGAAGAGCCTTTGAATGCCGCCGCCGAGCCAAGGAATCGCGTTGGGCCACGATGTCCAAGGTGTTTCCGAAGCTGGCCAAGTCGATCACCCTCGCCGCCAAAAACGGCGGGCCCGATCCGGAAAGCAACGCGCCGCTGCGGGTGGCCATCAACAACGCCAAGGCCCAGAACCTGTCGCGCGAAAACATCGAGGCCGCCATCAAACGCGCCGCCGGCAAGGACGGCGCCGATATTTCGGAAGTCAACTACGAGGGCAAAGGCCCGCACGGGTCGTTGTTTTTCATCGAATGCGCCACCGACAACTCGAACCGCTCGGTGACCAACATGAAGACGATTTTCAACAAGAACAACGGCCAGTTGGTCAACTCCGGGTCGCTGGATTTCATGTTCTCGCGCAAAACCGTGATCGAGTTCCCGGTGCCGCAGGGCGTCAATCTCGAGGACCTCGAACTCGAACTCATCGATGCCGGACTGGAGGAACTGCAGGTCGAGGACGGCATCGTCGCGGTCATCGGCGAGTACAGCGCCTTTGCCAGCCTCTGCCAAGCGGTGGAACAATCGGGCATTCCCGCCCCCAAGGCCAGCCTCAAGCGCCTGCCCACCCAGCCGATCGAACTGAGCGAGGAGCAGATGTTGGATGTGGAGAAAATCCTCGACCGCATCGAGGACGACGACGATGTGCAGGCGGTGTTCACCAACATCGCCTGACTAACAGGCTGAGGATGCTTTGCACGCCCCATGCCCGATCACCGCGGACCGTGCCACTGCGCCAGCCAACTGATGAAAGCCACTACAACCATGAAGAAATTACTGTTCGCAGCGGGTTGCAGCGCCTGGAATGGATCTAACAGCCGCATCGGCCTCTGCCAATTTCCCTTATAGAGCCCTCCCCCCATGAACTCGCTATCTCCCGTCCTGTCTCTCGCCATCCTGGCATATGCCGGCATCCTGGCCGCCGCCGAGCCCGCCGCCGAGCCGGTCATCCCGGATTACTCGCAAACCGAGCGTGCCAAGGTGCCCGAGGCATTCAAGTTCAACGTCACCGATCTGTTCAAGGATGAAGCGGCATGGCGCAGCGAGTTTGAGGCGGTGGCCAAACTCGTCGCCTCGGTCGATGGCCTGGCCGCGGCGTGGACCCGCTCGCCCCAGAGCACCGCTGCCATGTTAGAGCTGCTTGATGCCATCAACGAGCGCGGCGACCGGCTCCAGGCGTACGCGCGCCTGCAGAGCGACATGGACCTGTCGAATCCGGCCTACACCCGGATGCAAGCGGAGTTCCAGAATTTGGCGGTGCGGTTTGGGGCGAAGACGGCGTTTTTGGCGCCCGACGTGCTGCAACTCGGCGCGGCGCAAGTGGCGGCCTACCTCACGGCCGAGGCGCGGCTCGCGCCCTATCGGTTTTTGTTGGAAAAGATTCTCCGCAACAAGGACCACACGCTATCGGAGACGGAGGAACGCCTCATCGCCCAAGTCGGACTGTTCACCGACATTCCTGCCAAGGTCGCCGGCCTGCTCAACAATGTGGACATGCCGCGGGCCGAAGTCACCCTGGCCGACGGCACCCGGGTGCTGCTCAACGAGAACAACTTTCTCAAATACCGGCTCAGCAAAAACGCGGCGGACCGCCGCACGGTGGTGGAAGCCTACTGGCACAACCTGGGCAAATATGAGAACACGTTTGCCGCCTTGCTCGACGGGGAGATGCGGCGGCAGGTGGCGTTTGCGCGGATGTACAAGTACCCGAGCTGCCTGGATGCCAGCCTGTTCGAAAACAACATCAACCCGGAGGTGTATCGCAACCTCATCACCACCGTGCGCGCCAACCTCGCCCCGCTGCACCGCCTCTTCAAACTCAAGCAACGCATGCTCGGCCTCGCCGAGTTCAATTACTACGACGTGCCGGCCCCGGCCGCGCCCAGCGTCACCCGCGTCTACAGCTATGAGCAAAGCCAGCAACTCATCCTCGCCGCGATGGCGCCGCTGGGCGCGGCCTACACCGCCGGGGTGCAGCGCGCGTTTGCCGAGCGCTGGATCGATCTCTATCCAAACAAGGGCAAACAAAGCGGCGGCTACAGCTCCGGCGTCTATGGCGTCCATCCGTTCATCAAGATGAACTACGGCGGCAGATATGATGACATGTCCACCCTCGCCCATGAGCTGGGCCACGCCATGCACTCGGATCTATCCAACGCCGCGCAACCGTTTGCCACCGCCGGCTACACCACCTTCATCGCCGAAATCGCCTCCACCTTCAATGAGAACATGCTCCTCACCGAGGCTCTCAAGAGCGGCAGCGACGACCGCGTCAAACTCCGGATGTTGGAAAGCTATCTGGAACGGATGCGCGGCACCATCTACGCCCAGACGCTGCTGGCGGACTTCGAGCTGGCGATGCACGAGCAGGCCGAACGCGGCCAACCGCTCACCGCCGAGTGGCTCAAAGCCACTTATGAGAAAACCTACCGCCTCTACATGGGGTGTGATCTGGGCGTGGTCAAGGCCGATGACACCATCGCGGTGAGTTGGGCCGCAATCCCGCACTTTTTCCGGCCCTACTATGTTTTCCAATACGTCACGGGCATGGTGGCGTCCTCGGCCCTGGCCGAGGCGGTCAGCCAGGGTGGCGCCGCCGGGGCGGAGCGTTATCTAACGATGTTGCGGGCCGGCGGCAGCAAGTTTCCGCTCGACCTGCTGCGGGATGCCGGGGTGGACATGTCGCAGCCCGCGCCCATCGAGGCGGCCATCCGGCAATTTGACCGTCTGGTCGCCGAGATGGAAACCCTCTACGCGCGCCTGCCGAAGTGAGCGGCCGCTGATTCATTGCCAAGTGGCGGCGGCAGCGGCACTGCGCATTTTTCGCGGGCGGGGCTTGACGGCGGCGCGGGTGGGCTGTACACCCCGCGGCATGTTCAGCCATCCCATTGCCGCCATTGTTCCGCTTTGTGCTCTTGCCATCACAGCCGTGCCGGTGTTGGCGGATGGCCCGTTCTACGGCGACGCGCCGGATGCCACCCATCCCTGGACGGTCCACGACATGAACCGGCCGCAGCCGCCGCGGGTCATTCCGGGCACCTTCAGCACGCCCGAACAACCCGGCCGTCCGCCATCGGATGCGGTGGTGTTGTTCGACGGCAGCCCGGCCATGTTGGATAAGTGGGAGGCGGACAAGGTGCCCGCCGAGCCGACCCGGTGGGTCGTCAAGGACGGCGCGATGCAGTGCGTGCCGGGGTCCGGCTACATCCGCACCAAGCAACAATTCGGCGACTGCCAGTTGCACGTCGAGTGGGCGGCGCCGGCCACCGTCGAGGGCAACAGCCAGGGGCGCGGCAACAGCGGCATTTTCCTGATGGGCCAGACCGAGGTGCAGGTGCTCGATAATTATGACAACCCGACCTACGCCGACGGCTTTGCCGGTTCGGTGTATGGGGTCAATCCGCCGCATGCCAACGCGCTGCGCGGCCCCGGCGAATGGCAGATATATGACATCATTTTCCGGCGGCCCATCTTCAAGGACGGCAAGCTGCTCGATAGCGGCCGCTTCACCGTGATGATCAACGGCGTGGTGGTGCAGGACTCGACCCCGCTGGAAGGCGGCGGCGGCCACAAGGGCCGCAGCAACGACCGGCCGATGCCCGACGCGGGCCCGCTCAAGTTGCAGGATCACGGCAACCCGGTGCGCTACCGCAACATTTGGTACCGGCCGCTGCCGGCGCGTGCCGTGGATGGCGGCGACATGGGGGTGATGGCTCCCGAGGCCGCCACCGCCAAGAAGCAGGAGTTGGCCAAGTCCATCCGCGAGGATGCCGCCAAGCTACAGGGGCTGGGCAAGCTGCGGCGCCAGATGGAGTCGCTGTGCTATGCGCCCGACGATGCCACCAGCAAGGAAGTGCAGGACGGCATCACGGCTTGGATCGCCACGGTGCCACCGGCACCCGCCGCCGCGATGGAGGCCAGGAAAGGCGAGATCCTGCAGATGCGCGACGCGGTGAACTATCTGATGCGCTTCAAATTCCTGCCCGACGGGTTCACCGCGAAACCGGCAATCGACAAAATCGTCCAGGACAACGGCTGGAAATAACCGGCCAATCCAACACGCCTGACGCCTGATCATCGGATAGAATAACTTTCAACTAACACAACCATGGAAAAACCAGAACAATTGAAGACCGTGAAATTTTACAGCGGTGAAGTGACGCCGCTTGAGATGCACAAGGTGCGGGTGGTGCAGAAACTCAACCTGCGGCCGATCGAACAACGCAAGGACGCGATGTTCGGGGCTGGTTTCAACACCTTCCTGCTGCAAAACAAGGATGTCTACCTTGACATGCTGACGGATTCCGGCACCAACGCGATGAGCGACAACCAAGTGGCGGCCATGAGCGTGGCCGACGATTCGTATGCGGGGTCGGCCAGTTATTACAAACTCGAAAAGGCGATCCAGGAGGTGTTCAACCAGCAATACTTTCTGCCGGTGCACCAGGGGCGGGCCGCGGAACACATCATCGCCAAGGCATTCATCAAGCCCGGATCGGTCATCCCGATGAACTACCACTTCACCACCACCAAGGCCCACTACGAAATGGCCGGCGGCACCATCGATGAAATCTATACCGACGAGGCGCTGAAGATCAAAAGCGATTTCCCGTTCAAGGGGAACATGGACACCGCCAAGCTCGAGCGGGTGATCGAGAAATGGGGGGCGGCCAACGTCGCCTTCATCCGGCTTGAGGCCGGCACCAACCTGATCGGGGGGCAGCCGTTCTCGATGCAGAACCTGCGCGAGGTGTCGGCTATCGCCAAAACCCATGGCATCAAGTTGTTGATGGATACCAGCTTGATCAACGAGAACCTGTATTTCATCAAGATCCGCGAGGAGGGTTATCAGGACAAACCGATCAAGGCGATCCTGCACGAGATGCTCAGTTACACCGATTTCTCGTATTTCTCGGGGCGCAAGGTCAGTTGCACCCGTGGCGGAGGCATCTGCACTAACAACCATGACATCTACATGCAGATGCGCGATCTGGTGCCGCTGTTCGAGGGCTTCCTCACCTATGGCGGCATGAGCGTGCGCGAAATCGAAGCCATGGCCGTCGGGTTGTATGAGACCCTCGACTTCGATGTGATCAGCCACTCGCCCACGTTCATCAAATATCTGGTCGACGCGCTCGACGCGCGGGGAATCCCCGTGATCACCCCTGCCGGCGGCCTGGGGTGCCATCTGGATGCCGGCGCGTTCGTCTCACACATTCCTCAAACCCAGTACCCGGCAGGCGCGCTCGCCGCCGCCATGTATATCGCCTCCGGGGTGCGCGGAATGGAGCGCGGCACCCTTTCCAGCGTGCGCGATGCCGCCGGCAACGATGTGCTGGCCGATGTGGAATTGCTCCGCCTGGCTTTCCCGCGCCGCGTGTTCACCCTCTCACAAATCAAGTACCTCGAAGATCGCATCCGCTGGCTCTATGACAACCGCCATCTCATCGGCGGCCTCGAATGGTCCGAAGAACCCCCCGTGCTGCGCTTCTTCGTCGGCAAACTCAAGCCCATCGGCGATTGGGTCGACAAACTCGTGGCCAAGTTCCGCCAGGACTTCGGGGATAGCTTGTGAGCACCACCACCATGGGGCAGGTTGCCTGATGAATTGGCAGGACACGCAGCCAGCGCTGCTGGCCTCCGCTCGTTATGTTATCACCCTGGCCGGCTGCATGAGGCAGCCGCCGGTGGCGGGCTGCGCGCTGCGGGCAGCGGGCTGCACGCAGCGCGCAGCACGGCAAGGCCGGCGGATTTTTCGTTGACTAATCGGGCCGGCCGGGGCCGTATGGTAGCGGTGGTCGGGGCGATACCCGCCCGATCCCCGGTACTAACGAATTATTATTTTGTCATGCGAGCCAATCTGAAAACCACTGTCCTAACATGTATCCTGGCGTTTTCCGCCGCGGCCGGCGGGGCCCGGGCGGAGGTGGTGGATTTCGGCGGTGCGGAGTGGATTTGGTCGGCACCACCGGCAGGGGTGGCGGCCTTGAATCAACCGGCGGGAGCGACGTGGTTCCGCGCGAGCATGGCGGTGTCCGAGAAGGCGCAAATCCGCTCGGCAGAGTTGCTGATTGTGGCCGACAACCTCTACACCGTGTATCTCAATGGTCAGTATGTCGGGGAGAGCGGGCCGGATCCGGATGCCTGGCGCAGCGCCAAACGGTTCGATGTGGCCCCACTGCTGGCCGCCGGGCACAACGTGATGGCCATCGAGGCGGTCAACACCGCGGCGGGCGCGGCAGGCCTGCTCGTCCGGCTGGTCGTCGAACTGATGGATGGCCAGGTCGCCGAACTAACCACCAATCCAACATGGAAATGCACCACCGTGGAGCCGCCTAACTGGCAACAACCCGGGCTCAACGACCAGGCGTGGCCCGCGGCGATGAGCCTGGGTGGCTTCGGCACGGCCCCGTGGGGCAAGTTCGCGCTGCTCGCGCAGCTGCAAGCCGTCGGCAACCGCGAGCAGGGCGGCGAACCCGCGCCGCCCGCCGATTATTGCTGGCCCGAGGCACTGGCTTATGTCGGGGACGATTGCAGTCTGTACCGGCCGGCCGGGGGGGGCGGCAACAGCTACGACAGCCTCGCGGTCACCATGTTCAATCCGCGCGATTCGCGCGCCTTCCCCGAACACGACCTGCCCGCGCCGATGAAAGTCGGCCGCAAACTCTACGCGTTGAAACCGGCCAAGCCAGGGGCGGTGCCGCAGCTGCTGCTCGACGCCGGCACCGGGGCGCTGGGTTCGCTATCGGTCTCGTTCGATGGCTGCTGGATCTACCTGTCCATGGCACCGGCTGGGGAAGGTTTTTTTCACATCTATAAGATCAATGCCGCCGGCGGTGAGGCGCAGAAACTAACCGACGGCCCGTTCCACGACATCGATCCGTGCGAACTGCCCGATGGCAGGGTGGTGTTCACCTCGACGCGCATCGGCACCTTTGAGGAGTACCACAATCCACCCTCGCGCGCATTGTTCACCATGAATTCCGACGGCGGCAGGATTGTCCCGCTCACCCATACCATGGTCTTCGACAACGAGCCTGAGGTCTTGGCGGACGGCCGCATCCTGTTCATCCGCTCTGACAATTTCTTCGGGCGCGGCAAAGTCGAAACCCTGTTGCACGCGATCCATCCCGATGGCACCTCCGGCGTCACCGAGTTTGGCCTCGATCTGGGGCCGGAATATGGCGGCCGCCTGCGCGCATTCAACTGCGGCAGTCCCGCACCCATGCCCGATGGCGGGGTCGCCTTCCTAACCGAATCTGGGATTGCGGTGGGCCGCCCCGGGGGCACCGCGGCCGAACTGCGCCACCTGCAGGTGGCTGCCGGGGACGTGGCGGCGTTGCCGGATGGGCGCTTGCTGTGTACCCTTCCGGGGCGGCTGGCCCACGCCAAACAGGTGACTCAAGCCGGCGCGAGCCGGCCTGCCACCAGTTACACCCGCATCGCCATCACCGATCCCTCCCACGGCGAGAGCAAGCCGGTGATCGTCTTTGCTGCGCTCGACGCGCGGCTGCACTCGCCGGTGTTTCTGGGCGCACGCCAGCGGCCGCCACTCCTGCCTAACAAGGTGGACCCGCGCAAAGCCGCCGCACCCCACCCGACCGGCGTCTTGGTGTGCCAGAACGCGCGCTTCACCAAGAACACCACCGCCGGCTGGCCTCACGTTAGAGCCATCCGCGTGCTGGCGGGCAAGGGTCTTACCTTGCGCTCGTCCCATTCCTATATCGTCCACGCCGGCAGCGAAGTCACCGAGCTGGGCACGGTGCCGTTGGCCGCGGATGGCTCGTTCGCTGTCGAGGTGCCCGCCGACACCCCGATCGCCTTTCAGGCGGTCGATGGCGAAGGCCGCTCCGAACTCAATGAAATGTCTTGGATCTTTGTCCGCCCCGGCGAGACGCGCAGTTGCGTCGGCTGCCACCAACCCAGGCAGGTGGCCCCGCCGGTGCCGCTCAAGAGTGTGCTGGCCCTGCAGGTGAAACCGCTTGAGTTGTTAGGCAGGGGCGAGCCGCCGCGGTTTCGTGGCAACAACGCGGCGGTGACCGGCCTGATGGAGTTGCAGTTCGACCGCTACCGGGAGGTGGCCGGCATCAACCGCCACAGCGACACCGCCGAGGTGTCGGCGACGGGCAGCCAGGAAGTGGCGGCACTCATTGCCCGCTTGAAAGATCCCGCTGCCGATCTCAGAATCAGCGCGGCCCAACGCCTTGGCTTGTTCCGCCATCGGAGCGCCGCGGCGGCGTTGGCGGAGACCCTGCGCGATGCGCAGCGCGAGGTGCGGGTGGCTGCCGCGGTGGCCCTCGCGGCGTGTGGCACCCGCGAATCAGTGCCGCCGTTGCTCGCAACCTTGTCGGATCCCGATCCGCTCGTCGCCCAGGCCGCGGCGCTGGCACTGGCAAATCTAACTGCGCATGCGCAGCCCGCTGCGCCGCAGGACTGGGACGCCGGGCAGACCCGCCAGGCGGCGGCGTGGCGGGAGTGGCTGCAAGCACACCCCTGGGATGTGTTAGAACAGGAGCTGGTCACGCGCCTTGCCGGTACTGACCGGGATGATATCCGCCAGGCGGCGGTGGCGCTGGGGCACATCGGTGGCACTGCTGGGTGCCGGGGCCTGCGCGAGTATGTGTTACGTGAACGTGCGTGCAATCCCTTTCCGGAATGGCGCAAGAGCCATGCCGGCGATGGCGCGAGCTTCAATGCGCAGGACGCCGTCAATCCCCGCACCTTGCAGGCGGCCGTGCGAGCCCTCGGCTGGCTGGGTGACACCGAGGCGGTGCCGATGCTTATCGAGACGTTAGGCCAGAACACCGACCCGCAAATAGCCAACCTGTTCCTAGCCGAAGCGGCAGTGCAAGCCCTGGGTCGGATCGGCACGCCGGAAGCCGTTGCGGCATTGATCGCGGTGTTTGCCAAGCTGCCGGATTACCCGCTATACACCCGCTGGTATGGCGACCACGAGGCGCTGATGGCCTGCCACGCCTCGCCGCTGCATTACTATATCATTGAAGCGCTCGACGCGCTCGGCACTGTCGACACCGCATCGATCGTGCCGGACCTCATCCGCTCGGTGCCGACCGATCCGGACCGGGCGTTGTTGCCTGGCAACGATGATTACGAGACGCTGGTGGGGCGGGTGATCCGCCGCAGCGGCCTGGAACCCGCGGTCACCGAAACCTGCCTGGCGCTGTTAGGCGACCCGCACGCCACCAAGCACGCCGCCCTCGCAACGGCGATTAGCTCCACCCACGCGTCGTGGGCTGGCACGCCCGACCCGCTCAACCGGGCGGCGCAGATCCTCTCGCTGGCCTGTCGCGACCGGGCGCTGGCACCGCGCATCCGCCTGGCCTTCGAGCGCTTTTGGCAGCAAGCGGTGGACATCCCGCGCGTCTTCGACACCGGCATCCCGGTGGTGACCAAACTGCCCGCCCGCCATTGGGTGTCATTTTTCCTGGCGCGCTCGCTGGGAAACCTCGGCGATGCGGCGTCGGTGGCGATGCTGGTGAACGTGTTGGAAAACGCCGCGCCGGAGGCGGCCAGTGGTCGTCCCAATCCCTTGGGGCCGGGGGTGTTGTTTTTGCACAACGACCTAACACCATGCTGGCGCGCCGAGGTGGCGTGGGCCTTGGGGCGCCTTGGCGACGCGCGGGCGTTACCGGTCCTGCTCAAAATCATCGGCAATCTCGAGAATGCCACCGACACCCGTTATGCCGCCGCCATTGCCGCTGGCCAACTCGCCGATCCAGCCGGCCTCGCCGAGCTCCACCGCCTGGCGCAGGACTACCCGGAAATCTCGGTGCGCCGCGCCCTGCTGCGGAGGTGACGCCGCGCGCACGGCCGGACAGGACCACTCGCCCTCATGCTGCCAACCCTGCCAGACATAAACATAATGCCAGCCATTCTGTAGTTGACAGCGGCGACTGGATCCGGTTTCCTTACTAAATGAAAACGCCGGATCGTTGGTTGGGAGTGCTGGATTCCGGGTCTGATAGCAGGTCTGATGGCGGCGGGACGAGGCGGCGTGGCGCGGCTGCGCTGGCGGCGGCAGGCGAGGCGACGGAGGCTGTGGCGGCGACTGGCGGGACGGGGGCAGCGGTGGAGGGGATGGATGCGACAATGGAACCCAAGCCACGAGTGCTCTCGCCCCTGGAACGGATTGAATTGCCGACGGGTGCCAGCCTCGGCCGGGTGTTTGCACGGGGCTGGAAGGGCGGGCGCCAGCGGATCGTGCTGAGTCCGGCGGAAGGGGCGAGCTATCACATCATGAGCCGCACCGCGGGCGGCGAACGCTTGCTCGGCGACACGGAAAAAGAAGCGCTGCGCCGCCTGATGTGGCGACTGGCCCGCTTCGCCGGGGTGGAAATCCACACCTATGCAGTCATGGACAACCATTTTCACGTGCTGGCGCGGGTGCCGGCCCACGACGAGTTCGTGGCGCAATTCGCCGGCCCGGGCGGCGAGGAACGCTTGCTGGAGCACCTGCGCCTGCTGTATTCGCGACACTATATCGAGGCGTTGCGGGTGGAGTTGGCGGATCTGCGGAAACGCGGCATGCCGGATGAGGCGGACGCACTCATCGCGGGCTATCTGCGGCGGATGTGCAATCTGCCGGTGTTTGTCAAGGAGCTGAAAGAGCGGTTTACGCGCTGGTACAACAGGCACCGGGATCGGCGCGGGACGCTGTGGATGGAACGCTTCAAAAGCGTGCTGGTGGAGGACGGCGAGGCGCTGCGCACGATGGCCGCCTACATCGACCTCAACCCGGTGCGGGCGGGAATGGTCAAAGATCCGAAAGATTACCGGTGGTGCGGCTACGGCGAAGCGATGGGCGGCGGCAAGGCGGCCCGCCTGGGACTGTGCCAGGTGGCCGGTCACGGCGGGCGCGGCGAGACGGCTTGGGACACTCCCGCCACCGCCAAGGGCATGAGCGCGGCGGAAGTATACCGCTGCTGGTTGTTTGAGGATGGGAAGACCCGCCAGACCCGCGGGGATAAGGCAACCAAGGGCGGGTTTTCCACCGAGGCCGCAGAGGTGGAGAAAAAGCGGAAGGGAAAATTGAGCCGCGCCGCGTTGTTGCGCTGCCGGGTGCGGTATTTTTCCGACGGGTTGGTGCTGGGCACGAAATCCTATGTGGACGGGGTGTTTGAGGCCTATCGCGGGCATTTCGGACCGAAGCGGACGAGCGGCGCTCGGGCGCTGCACGAAGACGCCCAAGGCAGTCTGTTCACCGCACGCCAGTTGTCAGTGAGAACGGTGGGGTGATGTCCTGAAATCCTAACACGGCGTTTGGCTGATTGGGGCAATGCCAGGTGCTGGGCCTGTGTCCGCTGTCACCTTGGACATGATGCCAGAACGCTGTTGGCTAACATCTCAGAGATATTTCTCCATGAGCGGGCGTAACATCGCCAGCGCCTCCCTGTAACAGGTCGCCCGCAGGAGCATGGAGCGTAGCCAGCGGATGAACTGCGGACTGACTTCCGTGGGCCGGTAGAGGTCTTGGTAGAGCTTGAGCGGCAGCTCCCCGCCTGCCTGCGCGGCCATTTTGGCCCGCTGGGCCAACCGCTGGTGCCAGGCGCGGATGACCTTGGTGTCGACGATCGCCTCCTCGCGCTCAAGCTTGGCGCCGAAGAGCCGCAGCAGGT
>CAIZNN010000049.1 GCA_903934285.1 Akkermansiaceae bacterium | reverse complement strand
GAACCTCCGCATACCCCCACGACTCGAACTTTATGCCGTCCGCCCGCTTGACCGGTGCGAGGATGCCGCTAGACGGTGACCATACGAACACACCTTCACATACTCAAAATCAACACGAATTGTGCCGAAGAACCAATTTTTCCCGCAACCCTATCCATGATCAGCATCCCGTTTGGTAGAGTGGCCACCGCCGTCGCCGTGGCCGCGGCGTCATGCACCGCTTGTGCCCAGCAAGCCGACTTCAATGAGGTCGGCAAGCAAATGGCCATCACGCTGCAGAACAATCATTTCTCGCGCGTGCCCTTTGACAAGGAACTCAGCCAGCGCTTTCTTGATAGTTTCCTCCGCGATCTGGATAACCAGCGCCTGTACTTCACCCAGGCCGATGTCGATGGCTTCCGCGCGCGCTATGGCAACGTGCTGCACACCATGCTGTTGGAAAAACGCTCCCTGGCGCCGGCCACCGAGATCTACAACACCTTTTTGAAGCGGGTCGAGGCCCGCGTGGCGCTCACCGAGCAACTGCTCAAGGAGCCGGGGTTTGATTTTGCGGCGGAGGAGTCCGTCGCCCGCACCCGCAAGGAGGCTGCGTGGCCGAAGGATGAGGCGCAAGCTGCCGGGCTGTGGCGCTTGCAGGTCAAGGAGGCCGTGTTAGGTGAAACCCTGCGCCGCGAACTGCTCACCAAACTCGCCAAGGAACAAGGCAAACCCGATCCTAACAAGGACGACCGCGACCCGAAGGACAAAATCGCCCTGCGATACCGCCGCTTCCTCAACAGCGTCAAGGACGTCGATGCGGAGGACATCGCCAATTATTTTCTCAGTGCGGTGGCCACCACCTATGATCCGCATACCGATTACATGAGTTTCCGCGAAATGGCGCGCTTCAAGGACGGGATGAAAAACGAGCTGGTCGGCATCGGCGCGCTGTTGCAGCCCGAGGAAGACGGCGCCACCAAGATCATGGGCATCGTGGTGGGCGGTCCGGCCGATCGCAAGGGCAACCTCCGCCTCAACGACCGCATCGTCGCGGTGGATTCACTCAACACCGGCAAGCCGGCCGACATGATCGACATCATGTTCATGAAAATCGACAAGGTCGTTGATCTCATCCGCGGCAAGGTCGGCTCCGCCGTGGGTTTGAAAGTCGAACCCGCCGGCGCCCCACCCGGCGAAACCAAAATCTATGTCATCGAGCGCGACAAGGTGGAACTCAAGGATGAGCAAGCCTCCGGCCAAGTCATCGAAATCAAATCCGACAAAGGCCCGTCCCGGCGCCTCGGCGTGATCACCCTGCCGTCGTTTTACGCCGATTTCGATGAGGGCAAAGTCAGTTGCTCGGTCGATGTCGAACGCATCCTGCTGCGCCTCATCGAGGAGAAAATCGACGGCCTGATTCTGGATTTGCGCAACAATGGCGGCGGCTCGCTGGATGAGGTGCGGCGCATGACCGGGTTTTTCATCGACCGCGGCCCGGTCGTCCAAGTCAAAGACAACCGCGGCCGGGTTCAGGTCAAGGAATCCGAAAACCGCAAGCCGTTCTACGAAGGCCCGATGGTGGTCATGACCGACAAGAGCAGTGCCTCGGCCAGCGAGATTTTGGCCGGCGCGCTGCAGGACGTCAATCGCGTCATCGTGGTTGGCGAGTCGTCCACCTTCGGCAAGGGCACCGTCCAACAACCGATGCCCATCGCCGAAATGATGCCGTTTTTCGCATCCCGCGAACGCGCCGGCTACCTGAAACTCACCATCCAAAAATTCTATCGGCCGTCGGGGTCGTCGACCCAGATGGATGGGGTGGTGCCGCAAGTGGTGCTGCCTAGTTTGTTAGACGGCTTGGAAATCGGCGAGTCGTTCTTGGATAACGCGATGCCCCACGACCGGATCAGCCCGGCGCCGGGTTTCAAACCGCTGGACCCGGGCGCCCTGTTCATTCCCCGCCTCCAGGCCTGGAGCCAGGAGCGGGTCAACGCCTCCAAGGACTTCGCCTATGTCATCGAGGATGTGATGAAGAACAAGGAACGCATCAAGGAAAACAAGGTCTCCCTCAATAAGGCGACCCGCCAGCGCGAACTCGCCGAGGCCGACGCCATCAGGCGCGAACGCAACCTCGAGCGGCGCACCCGCTTTGCCAAGATGTCCGCCGAGGACAAGCAAAACTTCCGTTTCCACAAGCTCAGCCTCGATGATCTCAACCAAGGCGCGGCCATGCACGAATACGACCCGGCGGCGGAGAATGCCGAATACATGCGCCGCGCCAAGGATGAAGCCGCCGATCTGGACGACTCCCCGAAGTGGCCCTCGGGTCTCGACCCGGTGAAACGCGAATCGCTCATGCTGCTCAAGGGGCTGACCGATCTGACCGAAAACGCCCGCTTGGCTGGCGCGGCCAAGACCCTCCCTGCACAAGACTGATGGCTGGAGTAGCGGCCAACCTTCTGGCGGTACGCGAGCGGATGCACGCCGCATGTGGGCGGGCGGGCCGTGCCGCGGATGCCGTGGAGTTGCTCGCCGTCTCCAAAGGGGTCGCGCCCGAATTCATCCGCGAAGCCTACGAGGCCGGGCAGATGCTCTTCGGCGAAAGCCGGCAGCAAGAAGCCGCCGCTAAAATCGCCGCCCTGCCCGGTGCCCTGCGCTGGCATTTCATCGGCCGCGTCCAGCACAACAAAGTCCGCAAACTGCTGCCGGCATTTGAAGCCATTCACGCCATCGATTCATTGCGCCTCGCCGCCTACGCCGCTGAACTCGCCGCCGAACTCGGGCTCTTCCCCAAAGTCTTTCTGCAGGTCAACGTCGCGGCCGAAGCCGCCAAGGGCGGCTTCGATCCGGCGGTCTTGCGCGCCGAGATGGCGGCGCTCCTGCGCCTGCAACGCCTCGATATTGTCGGCCTCATGACCATCCCTCCCGCCGCGCCGGACCCGCAAGCCGCCCGCCCCTGGTTTGCTGGATTGCGCGACTTGCGCGATTCCCTCGAGCAAGAGTTCTCGGTGTGCCTGCCGGCCCTGAGCATGGGCATGAGCGACGATTTTGAAGTGGCCATCGAGGAAGGCGCCACCCACGTCCGCGTCGGCTCGGCGATCTTCGGCGAGCGCGCCTACCGGGTCGATGGCGAACTCGGATAGAAAACAGACCCACGACTTCAAGACCCAAGCCAGGAAGGACCTCTCATCTATCAGGGCGAAGAACACCACTGCAACACTGATGGCCACTGCCATCACTGCAAGACGTCTTAACATCAGTGCCTGCCCTCAGTGTTTCATTTTGCCAGTCTAACATTGTGAGGCCCGTCCTCCCGACCCATCAGGCGCCATTCCAATCACCATGCCCCAATCCCTTGCCAACGCCGCCGTCATCGCCAACGAACTCGCCCTCGCATTTGCCGATGGCACCGAACTCTACCTCGCATTGCCACTGCTGCGCCGCGCCTGTCCCTGTGCCGCCTGTCAGGGCGAGCCGGATGCCCTCGGCCGCGTCGTCCGCCCCGTCGTCGAGCACGGCCCCAAGGCGTTTGAGTTGGTGAAATTCGAAGTCGTCGGCGGCTATGCCATCCAGTTGCATTGGGGCGACGGCCATGCCTATGGCATCTACACGTTTCCCTATCTGCGCCGACTGGCCGGACTGTGAGCGGCCCTGCGGGGGCATGGAACGGGACTTGCCAAAGTCCCGTCGCTAAATGACACGGCACTTGGCAAGTGCCGCTCCATGCGCGCCACCGTGGCCCGGGCATCTTGCCCAATACGGTTTACTTAAGGCGATGCAGGGACGAGACATGAAAAGGCGGCGGGCAGGATGCCCGCGCCACGGTGGCCCGGGCATCTTGCCCGGAGCCTCGACTCAAAACACCAAGAGTGCTAAGTAAACCGTATCGGGCATCTTGCCCGGCGTGGCTCACGGCGGGATTGCTGGCTTGAAAATGTGGGATAAGCGCCGCACTCTCGGCGCGTGATCTCCGCCCACGACGCCTTGGCCTCGCTTTCGCTCCTGCCGCCCAAGGACGTCGCCGCGCTGGCCGCTGCCGGGCTGACCACGCCGGGGGCGGTGCTCGAGCACCTGCCGCGCCGCTACGAGGACCGGCGGCGCTTCGATGCCTTTCCCAACCAGCCCTCGCCGCTGCCGGTGTGCTTGCGCGGCACGGTCATCGATGCCGCGCTGCGCGGCTTCGGGCACGGCCGCAGATTCTACGAGGCGATCGTGATGGACGGGTCCGGCGGCGTCTTCGGCAGCGGCAAAGTCACCTGTCGCTGGTATAACATGCCGTTCATTCACAAGCTGCTGGCCACCGGCCACGAAGTCATCCTCTACGGCAAGGTCAAGGACTCTAACGGACGCCTCGTGATCGACCACCCGGAGTTTGAGATCCTGCGCGAGGATGATGAGGCCGGGGCCTCGATCCATATCGAGCGCATCGTTCCCATCTACAAGAATCTATCCGGTCTGGCACAGCGCCGCCTGCGCGAAATCATCCATCTGTTATTGCAGCGCACCGATCCGGCCACACTGGCATCCATCCGCGACCTCGCTCCCGCCACGCCCCGCCATCAGGCACTGTGCGAGGTGCATTTCCCCGCTGCCATCGCGCAGGCCGCGGCCGCCCGCCGCCGTTTCGCGCGCGAGGAATTCTTCGCGCTGCAACTCAATGTGGTGTGGCGCCGCGCCCGCTATCACGAACGCCCGGGCCGCGTGCTGGGTACCCGCACCACTTTGCTCAAGCGGTTTTACGCCAGCCTGCCATTTGATCTAACCAATGCGCAGAAGCGCTCCATCAAGGAGTTGGTGGCCGACATGCGCGAACCGCAGCCGATGCACCGCTTGTTGCAAGGCGATGTGGGCTCCGGCAAAACCTTCGTGGCCATGGCCGCCATGTTGCTGGCTATCGACTCCGGCTGCCAGGCCGCCCTCATGGCGCCCACCCAGATCCTCGCCGAACAACATTTCCTCACCTTCCGCCGCTGGCTCGAACCGTTGGACCTGCGCATCGCCCTGCGCACCGCCAACCGCGACGAATCAACCCACCTGCCGCTGTCCGGCGAACCGCAGATCATCATCGGCACCCATGCCTTGCTCTATGACTCCGTCGCCTTCCGCGACCTCGGCTTGGTCGTCATCGATGAGCAACACAAGTTCGGCGTCGCCCAGCGCGCCGCCCTCATCAGCCAGGGCCTGGTGCCCGATGTGTTGGTCATGACCGCCACCCCGATCCCGCGCACCCTGACCATGACGATCTACGGCGATCTCGACGTGTCGTTGTTAGATGAGAAGCCGCCCGGCCGCGGCAAGATCGTCACCGCCGTGCGCATCGCCCCCAAGCAGACCGACGTCACCAAGTTCGTCAAACAACAGATCGGTGAGGGCCGCCAGGCATACCTCGTCTATCCGCTCGTCGACGAGAGCGAAACCCTCAACGCCGAGTCCGCCATCGAGGCCTATGCCAAATGGCAGAAACGCCTCGCCGGCTGCCAGGTCGGCCTGCTCCACGGCAGGCTCAAGCCCGAGGAAAAGGAGGACGTGATGCGCCGCTTCCGCGCCGGTGAGATCGCCGCGCTGGTGGCCACCACCGTCATCGAGGTGGGCGTGGATGTGGCCAATGCCAGCGTCATGATCCTGCATCACGCCGAGCGCTTCGGCTTGGCACAGCTCCACCAACTCCGCGGCCGCATCGGCCGCGGCGGCCACAAGGGCTGGTGCATCCTCCTCACCGATGGCAAAAACCCCGACGGCCTCGAAAAACTCCAGATCCTCGAGCAGACGTCCGATGGCTTCGAAATCGCCGAGGCCGACCTGCGCCTGCGCGGTCCGGGCGATGTGTTAGGCACCGCCCAGAGCGGCCTCTCCGACCTGCGCTTCACCGATTTCCTGGCCGACACCCCGCTGCTCCACGAGGCCCGCACCCTCGCCGACGCGGTGCTCGCCGCAGACCCCGATCTAACGACTTTGCATCGCGCCCTGCGCCCGCTCATCCAACAGCGCAGCGAGACCGACCCGCATCCCGGCGCCGCCTGAGGAGCCCCCAAAATCGAATTGGCCGCAGCGTGGGTGGGGAGCGCCGGCATCCTGCCGGCTGGGTTTGGCATCCTGCCGAACCCCGTGAGCCAACGCGCAGCACAGGGCTCACGCAAAGTCAATGTCCAGCTACCAAGCCATCCGGTCACCGGCTCGCGCAACGGCCTGCACCCGCAACGCAATTTCCTAGCAATTGGGTTGATGTTCATGTATCGGCAACGGAAAAGCCAACCGAGCTTTCCAAGGTTCCTGCATAAATTATCCCAAGGCATAACTTACCTGCGAAAGCAATCTTGGTACCGTCTATTGACGACGTTTCGCCTCAGACCCAAGACTCAAGACCCAAGACCGCAAGAAGGAGCGCTTATGACCCCCCCCGCGTGCAAGCCCACCCGTTGCCACCACTTGCTGGCCGCCTTGGTTGGCGGCCTCGGCGGCTTGCTGTCGGCATTGCCGGGCACGAGCCAGGCGCAGGCTGGCTTTCAGGTTGACCGTATCAGTTACGCTGCCGGCTATGTGACCCTTGAATTCACCGACAGCCGGCTGCTGGTGGATCCGCTCATGGGCCATGCGTTGGAATATTCCGATACCTTGCGCGCAGGCTCCTGGACCTTCACATACTTGTTAGGAACGACATTCTCCTCGCTGGGTGGTGCCAAGTGCAGGGTCACGGTGCAGGCACCCAACGCCAGGGGCTTTTATCGCATCGGTGTGGACAGCGACCGCGATGGACTGACCGACCCGATGGAAACCAGCATCCTGGGCACCAATCCGAATGTCGCCGACACCGATGCGGATGGCTTCAGCGACCTCATCGAATTGGGCAGTGGCACGCTGCCGACCACCGCGCTCAGCCGACCGCCGCGGGGCGTGCAGCCGGGTGTGCAATTCGCGGCCCCCACCTCACGCTGCATCGAGGGGGCCGGCACCGTGTTGGTCCCGGTCGAATTGGACCGGCTCTATTCCGGGACCCTGCAGTACGTCGTTTCGGTGATGAGCACCGCCAGCAATGGCGCGGATTTCACCGCCCCGCAAACCGGGACGGTTGCCGTCAATGGCACCACCGCTGCCATCCCGGTCGTCATCCTGGATGACCTCGTGGTGGAGGAAGTCGAAGCCATTGTCCTCGAATTGCGGGACGATGCGGCCGGCAGCTACCACACCGGAGCCTTCCAGACCCATACCGTTCTGCTGATGGACAACGACGCCAATTGGAGTGGCTTGTTCCAATCCGACGTGGGCGAAACGAGCTTCCGGCTGCGGCTGCTGCGCTCAGGTGGCCAGGCCAGCGCGTTGCTCATACCCAGCGCCACCAGCGGCGCCACCCACCTCGGCGGCCAGCTCATTCCGCCCCCGCCAGCCGGGCAAGCCGGCTGGGAGCTGACGAATGTGACATGGACGGCCAGCGAGTTCAGTGGGGTTTCGGTGGCGCTGCCGGCTGGCAGTTCCCGCTTGCTGGGTCCGCTGCCCTTGCTGCGCACGCTGGCGTTTGCCGCCGTGGCGCCAGCGCCCGGGGTGAGCAACGTGTTCTATCTGTTCAAGAGCAACGATTCGTTTGGCCCCGTGGTCATCGGCGGCCAATTCACCGAAACTTTGGCCTCGTCGCAGCCCGCCACCACTCCCCTGCAATTCATCAACCACGGCTATTTCTTCCTGACGCGCGAGGCCCCCGTGATGACCCCCTTGCCGATTCCCACCACGCCCGCCCAACCCTAACCGCCGCACCCCCATGACCCCCCGTGGCAAATTCCCGGCACGCATCGCCCTCGCCGGCGCCATCGTCCTCGCCCTCGGCGGGCCCCTCAGGGCGCAAACCACCGGCGCCTATCTGGTGCTGCCGGACTTCGCCAATGTTCTAACCAATTCGCAGGACAATCCGGCCGGGCAGAATTCCCTGGCGTTGTTCAGCGGCAGCGTGGGGGCCTACAGCCCCCCAGGCTCGGGACTGCCGCCCGCCACCCCTGCCTCGGCCGATGGCATCCAACTCGCCAGTTGCGGTTTTGGCCAGATGCTGGCCCGCGCGGTGCCCTTTGCCCAATTTGAAGTGGAAACCATCCGCCTCGCACAGACCCTGCTCTATCCGCCGGAATCAGCCACCACCCGCGACCTGATTGCCGGCAGCTCCGCCGCCTTTCGCTACAAACAATTGCTCTACAACGGGTCGGGTACCGAGGTCCGCGCTGAGTTCGAGGGCATCGCCAGTTACTTCGGCGATCCCGAACGCCAGGCCGCCCGCGCCGGCATCGACGTCCTGCGCCAAGCCCTCAAGTATTCCCCTCTCAACCGCCAGTTGCGCCATGCCTTGCTCGACGCCTACTACGATTTCATCGTCGCCGAGGTCCAAGCCGTGAAAACCCACCTCGCCGAAGTCGCCCGCTACCGGCTCGGCCTGGCCACCATCCCCCCGGGCGATTTCATCATTGATCACGAAATCACCGGCTATCTCGCCATCTTGGATAAATACGGGGGCATCCTCGACGAATACGGCAAATTGTTCGTCGATCGCGGCGGCGTCGACGTGTCGCAAATCGACAGCAACGCCACCCCGGGCATTGTCTTGGGACAATGGATTTTCCAGCAGGAACAACCTCTGCGCAACCAGATGGCCGCGCAGTTCCGGGACGCGGCCGGCAACCTCAGCACCGTCCCGCTGCAGGGTGGCACCCAGCCCACGTTGTTTGCCGGCTACAAGGATTACGTGGCCTTGTTAGGCGTGCTGCGCGACTATGCCCAGAGCGCCGCGGAGCTGGCCAAACTCTACGGCATGCGCGGCCGCACCGCGGTGCCGGCCGGCCAGAAAGACGACCCGACCCTCGGCTTCGAATTGATCGATGCGACCAACCGCGAAATCCTCCTCAACACCAGCCTGCTGCATGCCCTGCTGCCCAATGCCATTCCTCCGGAGCCCGCAACCGATGCCTCGGGCGTGCGCGCCGCTCTTGCCGGCGTGCTGGCCAGCGCCGCGGAACTAACCAAAGTGAGCGGTTTCCTGGGTTCTGAACTGAATGTTCTGGGATACGACCCGGATTTCCTCGCCCTCATCAGCACCTTTGTCGATGCCGGCTCCCAGCACCTCTGGGACTCTTACGATGCCTTGCGCGGCTGGCTGGATCACCCTAACGAAACCAGCAGCATTCTCGGGCGGGCCCGCAATGCCTTTGCCGAAGCCACCACCAAGTACGATGCCTACCGGGGGTTTGCCGATGAGGTGTTCGAGGAAATGAGCGACAACGAGCAAGCCTACGCGCAACGCTATCTGGAAATCTGCGGCTATCTCCCAACCGACGCTGCCGACCCCTACCCCTCACCGGTTCCCGCCGGCCGTTACCCGCCGGTCAATCCCACCGTGCCCGCCTCCCACTCTAACAATCCGCGCGCCGGCAGCGAGCTGCGCCAGGCCCACCAGAGCATCGAGCAATCCAACGCCAAAGCCACCCAGCTGGCGCAATCCGGCGCCCTGCTCAATACCCAGTTCGAGAGCGCGACGGCGCGGCTGGCTGCTTCTAACAACCGGAGCAACGCCATTATCGCCGCCACCAAGACCTACCACGATGTCATCACCACCGAACGCGACACCATCACCCATTGGAATGCGGCGCAGGCCGGCACCCAGGCCGCCTACGACATGGTGGCCGACGTGGCGGGCCAGCTTGCCGCCGCCGACTTTGTTCCCACCTGGGGTTGGGGCGCGGCGATTGCCACCGGCGTGGCGGGCGTCGCCAACATCGCCGTCCAGACCACCGGCGAGCTCAACAAGGGCCATGCCGAAATGCAATTGGATCTCGCCGCGGCCGACTTCGATAAGGACCTGGCCCTCGCCGACGCCGATCAAAACATTTTCCAAGCCGGCGAGGAGCAGCGCAACCTGGAGCGGGAACTCCAATCCCAAATCCTCACCTTGCAGGACAACGGCTCGGTGCGCGACCAGGAGATGGAACGCATCGACGGCTTGCAGCGGGAAATGCAGCAGATGCAAGTCTTGCTGGACCAGAACAACTCCGAGCTGGCCGGCCGCTACTACGCCGACCCGATCCATTTCCTGCGGGCGCAAAACGCCATGATTCGGGCGGACTTCGCTTTTCGTGCCGCCCAGCGCTGGGTGTTTTTGGCTTTGCGGGCCCTCGAGTACAAATACAACCAACACTTTGTTTACAGTGACGGCACGCCGGGCAGTCCCCTGTGGGAGCTGTCATCCCTCTTCAAGCTCCGCAATGCCGCGGAATTGGACGATCTCCTCATTGCCATGGATCAATTCAACCTCGCCAATCTCGGCAAGCTCAACGGCCGCTCCACCGTCACCGAAGCCATCTCGCTCAAGGACGACGCCTGGGGACGAACCTATCCGGACCCCGCCGACCGGCTCGCCGAGTTTCGCAGCAGAATGGCCGCGGGCTACGACCCGCAGCGCGCCGTCTATGTGCTCAATTTGAACACCCTGCGCCTCACCGAGGAACTGGCCAGCGGCAGCCTCTTCAGCGGCGCGGAATACGCCTTGGACGGCAGCCTCCTCACCGCCGGCTATTACCTCGACAAAATCGAGTGGCTCAAGGTCAAGTTCGTCGACAGCAGCGCGGCCAGCCAGGCCATCAAGCCCGCCGATCTGTCGTATGGCGGCACGTGCTTCGTCCGGCCGGCATGCGCCGCGCCGACCAGCGGCGGCTTGGAGCAAGCCAATGAACTCCAAAGTTTTCCATTCCGCTACTTCGCCATGGGCACCGATCCGGTCACAGGCACCCTCGAAGCCAGTTCGACCGCCGAGCAGCGCGCCACCATGAATGTTGTGTTTTGGAATCAACCGGACAAGACCATTCAACCCAACGATGACTACGCCACCACTTTCTTGAAGGAACGCTCCGTGGCGATCACTAATCTCAATCTAACAATCGCCGCCGACAAGGTGAACCTCAACACCCTGCAAGACGTTCACATCTATATCCGCCACCTTTACGCGCTGCGAACCCAATGCCAGCCCTAACCCGTCAACCGGATCGACCGCTTATGAAAACGCACCCCGCCATCCTGTGTGTCCTGCTGCTGTTCGCCGCCACCCACTTGCCCGCTCTGGCAGACCCGCTGGGCGTTCCTGAATACGTCAACTACCAGGGCCTGCTCAAGGCTGCCGATGGCAACCCCTTGGCCACCGGCAACTACACCATCGAATTCAACGTCTTTGACCAAGCCAATCTGGGCAACAAAGTCTGGGGCCCGTTCCGCTTCGACGGTGTCGTGGGCGTCGGCCATGGCTTGCTCGTGCCGGTGGTCAACGGCAGTTTCAATGTCATCATCGGCCCGAGCGATACTGATGGCGATTCGATCACCGCGGCATTTGCCGGCCCCAACCGGTTCATCGAGATCAGTGTTGATGGCGGTGCCCCGATCTTGCCGCGCCAGCAGTTTCTGAGCACGGCCTATGCCCTGCAAAGCCAGAATGCGCAAGTGGCGGCATTGGCTGCCAGCCTGGTCACTGAGCTCACCAATGCGTTGTGCCCCGCGGGCAGCATCATGGCGTTCGGCGGCGCCACCATTCCGGCCGGCTGGCTGTTGTGCGATGGCAGCGCCTTGGCCAGCACCGCCAAGACCAGGCTCTTCAACGCCATCGGCACCACCTGGGGCGATGGCACGACCCATCTGGGCACCGTGGAGACTCCGGCAGACCCGGACACCAACTTCAACCTGCCCGACTTGCGGGGCTTGTTCCTGCGCGGCTTGAACGGTGCCCGCAGCGATACCAGCGCCGATCCCGACGCGGCCAGCCGCTCCTTCAGCGCGGCCGGTGGCAACACCGGCAACCAGGTCGGTTCCCTCCAGGCCGACAAGGTCCAGGCACATCGTCACCAGTGGGGGTATTACAATTCCGCCGACCTCTTCTCGTGGAATAGTGCGGAACAAGCGGTCAAGGCCCTCGATCGCCTGCTCAGTGACCAGATCCCCAGCGGTAGCGGCAAGGATGATGATTATATGGACGTGATGAACGTGGCGGGCGGATTCTGGACCCAACCGGTCGCTCCGGTTCTGGTCAACGATGTCACGGCAGAGACCCGCCCGAACAACGCCTACGTCAATTACATCATCAAGGATTGAGTCCCTCCAGGACTCCCCATCTCGAGGGGCGGGGCAAAGACCCAAGACTGCAAGACGCAAGACTCAAGAGAAGAGCTAATGAAGAAGCGCTGCGCTCTCCGGTCTTGGGTCCTGCGTCTTGCGTCTTGCGTCTTGCAGTCTTGCGTCTTGAGACGCAGCCTCGCTAGATCAACTCGCGGTAGACATCCGGATGCGGCCGGGCAATGACCACCGCGTTGACTAACAAGCCGGCCTGCGCAATGACCGCGCGCCCGGCATCCACGGCGGCCTGCACCGAGGACACATCGCCGGTGAAGGTGGCAAACGCCTTGCCACCTAGCGCCATGGCCAGCCGGATCTCTAACAAAGTGACGTTGGCCGCCTTGACCGCGGTGTCGGCTGCCTCGATGAGGTTGGCGACGTTGAATGATTCGAGGATGCCCAAGGCGCCGGTCGGTTCGATCGGGTGCGAGCGGCCGAGCGCGGCGAACACGTCGGGATGGACTTTGGGGATGACGAATTGGTCGATCAGACAGCCCTTGGCGGCGCTGCACCCGGCATGCACCGCGGAGCCGACCGCCGCGACGTCGCCGCCGATCAGCACCATATATTTGCCGGAGCAAATCGAACGCGACAGCAACAGCTTCACGTTCGCCGCCTTGAGCATGGTGTCGGCGACCAGAAAGCCGCCGGCTATGCTGGTGAGTTCAATAAGTCCAATGGCGCGGTCGTTCATGTTAGATATGCAGGATGATGGCTTGATGTGTGACGGCCTCGACGGTGGCGGCGAACGGCGCGTGAAGAATGGCGCCGAGGGCATCGGCCGCGGGCTCGGCTAGCACCTGACCGGCGGCGACGACTTGGCCGACGGCAACTTTGGCGAGGGCCGGGGGGCCGGCGTGTTGCTTGAGCGGCAGCACGGCGCGGCTGGTTGTTAGAACGCCCGTCCGCAGCGGTGCCGGGTGGTCGTAGCCCTCGATGCCGAGGCGCTTCATCAGGCTTTTGACAGGGACGCGGCGGCCGTCATGCATCGGATGGGCCGCGACGCTGGTGGCACCGGTCCATTTCCAGCCCTTGGCGCGCAACACGGCTTTCGAGTCGTCGCAGGCTTCTTTCGGATAGAGTTGCTCGGGGCAGGCATACAGGGTGCACAGGCCGCACGAGCAACACAGGCCGGCCCATTCGCTGAATCGTTCCGAACCGCTGGCGCTGAAGCCGAGCGAGCGCATCACCTGGTGCGGCTCCACCGCGTAGCCTAACAAAAACCTCGGGCAGAACTCAGTGCAATACCGGCATTGGTCGCAGGCGGACTTGCCGATGGCGGCCTGCTGCTGGGGCGGCTTGAGTTTGCGTTCCATCACATGATGGTCGCGCGCCAGCACGATCACCCCGGCGGTGGTCTTGGTGACCGGTCGGTCCAGATCCACGGTGATTTCGCCCATCATCATGCCGCCGATATTGAGCACCGGATCGGCGACGGTGGCACCGCCGGCCGCGGCTATGCATTCGCGCAGCGAAATGCCGAGCGGCACTTCGAAGGTCGCCGGTTCGCGCACCGCGCCGGCGATGGTCAGGGTCTTGCGGATCACCGGCTGCCCCGCAGCGGCGGCGGCTATGTTGGCAAGCGTTTCCACGTTCTGCACCACCACCCCCACGTGCATCGGCAAACCCGCCGGCGGTATCAGCCGCCCGGTAACCGTGTGCACCAGATCGTATTCGTCACCGGCGGGATAGTAGTCGTCTAACAAGTGGACCCGCGCCCGGGTGCCGGCACAGGCGGCCTCGACGGCGGCCACCGCGTGTGTTTTCTTCGCCTTGATCGCGATCACCGCCTCGGCGGCCCCCACCGCTTCGGCACACAGCAAGATGCCGCGCACCACCTCGGCGGCGCGGTGCAGCAGAATGGCGGCGTCCTTGTGCAGCAGTGGCTCACATTCCGCGCCATTGGCAATCACGGTGTCGGCCTTGGCGACGAGCTTGATGTGGGCGGGAAAGCCGCCGCCGCCGGCGCCGACGACGCCGGCGTTGCGCACTTGGGTGACGAGTGACATAAGAATGGGAGAGGGGTGCTGGATGATTGCGGCGGGCCCGAGCGTGGCGGAGCGCGGCGAAGTTTCAACCAAAATTCCGCCACCCAACATCCAACGCTTTAGGCAAGCCGCCCCCTTCGTGAGGCGAGGCCCCGCCGCCTCAGTTCTTTTTCTTTAATTCGAGCTGTTCCTTGACCTTGGTTTCGATCTCGGCGTAAAGGGCGGCATCGCCTTTGAGGAGCTCCTTGGCGGCATCGCGGCCTTGCGCAAGCTGAGTGCCGTTGTGGCTGAACCACGAACCGCGCTTTTGCACGATCTCCATCTCCAATGCCAGGTCCAGCAGCGACCCGGTGGAGGAAATCCCCTCGTTATACATGATGTCGAACTCGGCTTCGGTGAAGGGCGGGGCTACCTTGTTCTTAACCACCTTGATCTTGGTGCGACTGCCGGTGACCACCCCATCCGAGGCTTTGATTTGGCCGATGCGCCGGATATCAATGCGCAGCGAAGAGAAAAACTTCAGGGCACGGCCGCCGGGAGTGGTTTCCGGATTGCCAAACATGACACCGATTTTCTCGCGGATCTGGTTGGTGAAGATGCACACGGTGCGCGCCTTGGCGATGAGCGCGGTGAGCTTGCGCATGGCCGCACTCATCAGCCGGGCTTGGGCACCGACGGTGGAATCGCCGATTTCGCCATCGAGTTCCTGCTTGGTGACCAGGGCGGCAACCGAATCCAACACGATCACATCGATGGCATTGGAGCGGACCAGCGCCTCGCAGATTTGCAGCGCTTCTTCCCCGGACGAGGGTTGGGACACCAGCAAGTCGTCCATGTTGACGCCGAGTTTCTTGGCATATTGCGGGTCGAGGGCGTGCTCAACGTCAATGAAGGCGGCTATGCCACCGCGCTTCTGGGCTTGGGCTATGACCGTGAGGGTGAGGGTGGTCTTGCCGGACGACTCCGGGCCGAACACCTCGACCATGCGGCCGCGCGGGAAACCGCCAACCCCCAAGGCGCGGTCAATCAGCAGATTGCCGGTGGGGATGACGTCCACATCGACGCGGTGGCCGTCGCCCATGCGCATGATGGCGGCTTCGCCGAATTCCTTTTGGATCGAGGCGATGGCGAGGTCAAGATTGCGCTTGCGGGCTTCGGCGTGTTTTTCTGCGGCGGATTCTTCGTTGCTTTGTTTGGCGGCCATGGGGGATGTTTGGTGTGGCGTTGGATTACAGGCGAAACGGGCGGAACGCAAGCAAAATGATGTTCGGCCGAACAAAAATGTGCAAGTCCGTTCATTCGCGATAGCAGCGCTGCACCCGCGGGGTGATGCCGGTGAGAATTTCCCAAACGATGGTTTGGGCATTGCGGGCTACCTCCGCCACCGGCAGGTTCGGACCGAACAACTCCACCTCAGCGCCCTCGCCGACTTCGCGGCTACCGGTCACATCGACCATCATCTGGTCCATCGTCACCCGGCCGAGAATGGGACAGCGGCAGCCTGCTATCCACACCTCCGCGCCGTGCCCGGACACATGCCGTGGATAGCCGTCGCCATAGCCAATGCCAACGGTGGCAACCCGGGTCGGCTTGCTGGTCACAAACGCCCGGCCATAGGAAATACCGTGGCCGGCCGGCAGGGTGCGCACCAAGGTCACCCGGGATTTGAGCGTCATCACGTTGCGCAATTGGTGTTGGAACCCGGCCAGCGGCGCTATCCCGTAAAGCATCAGCCCCGGCCGCGCAAGGTTGCACACGCCAGGGGCGTAGCCGAGAATCCCTGAGCTGTTAGAAAGGTGGCGCCAACGGAACCGCGCCGCGCCGCCCAACTCGTCGATGATCGCCGCAAAGCGCGCCATCTGTTGCCGGGTGAATTCCTCATCCTCATCGGCCGCGGGCAGGTGCGAGCCGATCCCCTCGATTTCCAAATACTCCAACCGCTCCAACGCCGCCAGCGCCTCCGCCAAGCCATCGGCCACAAACCCGCCGCGCCCCATCCCGGTATCCACTGCCATGTGAACCTTGAACCGGCGGCCGTGCGCGGCCGCCAGCCAGTTGAATTCGCAGGCCTCCTCAAGCGAGGAGATGCACGGCGTCCAATCCCGCGCCACAATCTCCTTGCGCTCCTCCGACCAGGTCGGCCCTAACAAGTAAATCCGGGTGTTCACGCCGGCGTGGCGGATTTGGCGGGCTTCCCGCACATTGGCCACGCCGAAAAACGCGAGGTCTTCGGCGGCCAAGGCGCGGGCGATTTCCTCCAACCCGTGGCCGTAGGCGCCGGCCTTGACCACTGCCATCACCGCCACTCCGCACGCCTGCCGCGCCACTGCCAGATTCCAGCGCAGTGCCACCAAATCAATCTCCGCCCATGCCCGGGGTGGTGAAACCGGAAAATCGTCGTTCACGCCCGCCAGCGTATCTTATCACCACCTCAGGGCAAGCCCGGTTTGCGCGCGCCGGGCAGTCTGGCAGGGCGAGCGGCTTAATCAGCCACGGCGCGCCCAAGCGCAAAGCATCTTGTGTCTCAGCCCAACACCGCCGCTGATTTTGTCAGCGTCAGCCGGGGTAGGGTCTGTCAACAAGATAATGGCTGGCATTATAAATGCGAAATGCGGCAACACTCAAACTCAATGGAAGCGCAAAGCATCTTGTGTCGCAGCCCAACATCGACGCTGATTTTGTCAGCGTTGGCCGGGGTATGGTCCACCCCACCTCTGTCAACAAGATAATGGCTGGCATTATAAATGCGGCGAACGCAATGGGGAGTCCCTGCCGCGTCTGCGGTTCAGGTCACGTCTGCGGTTCAGGCCACGGCGGCGTGGCGCTCACTGCGGCAGGCGGATGCGGGCGGGCACGTCGGTGATGGGGATGCCAGCCTTGATCAGGGAGTCCCAGATGCCGAGCAGTCGTTCGAGTGAGAGTTGGCGGTCGGCTTCGAGTTCGAGCTTGCGGCCGGGGTTTTGTTTTTGATAGGCGGCGAGGTACGATTGCAGCAGGCCTTCCGGGACGTTGAGGGCGTCCAGGGTGATGTGACCCAAGGCATCCACGGCGATGACCGAGCGGGCGTCGGTCACCTTGGAGGAGGGCACCTCGCGGACGGTGGGCAGTTCGATGCGCAGCACGTTGCGGGGTTTTTTGAACTGGGTGGAAACGATGAAAAAAATCAGCAGGATGAACAGGATGTCGATCATCGGCACGATCGGCACCTCGTTGCGCTTGCGGGCGGGGCGGTGGAAATGCATGGGCGGTTAGGGCGGCGTGTCGGCAGAGGCTTGGCAGACGTGGACGAGATTGCCGAGCAAGCCTTCGAGGCGAGCGGTGAGCATCTCGATGCGGCGGATGAAATAACCGTGGGCAATGATGCAGGGCACGGCGATGGTCAGGCCGAAGATGGTGGTGTTGAGTGCCACGGCGATGCCGCGGGCGATGGCAACATGGTCGGTGGTCTCGCCCAGCCCCTCGAAAATGACCACCAAGCCCGAAGCGGTGCCGAGCAGGCCGAGCAACGGGGCCACGGTGATGACCACATCGAGCACCCCGATGCCGGCGTGGAGGTGGACGGATTCCTCGCGGGCGGAGGATTCGACGGCCTGGGTGATTTCCGCGACGGTTTTGCCGCGGTGTTTGAGGGCGATGGAGCAGAGCCGGGCGAGGGTGCTTTTTCCCTCTTGGAATTGGCGCAACATAGGATCGGGCTTGCCCTCGGCGAGGCGGTGTTCGAAGGCTGCGACCTCATAGGCGAGGGACTCGGGGATGACCCGCTTGCTGGCGAGGGCGAGGAATTTGTAAAGGATGGCCATCATCCCGATGATCGAGCACAGGGCAAGCGGAATCATGAACAGCCCGCCCTGCAGCAGAAACGCCCAGGTGGCGTGCAAGGCGGCGGCGGGGGTGGTGATGGCCGGCAGAAGGGCGGAGGCAGGGGACATGATGGTGTGTTAGAAGTAGAAGTTGATGACGAGTTCGAGCGGCTCCTCTTGGAGATCCTTGCGCAAGTCGGGAGGCATGGCGGGGATGGTGGCGTCGCGGATGGAGTTGAGGGTGAAACCTTTTTGCTGTTGGCCGGTCTGCATGGCACCGACGAATTGGACGTTGCGCACCTTGCCCTTGGCATCGACGAAAAAGCGCACGGTGAGGAAGCCGGGGGTGATGAAGTCGCGATAGCGCACGCAGTTGCGCTGCCACTCGAGTTCCACGGCGCGGCTGATGGTGGCTTGATAGCGGCCGAGCGGCGAGTCCTCGACATCCAGCGCGCTGCGGCCGCTGCGCGAGATCGACCCCTGAATGGTGGTCTTGCGTTGATCGCCGCGGAAGGCCGGCTGCTGTGGGGTTTCCTGTGGGGTTTCCCGTGGGGCGGCGGTGGTATTGGCCTCCTTGAGGTCATCCGGGGTGGGCAGGGCGTCCGGCGCGCCCTCCCGCGGCAGGGTGGGGGAGCCGGGTTGCGGGTGGTCCTCGGTGGTTGTTAGGGGTGCCGGGACATCGACGGGATGTGGCCCGGTGGCCAAGGGTTCGGGCGGCGGCGGGATCGACCGCTGGGCGTCGGGCCCCGGGGTGGCGGTGGCTTCGCCGCGGGCGGCCGATGGGACGGATGGGACGGATGGGACGGATGGGACGGATGGGACGGATGGGACGGATGGGACCACGGGCGTCGGCGACTCCGGCGCGGTGGCGGCGGTGAGGGTGCCGTCCTGATAGCGGCTCTCGGTCGTCTCGATGTCGTCCGGGTGGCGCGGTTGGATGCCGGTCTGGGCGGGCATGGCCGGGGCGCTTGGGTCCGGGGTGGCATCGCTGGTTGCTGCGGTGTCGCGTTCGCCGATGAAGGCGGGCTTGTCCGGGCGTTTCCCCCGCTGGTCCTCGGAGGTGCGGGCGAAGCTGGGATCCTGTGCTGCGGCAGGCACCGCGGCGGGCGTTTCTGCAGTGGCCGTGGCTTGGGGTGCGCTTGGCGCCAGCAATTCCGGGGCGATGATGTGAACGGTTTCCACTGGCGGGGCGGCGGCGAGGGCGGCCGGATGTTGGAATTGCTGCGCTTGGATCACCGCCAAGCCGCCGAGCAGCAAGGCCACGGCATTGCACAACAACGAAAGCACGAGTGCGGCCACCCACAGGCGTCCGTCTCCCCGCGTCGCGGTTGCTGCGTGCGATGTCATGGCCAACGCACGCAGCATGCCCGCAATTGCGCCCCAGCGCAACCCGCGAAATCGGGCTGGCGGGGCAGTCGCCCTGGCGCGTGGCTGCGTGCCTCCGGCCGCAGTCTGGAGTCCTTGAAAAAACGAATGTGCTGTCGTTAGGTCAAATTTCTTCGTCTTGCGTCTTGGTTCTTGTGGTCTTGGGTCTGAGGCGAAGCCTCGCTGGAAGCCAAGTGGAATGTCCCGACTCCTCATGGCGTCCCGGCGTCCGCTTTTCACCAGCTTCCTGCTCGACAAGGTGGCTGGATTGTGTTCGGGTGCGGGCATGAATTTCCGACCGTTGCTGTGGTGGCTGGGACTGCTCGGGTTGGCCTGCGGCGAGGATGGCGCGCCCAAGCCGCAGGCCGGGACGGATGAACTATCGAGGCTGGCGCAGGTGTTGTTAGGAAAGCACGGCGGCAACCAGTTGTTTTATTTCCCGACCCACGACGTGCCGGCGACGCCCAAGGACTGGGGTTACAAGTATGAGGAGGTGGATTTCAAATCCAAGGATGGCACGGCATTGCACGCATGGTTTGTGCCGGCGCCGGGGGCCAAGGCCAAAGCGACCGTGGTGTTTTCCCATGGCAATGCCGGCTCCATCGGCCACCACCTCGGATTTGCCATGTGGTTTGTCGATGCCGGCTACAACGTGCTGACCTACGACTACCGCGGGTTTGGCAAGTCGGGCGGCAAGGTGGACCGGCGGGGGATGCTCGATGATGTTAGGGCGGCGTTCGACTACGTCAGCACGCGCGCCGACGTGAATGCGGAGCGGCTCATTTCCTACGGGCACAGTCTTGGCGGCGCCAAGTCGCTGGCGGTACTGGGCGAGGCCCCGGTCAAGGGCGTGTGCGCGGTGATCGCCGATGCCGCGTTTTCCTCCTATCTGGCGATGGCCCAAATCATGGCCGGCCAGCTCGGTGCCAATCTCGTCAGCGATGAATGGGCGCCGCAAGATGCCATCCAAAAAATCGCGCCGGTGCCCTTGCTCATTGTGCATGGCAGCAAGGATGAGGTGGTGCCGGTGGCGCAGGGGCGCCTGTTGTTCCAGGCCGCGCATGAACCCAAAACCATGTTCGAAGTCACGGACGGCCACCATGGCGACGCGCTGCTGTGCAACCACGGCGCCTATCGCAAAAAACTGCTCGCCTGGCTCGATGCCGCGCTTAAAAGTTAGATCAGCAGCATGCAATCGCCGTAGCTGTAGAAGCGGTAGCGCTCCGCCACCGCCTGGCGGTACGCCTCCAACACCCGCTCGCGGCCGGCAAACGCGCACACCAACATCAGCAGCGTGCTTTGCGGCAGATGAAAATTGGTGAGCAAGCCGCCGACCACGCCGAATTGATAGGGCGGATGGATGAAAATGTCCGTCGCCCCGCGGTGGCCGCCGGGTGCGAGCCGGCGGGGGGACTCCGCCGCGCGCAATGCCTCCAAGACCCGCGTCACGGTGGTGCCCACCGCCACCACGCGCGCCGCGGCATTGACCGCGGCGGCGGTGGCCGCCGGCACCTCGTAGTTCTCGGCATGCATGATGTGGTCGGCGACCACCTCGACACTCACCGGGCGGAAGGTGCCCACGCCGACGTGCAGGGTGAGGAAGGCGTGCGGCAGCCTGCCTAACAATTCCGGGGTGAAGTGCAGGCCGGCGGTGGGCGCGGCGATGGCACCTTCGGCGCGGGCGAACACGGTTTGATAGCGCTCGAGGTCGGCGGCATCCTGCGCGCGCCCCATGTAGTGCGGTAACGCCAGGTGGCCGTGGGCATGAAGATCGAGCGGCGCGGCCCAGTGCAACAACCGGTCGCCATTGGCGCACACCTCGCGCACGGTGCCGAGGATGCCGCCGACCCTCACCTGGCGGCCCGCCTTCATGCGCTTGCCGGGGCGCACCAGGCAACGCCAGTCGCAGGCTGACAGCCGGTCGAGGCAGAGCAGTTCGGTTTTCCCGTCATCGCAAATCACCCGTGCCGGCAGCACCTTGGTGTCGTTCAGAACTAACAAATCGGCCGGCTGCAGAAAGTCTGCAAACTCGCGGAACATCCGGTGTTCGATCACGCCGCTGTCGCGATGCACCACCAACATCCGCGAGGCCGCACGCTCGGCCAGCGGCCGCGCCGCAATCAACGCGTCGGGCAGGTGGAAATCGAAGTCGCGGGTATGCAGGCTCACGCGGCAGTCATAGCGCGGCAGGGGCGGGGCGGCAAGCGCGGGGAAGGGGGGCATTGCCAAGGAATGCGCCCCCGTGGCAGGGACCCGTTTGCCGACGGGTCCGGCTGGGAACGGCACTTGCCAAAGTCCCGTGCCAAAAAGGACACGGCACTTTGGCAAGTGCCGCTCCACGCGTCCCTGGCATGGGCGTCCCAAGCGGTTAGGGTGAGGTCGCGCGGGCCGCGCAGCTAGGCCAGGGCCGCTCTTGCCAGGGCGCGGTCGCCCCAGACGCGCACCAGGGTGTGGCTGCCGAGGCCCTCGCCGCATTCGGTGGCCAGCAACACGCGGGTGCCGTCTTTTTCCACATCCCAGGCCGCCGTCGCGCCGCCGGCCGTCCAGCCGTTAGCTAACAATAATTGCAGGAGTGCGGCGCGGTCCCGCCCGGCGGTGCTGGCGAGGGCGAATTCGGCGCTGGGTTTGGGTGTGGCGTGCCTGAAGCGGCGTGTAGTGCCGAGCCTGAGGGTGCGGTTTCTGGCCCAAGCGCGCAGGCGCGGTTGGAGCAACGCGACGGCATGCAGGATGAGTCGCGTGGCGGTGGAAGCGAAGCGGCTGTCCAAGCCGCGCAAGGGCAGCATGCGGTTGAGGATTGCTTGATAGCCGGCGGTGCCCATCGGGCCGTGAGCGATGATGGATTGGGCCATGGCGCGGACCGGGCCGCCGCCGTAGACGAAGCCTTGCCAGCAGGCGCCACCGCGGTTGGAAAAGCGCTGCGGATGTTTGCGCAGCAGCAATTGCTCGGCGTGGCCGTAGCCGAGTTGCTGGCGCAGGAACGCGCACAGCGACGGGCGCCGCCAATGCCACACAAAGGCCCCCGCCGCAAAGCCGAGGCGCAACCCGGCATCCCGCAGCCGCCAGCAGAAATCCACATCATCGCCCGCCGTGTGAAAGACCGGATCAAAGCCGCCGATGGCCGCGAAGGCGTCGCGGGTCACGGCCAGATTGCAGCCCGGCAGGTGCTCCGCCTCTTCGTCATCCAACAATACATGACTGGGCGCACCCGGCGCCGCGCACACCACCGCCTCACGCCACGAGCGCGGGCGCGGCGGCAGGTTAGGACCGCCGACCGCGGCAAACCGCCGCTCCGCAAACACCCGCCGCAGCCGCTCTAACCACTCGATGTCCGGTTCGCAATCGTCATCGGTGAAGGCAAAGATGTCGCCGCGGGCCGCCGCGGCGCCGGCATTGCGTGCCGCGCTCAAGCCGCCGGGCTGCAGGCGCAGCAGTCGCACCTGCGGGAATGCCGTTGCCACAAAATCCGCCGTGCCATCGCTCGAGCCGTCATCCACCACCAGCACCTCATGCCGTTGGTCTAACAATCCGGCCAGGGCTTGCAGGCAGCGGCCGATCCGGGCGCGGCCATTGCGCGTGCAAACAATCACCGAAACCAGCACCTCGGGAACCGGGTCTGCCGGGCGGGCCGCGGTGAGGCGTTGCGTGACAATCTCCAGCGCGGGTTTGGCCTTGCCGTGGCGATCGACCAATCCGAAATCCCAATCCAACACCTCCGCGCCGGCATTCCACCAGCGGTCGCTCCACGCATAGATGGTCAAGCCTGCGGTTTCCAAGTCGCGGGCGGCACTCAAGGCCCAATCGAGCGTGGCGGCTTGTTGGTGCAAGCCATTGCGCCGCGAATCCAGGCCGAACTCGGAGATGACCAGCGGCCGGTCCCCGGCGATATGATGCAGGCGTTTGATATAACCACGCAAGGCCGGTTCCTCTTCCAGATAGACATTGAAGGCCGTGAAATCGGCATTTTCCGGCTCCAGATACTCGGTGCTCGGGTAGTTGGCGTACGCAAACATCACCTCGGGAGCCACTCGCCTGCCGTGTGCGATCAAGCCCTCGAGGGCGCGCCGCAGCCGCAGCGGCCCGAGCCACCGCGCCAAGTCCGCAGGCACCTCATTGCCCACGTAGATGGCGGCCAACGCCGGATGATCGGCCGTTTCACGCAGGCCTGCTGCCAGAGCCACGCGGGCGGCTACCAACAGCTCGGGATGCCGGAAGAAGTCTGCGCTGTGGCCCCATTTCAATCCGCCAAACACCCACAACCGCTGCCGCGCCGCTGCGTCTAACAACTCCCTGTCCGGCATCTCATAGACGCGCAGCGCGTTGAACCCGGCCGCCGCGATCCGTGCCAAATCCTCGTCCAACGAAGCCGCGCAAGCGGCCGGGAACGGCCCGTAAGTCACTGCCCGCAACTCCACGCGTGCCGCCCCGGCACGGAAAAACTTCCCGTCGGTGTGCCAGCGTGCCTGTTGCGTGTGATCCGCCACGCCGTGATGCTAGGACCAACCGCCCGGGCAGGTCAACGCCGGGAAGCGCGCGTCTGGCGAGCGCCGGGGGTGGTGCTGCTCCGGCGTGGTTGGTGATTATGAAATTGGCGCGTGCCATATCCTCTTGCTTACGCTCTAATGCAAGCATGCGAAAGCAACTGCTGCAAAATCCGGTATTCGCCATGGCTGTTGAGCAATTTGATAGTGTGGCGGCATTTCTCAATCTCAGCGAGGATCTGAGTGAGCGCTGCAAATGGCCGAAGCGCTTGATCACGGTGACCGTGCCGATTCGGCGGGATGATGGCCGCACCGAGGTGTTTTTTGGCCACCGCGTCCAGCACCACCTCACCCGTGGCCCGGTCAAAGGCGGGTTGCGCTATCATCCGTCGGTGACGCTGGGCGAAATCGCCGCGCTGGCGATGTGGATGAATTGGAAATGCGCGTTGATGGATCTGCCCTATGGCGGCGGCAAGGGCGGCATTAGCTGCGATCCGCGCCGCATGTCGCCAGGCGAACTCGAGCGCCTGACGCGCCGCTACACCATGGAAATGATTCCCTTCATCAGCCCGGAGACCGACGTGATGGCGCCGGACATGGGCACCAACGAACAAACCATGGGTTGGATCGCCGATACCTACTCGACGCATGCCGGCCATCTCGTGCCGGCCATCGTCACCGGCAAACCGCTCACCCTGCAAGGCTCCAAAGGCCGCGTCCAGGCGACCGGGTATGGGGTCGCCTTCTGTGCCTGCAAGTCGTTGGAAAAGCTCGGTGTTTCGGTCCAAGGTGCCACTGCGGTTTTGCAAGGGTTTGGCAACGTCGGGTCCCACGCCGCAGCCACCTTCGCGGCCCACGGCGTGCACGTCACCGGGGTGTCCGACGTGCTTGGCGCAATCTGGAATGACCGTGGCCTCAATCTGCCCCAACTCCGCGACCACGTCGCCGCAACCGGCAGCGTGGTCGGCTTTGCGGAGGCCGAGCCGATCGATGCGGCGCAACTCCTCTGCCAACCCTGCGACATTCTCGCACCCTGTGCCCTCGACCGCGCCATCACCGGCGACAATGCCGCCAAGCTGCGCTGCAAAATCCTGGCTGAAGGCGCCAACGGCCCGACCACGCCGGAGGCCGACCGGATCCTCGACCGCCGCGGGGATGTGTTGGTGATTCCGGACATCCTCTGCAATGCCGGCGGGGTCACCGTGTCCTACTTCGAGTGGGTGCAAAACCTCCAGCGCTTCCAATGGGAAGAGCAGGACGTCATCAGCAAGTTGGAAGTCATCCTGGCCAAGGCCATGGCCAAAGTCGGCGATTTTGCCCAGCGCCACCGCCTCTCCAACCGCATGGCCGCCCAAGCACTCGCCATCAAAACCGTCGCCGACTCAAAAGCCGCGCGCGGAATGTTTCCCTAACCGAGTGGTTGCCGCTTGCCAGGACCCGGCAATTCCGCTAGGCGATGCAGCCATGAGCGATTGGTATTACGCGCGTGGGGGCCAGCAAAGCGGGCCGGTGAGTTTCCAACAGCTGCAGCAACTCGCCCGCAGCGGCGGGCTGGTTGCCGCGGACGATCTGGTGTGGACCGCGACGATGAAAGATTGGACTCCCGCCGGGCAGGTGCCGGACCTCTTCGGCAGCGCCCGCATCGCGCCGGCCGCGGCCGCCACGGATTTTGCCAATCCCTATGCCCCGCCCCACAGCGGTTGGAGCGAAGCGCCGGCGGCCTCCGGCGCGCTGCAAGAAATCGTTCCGGGCAGCGAACCGATCGAGGTGGCAGCTTGCGTCAAACGCGGCTTCGAACTAACCACCCGCAATTTCGGTGTCATCCTGCTGGTGGGGTTGACCTATGTGGGCGTCACCATGGCTGTCAGCGTGGTGCTGGGTCTGCTCGATATGGCGCTCGGGTTCGGTTCCGTACACTCGACGCAGTGGTCCACTGGCAGCGGCAGCCACGGTGCCGGTTATCAACAAAACAGCAGCCCGCTGAGCTTCATTGCGTCTCAAGTGTTGTCGTCGTTTCTCACGCTGGGCGTGACGCGCATTGGGCTCAATCTGGTGTCCGGCAGGCAGGTGAGCGTGGGCATGTTGTTTGGCGAAGGGCGCAAACTGCTGCGGGCACTTGGCGGGACCATCCTGTTCGTGCTGATGGTGGGCTGCGGGATGGTGTTGCTGATTGTGCCGGGCATTTACCTCGCCCTGCGCTTCGGCCAATTCCTGCCTGCCATCGTCGATCGCGACCTGGGTATCCTGCCGGCGTTCGCGTACAGTTCCACCCTCACCACCAACAATCGCTTCAACTTGTTCCTGCTCGCCTTGCTGGCCATGGCCATCACCTTCGCCGGCTTGCTCGCCTGTGGCATCGGCCTCATCTTTGCCGTCCCGGTGGTGTGGCTGTCATATCTGGTCGCCTACCGCTGGATGCAATACGGCCACCGCGCCGCGCTGCCTTAACCCCGAACTCCGAAGTTTGATTTGTGAGATCGGTTAGGTTGACCATAGGCATCCTGAACCCGGCCGGATATTGGCATTCAACCGGGAAATCATGTGAGACCATTTGACTCCGGGCAAGATGCCCGGGCCACCTGTGGCGCGGGCATCCTGCCCGCCGCCTTTCTTCACAAGGTCTCATCCATTTTCCTCCGGGTTCAGGATGTCTGAACCTGCCGCCCCGCTCACCACGAGGCCGCCGCGGCGGGGTTTCCATGGATTCGGCCGGCATGGCGCGGCATGGCGCGGCTGGTGCTGCGCAATTTTTGCACAAGATCGTTGCAAAATCGCGGGCAGCCCGGCCGTATTGAGAGCACCATGTCGCATCCTGTGCCCTCCCTGCCCACCATTCCCCGCCGCAAATTCATTGCTGCTGGTGCCGCCGCCCTCGGGCTGGCGCCGCTCGCCTATCTGCGCGCCCAACAAGGCTCGCCCAATGAGGAAATCGCCATTGGCATCATCGGTTGCGGCGGCCAGGGCACCGGCAACATGGTGAATTTTCTCGGCATCCCAGGGGTGCGGGTGGTTGCCGTCTGCGACGTCGATTCCGCCAACATGGCCCAGGCCAAGGCCAAGGTGGATGGGCATTACAAGAACACGGATTGCAAGAGTTACGCCGATTACCACGAGCTGCTCAAGCACCCCGGGCTGGATGCGATCAGCCACGCCACGCCCGACCACATGCATGCCTCGGTGGGGATAGCCGCGGTCAATGCGGGGATGGATGTGTATGGTGAAAAACCCTTCACCTGGGGGCTGGCGGAAGGCCGCCTGCTCATCGATGCCATCACCAAAAACAAACGGGTCTGGCAAACCGGCTCCTGGCAGCGCTCGGGCGGCGAGTTCCGCCGCTTCCATGCGCTCATCCAAAACAACGCCCTCGGCAAACTGACCCGCCTCGAATGCGGCACCCCGTCGGGCATGTCGATCAATAAGCATTGGCCCGCCGATCAGGTGGCCGCCATGATCGGCAAGCCGCCCGCCAATTTCAATTGGGCGGGGTGGTGCGGACCGGTCAAGGATTTCAACTACAACCCGCAGCTGCACCCGGCGGATTGGCGCTGGCACAACACCTTCGGCGGTGGCCAGTTGCTCGATTGGGTCGGCCATCACGTCGATATCGCACTGTGGGCCCTCGGCTTGGACGCCACCGGCCCGGTGCAAATGGAAGGTGTCGGCCAACTCGGCACCCATAGTTTTTTCAACAGCTATGTCAATTATAGTTATAAGGGCACCTTCGCCGATGGCAAGCTGCTGGAAGTGCGCAGCGACTTCGGCGGCACCCGCTTCACCGGCGAAAATGGTTCAATCTTCGTCGACCGCGGCCGCCTCGAGGCGTCCAACCCGGAATTGCTGCGCAACGTGCCGGCGGATTTCGACACCAAGCCGCCGAACCACTGGCAGAACTTTATCGAGTGCGTGCGCTCGCGCAAACTCCCCGCGTCTAACGCCGAGGGCGCCCACCGCGCCGCCTCGTTCGGCCAGTTGGGCATCGTGGCGATGGATACCAAACAGCTGCTCAAGTGGGATCCGCAAGCCGAAAAGGTCCTCGACAACACCGCGCAAGCCGGCCATCCGCGCCTCGGCGCGCGCGTCCAAGCCTGAGATGCCGGCCATTTCTTCCCGCCCGCGATGGGTTGCATCAGGAGTTGACAAATCCTGCCATCACGATTAGCCAGCGCGTCCCCGCAGTCATGCCAGCCATCAGCCGCCGTTATTTCCTCAAATCCGCCACCATCCTGGCTGGTGCGGGGTTTGCGCCTAACATTTTGGTGGGGCAGGACAAGGTGCTCAAGCAACTCAACATTGCCGCGGTGGGTTGTGGTGGCAGGGGGATGGCGGATATTTTGGAGATTGCCGCGGGCAATCGCATCGCCGCGCTCTGCGATATCGATCAAGACAGCGCCAAGGCGGCCTGCGCCAAGTTTCCAGAGGCCAAACGTTTCACCGACTACCGCGAAATGTTTGCCGCAATGGGCGATCAGATCGATGTGGTCACCGTGTCCACGCCCGACCACATGCATTTCCCCATCGCCATGGAGGCGATGCGCCGCGGCAAGCACGTGATGGTGCAAAAGCCGCTGGCCAACACGATTTGGGAAGCGCGCACCCTGGCCACCTATGCCAAGGACAAGGGCGTGTTCACCGTGATGGGCAATCAGGAGGCGACCATGGAAGGCACCCGCGTGTTGCGCGAATGGCTCGAGGCCGGCTTGATCGGCGAGGTCAAGGAAGTCCATTATTGGACCAACCGCCCGATTTGGCCGCAAGGCAAGGGCTTGGACTTTCCCGCCGAACCGGTGCCCGCCCATGTCAATTGGCCGGCCTGGCAGGGCTGCGTCGCCACCGAGCGGCCTTACAGCTCGAAAATCCACCCCTTCGCGTGGCGCGGGTTGTGGGACTACGGCTGCGGCGCGTTGGGCGACATCGGCTGCCATTGCTTCAACTCCGCTTTCTGGGCCCTCAATCTAACCGGCGACTTCGTCGTCGAAGCCAGCAAGGTGTCCGAATTCGACGGCATCACCTGCCCCAAGCGGGCGACCATCATCTATCAATTCCCCGCCAAGGACAAGCGCGGGCCGGTCAAGGTGGTGTGGCAGGATGGGGTCAACAATCCCAATACCGACAAGGATTTTGTCCGTCCGCCCGGCATCCCCGCCGATCTGCAGCTCAATGGCGAATTCGGCCAGGTTTTCGTCGGCAGCGAGGGTGCCCTTTTTGTCAACGACGCGTATTGTGGCACCGCGCCGGTGGTGTTTCCCGAGGCCCTGCGCGACAAGGCCCGCGCCATCAAACCGGTCTATCCACGCGTCGCCGCCGGCCCCACCCAGGAACTCTGCCGCGCCATCCGCGGCGAAGGCGAAAAACCCGTCTCCAACTTCAGCGACCACGCCGGCCCACTCAGCGAAATGGTCCTCGCCGGCAACCTCGCCATGCGCCTCGGCAAGCCCATCAATTGGGATGCCGCCAACCTCGACGCCCGCGGCCTGCCCGAGGTCAAGGCCATGCTCAAACGCACCTACCGTGCCGGTTGGGAACCCAACCTCAGTTAGCCCGCCCCCCTCTCTAACCAACAAAACCGACAAACATACCCGACCCGCGTGCGTACCAACCACACAACCAAATCACAACCATGACCACCGAATCCACCGAATGCTGTAAATCCACCGGAGCCACCGAGTGCTGCCAGGCCGCTGCCTCCCCGGAATGTTGCGACTCGTGCCCGCAGACCAACCTCGGCCTGATCTACGGCGCGTTGTTGCTGCGCGTCTGGCTCGCCGTGCGCGCAATCCAAACCGGCGTTGAAAAATGTGCCGGCATCAAAGGCTCGGACATGCCCGTGACCATTGACGGCAAGGCCAATGACTACGGACTGACCTCCTCGGTCCCGGTCAAGGAATACTCGCTGAGTCATTACCACGGCGTGCCGGAGGCGCTGATGAAGAAATTCACCGACGAGCCGCTGATGCTGAAGTTCGCGCTGCCGCTCTACGACAAGGTTCTCGGCCCCGCGCTGCTGTTGCTCGGCCTGACGATTTTGTTCGGCCTGGCCACCCGCACCTCGTTGTTTCTTCTCGGCCTGCTCTACATCAGCCTCACCTGGGGCCTGATCCTCATCAAGGAAGACTCCGGCGTCGCCTGGCTCGGCATCCATATGATCATGATCGTCATGGCACTCTGGCTCTCCAAGTACAACCGCCTGTGCTTGCTGAAAAAATGGTAATCCCGCAGCCTTAAACCAAATGGAAACTCCTCCTCTTTCTATCAACCGCCGCGATTTCCTCGCGAAATCCGCCGCGGGCGCCGGCGCGGGCCTGGTGCTCGGCGCGCCGGGCATCCTGCGCGCCGCCGATGCCAGCCCGTCCAAGATGCTCAATGTCGCGCTGGTCGGCCAGGGCAAGCAGGGCCAGGTCCTGTTTGACGCGATGCGCAACATCCCCGGCCTGCACTTCCAAGCGGTGTGCGATATCTGGGACTACAATCGCAACGGCGCAGTGGGTCGCGTCCGCTCGCTCCAAAAGCACACGCCCAAAGGCTATGCCGATATCGATGACTTGCTCGCCACCGAAAAGGGCCTCGACGCCGTGGTCATCGCCACCCCGGATTTCTGGCACTCGCCTCACACCGTCAAGTGCCTCGAAGCAGGCCTCCATGTCTATTGCGAAAAGATGATGTCCAACACCATCGACGGCGCCCGCGCCATGGTCCGCGCCATGGAAAAATCCGGCAAGCTGTGTCAAATCGGCCACCAGCGCCGCAGCAACCCGCGCTACCGCTTCACCCTCGACCAATTGATCAACGGCAACAAAATCTGCGGCCAGATTGTCAACGTCAACGGCCAGTGGAACCGCGCGGTGAAGTCGTCGCAGAACATCGCCTACAAGCCGACCCTCACGATCAAACCGGACATCCTCAGCAAATATGGCTTCAAGGACATGCACCAGTTCATGAACTGGCGCTTCTTCCGCGACCTGTCCGGCGGGGCGATTTCCGACCTCGGCGCGCACCAGATTGATATCTTCAACTGGTTCCTCGGTGCGCTGCCAAAATCGGTGTACGCCACCGGCGGCAACAGTTACTTCAATACCCGCGAGCACTTCGACAATGTGATGGCGCTCTTCGATTACGACACCCCGCAGGGGCAAGTGCGCGCGTTCTATCAAGTGCTGACCACCACCAGTTCCGGCGGCGGGTACTGGGAGTCGTTCATGGGCACCGAAGGCACCATCAAGATTTCGGAGAATTCGAGTTCCACTGAAATCTTCAAGGAAGCCAGCCCGGCACCCAAGGATCCCAACGACCCGGCTCCCGCCGATGCCATCCCACTCTCATGGGATCGACTGGTGCAACGCGGCTACCTCACCCGCAAGGCCGCTGCCCCCAAGGCCGCACCCGCTGGCGGCGTGGTCGATTCGCGCGTCTCCGCCCCGCCCGAGGGCTTCGCACTGCCCGGCGAACTCAACAAACCGCCCCACCAACCGCATTTGGAAAATTTCTTCGCCACGGTGCGTGGCGAGTCGAAACAACTCAACTGCGACGCCCGCCACGCTTTCCTAAGCGAAGCGCCCATTTATTGGGTCAATCCATCCGCCCTCAGCAAACAACCAATCGTATTCACCAAAGAACACCTAGACGTATGAAACACAAACTAATCGTATCCATCCTCGCCGCCTCCTCTGCCCTGCTCATCACCGGTTGCGGTGATAAGAAATCCGCTGCCGGCGGCGGGTCTTCCGGCGGCACCGCCGGTGGCGTCGCTCTAACCATCGACTTCCCGCCCGAACTCATCGAAGGCACCCCCAAGGCCATGAGCGTGCCCAACCTGGTGCAAGCCCCCGACAAGGCGCCGCAATTCCTTGTGCCTGCAGGCACCACCTTGCTGTCCAAAGCCAAGAAGGTCACCAGCAGCGATGACAATCCGATCATCGGCAGCCTCGACCTCATCACCGATGGCGACAAGCAGGCCGGCGAAGGGTACTTCGTCGAACTGCTGGAAGGCCCCCAATGGGTCCAGATCGATTTGGAAAAAAGCGCCGCGGTCCACGGCGTCTGGATTTGGCATTACCACTCGCAGAAACGCGCGTACAAAGGCGTGGTGGTGCAGATTTCCGACGATCCGACGTTCAAGACCGGCGTGACCACGGTGTACAACAACGACTACGAAGACGCCTCCAAGTTAGGCAAAGGATCTGACAATCCCTACGTTGAAAGCCGCTTCGGCCTCATCGTCGATGGCAAGGGCACCCAGGGCCGCTACGTCCGCCTCTACAGCAATGGCAACACCTCCAATGAGATGAACCATTACATTGAGGTCGAGGTCTACGGCATCGCCCAGTAAGCGTCGCCGCGGCGTTATTGATGGGAGTCTCCGGCCCGGCCCGGCTTGCTGAGACTCCCACCAGCCACTCCCACAGCCACAGCCATGAATCGCCGCCAGTTTCTCAACACCTCGGCGTTTGCCGGAGCCGGACTCACGCTGCTGCCCAGTGGCGCGCGCGCCGGCAAGAATTCGCCCGGCAACAAGCTCAACGTCGCCCTCATCGGCGTGTGGGGCCGTGGCTGCGCCCATTACGACTCGTTGGCTAACGAAAATGTCGTGGCCCTCTGCGACGTCAACGAGGCGCGGTTCGCCGATGCCCTCAAGCACTTCCCGAATGCCAAGACCTATGTCGACTGGCGCAAATGCCTGGAGCAAAAGGACCTCGATGCGGTGGTCATTTGCACCACCGACCACACCCACGCGTTCGTCGCCAATTGGGCGCTGAACCGTGACCTCCATGTCTATTGCGAAAAACCGCTCGCCATCACCGTGGAGGAGGCCCGCACGGTGCGGGCCAATTGGCTAACCAAAAAGGGCAAGCTCGCCACCCAGGTCGGCATGCAGCGCCACGCGTTCGACAACTTCAACCGCGTCCGTGAATTGATCCGCGATGGCGCGATTGGCGAGGTGCAGGCGGCCATGGCTTGGGGCAATCGGCAGATCCGCCGCAAGGGGTACCTGCCCGCCGAGGGCCAACCACCCGCCGGCCTCAACTTCGACCTGTGGCTCGGCCCGTCGCCAGCCCATCCCTACAACCCCGGCTATTTCTCCGGCGGCGAGGGCGCGAATTGTTTGCAGTGGAATATGTTCTGGGATTTCGGTGTCGGCCAGATCGGCGATATGGGCAGCCACACCATGGACTTGTTATGGAATGCCATCGATGCCGGCCTGCCTACCTCGGCCGAGGCGAAAGGCGAGGCGTTCAATCCCGACGTCACCCCGGTGGAATGCGAATCGCATTTCGAGCATCCCGCTAATGACTGGCGCGGCCCGGTGCGCGTGAGTTGGTATCAGGGCGGCGTGATGCCGCGATCCCCCAAGAGCGTCATCAACCTGCCGGCCATCGACCACGGTGCCATGTTCAAAGGCTCCAAAGGGTTTCTCATCGCCGACTTCGAATCGCGCCTGTTGCTGCCCGTCGGCGATAACGCCGACCTCACTTACCTCAAGCAGCGCAGCGCCGAGACGCTGCTGCCACCGCTCGGCCATTTCCAGAAACAATGGTTCGACGCCTGCAAGGACCCCAGCCTCAAGACCGCTTGCGATTTCGAATATAGCGGCAACATGATCGAACAAATGTTGTTAGGACTGGTCGCCTACCGGGTCGGCAAAAAACTCGAGTATGACGGCGCGGCCGGCAAGGTCACCAATGTTCCCGAAGCCAACGAGTGGTTGCGCCGCAAATACCGCGACGGCTGGGCGCTCAACGGCTGAGGCGGGAAGGGCCGCCCATGGAACGGCACTTGCCAAAGTGCCGTGTCTTTTTTTGTCACGGGACTTTGGCAAGTCCCGTTCCCATGGAGCGGCACTTGCCAAAGTGCCGTGTCCTTCTTGTCACGGGACTTTGGCAAGTCCCGTTCCCTGCCCGTTCCTTGCCTGGTCCCGCCAGCTCCGCGGCGAAGTGCCGGTGCAGCCGCGGAACACACTGGAAAAATACGCGCTGGAGGCAAACCCGCAATCCAGCGCGATGGCGGTGATGTTTTGCTTGCCGGCTGTTAGCAGGTGCTTGGCTTTTTCCACCCGCAAGTGTTGCAGATAGGCCATCGGCGCCAGGTTGGTGAGCTTGCGGCAATGGTGCGCAAAGCGCGTGCGCTTGAGCCCGGCCTGGCCCGCCATGGCCTCCAGCGTCCACGCCTCATCCAGCTCGTGCTGCAGCCGCTCCAGAAACATCGACACGCTGCGCTCACCCAGCGTCAGCGACGGCCGCCGCGGCGGGTCCTGGCTGCGCAGCAACTCCAACACGCAGACTAACAACTCGTTGATCAGCAGCGCCAGCCGCGACGCGGACGGCGGCCCGGCCTTGGCGGATTCCACCAAGTGGCCGAGCGCGGCGAAGCACCGGCCAATCTCGGGCGTGCCCGGCCACACCGGGTGCTCGTTTTCGCGCAGCAGTGATGTTAGATCCTTGAGGTCCTGGCGCGACAACACCAACCACGGCGGCCACACCCAGGCGCGGTGCGGTTGGCGCACCCCGACGTCCAGAATCAACCAATACAAGCGGCTGGCGGTGACCTGCGGGCTGCCGACACTGTGCGGTTGCCACGGGCGGGTGATGGTGAGGTGGCCGGGGGCCAACGGATGGGTCCGGCCATCCACCACAAACCCAAGATGCCCGTTGTCCAGATAGGTGATCTCAATGCCTTCGTTGCGGTGGTCGGCAAGGCCCCAGGTCTGGTCATGCAGCGCGTCCCAGTAGCCGACACTGCTCACCTGCGGCAGCATCTTGCCAGGCAGCGGGGCGCCGGGATAGGCCCCGCGCGCCAACGCCATCAACCGCACCTCGCCCGCCGCGGCTGCCGCCACCAGCGGGTCACAGGTGTCGGCACGGTGGGTCGTTGCGGTCTCGTGAAAAACTGGCGCGCGCGCTTTCATGTTGCAAAATTTACCACTGGACGCACCTGAAAGACAAACCATTTGTCAGCGGCCATAGTGCGCTGCGCCTGGGGCTGGCAAGCGCCCTGGCACAAGGAAGGCAAATCATTATGGCAAACATCAAGATCGGTATCAACCTCGAGTTCGTGCGGCACGAAGACAAGTCATTCGAGTGGGGCGTGAACAAGGCGGCGGAACTCGGCTACGAATATGTCGAGCCGATGTTGCACTGGGGCCGCGAGTTGCTCAGCGAAGCGGGCTATTTCCACAGCGTCTCGATGCTGGATGATCCGCTGCGCATCAGCCGCGCGTGTCAGGCGGCCGGGGTGAAGCTCTCCGGGGTTTCCGCGCACACCCCGCTGTGCAAACCGGAAATCAGCACCGAATACCTCAAGCAGGCGATCCGCTTCGCCGCGGAATGCGGCGCCCCGGTGGTCAATACCGACGAAGGGCCGAAGCCGGACTGGACCACCGCCGAGGAAGATCACGTGTTGATGCGCTACGTGCTCAAGGAGGCCTCCAAGGTGGCCGAACCACGCGGGATTTTGTTGGGAATCGAGCCCCACCAGCAATACTCCAAACACCCCGACGGCCTCGATCGCATCCACGCGCTGGTGGATTCCCCCGCCATCGGCATCAACTTCGATACCGGCAATAGCTACCTTTGCGGCCATGACCCGTATGTCTGGTTGCAACGGGTGGCCGACCGCCTCGTCCATCTCCACGCCAAGGATATCTCCGTCAACCAGTCCGATGCCCAACGCGGCCAAGTCACCGGCACCCCGGTGGGTTGCGCCTGCGGCGAGGGTGTCATCGATTGGGCGCGCGTCATCGCCATTTGCAAGACCTGCCCGCGCGATATCGTATTATCCGTCGAGTGCGGCACCGTCGCGCAAGCCGCCACGAGCATCGCCCATCTCCGCGCGCTGCTTCAGTAGTTGTTAGTAATACCCGCCGCCATGAACCTCCCGCTTTGCTGTCCGTTGGCCATTGCCTTGATGGCAGTGGGATCTGCTGTTGCCGCCCCGCCACTGGTGCCCCTGCGCGCGGTGGACGGACCGCTGGTCGCACTCTGGCAAAAGGCCGCCAATCCTAACAAGCCCTACGTCGCCCAGCTTTTCGCCCCGGGCGACAAGCCGCTGCCGCTGCTCGACGACTCGCCGCCGGACCATTTCCATCATCATGGCTTGATGTTTGCCCTCGGCGCGGATGACACGGATTTCTGGACCGAACAAGGCGTCGCCAATGCCGGCCGCCAGGAAGTGGCCGATGCGGTGAGCGCCCCGGCAGGGGATGGCTTCACCCAAAGCTTGCGCTGGCTCGCCACGGACGGCACGCACTTGCTAGATGAGTCCCGCCGGGTGCGGGTGCGCGCCACCGGCAAGGGAGCGGACGCCGTGCACTGGCTCGACTGGCAATCCACCCTCACCCCGGCCGCCGGGCGCGAGGCGGTCCGCCTGACCGGCCAGCATTACTTCGGGCTGGGCCTGAGGTTTTTACCGGCCTGGGCGAACAAGGGCGAATTTGTGTGGCCGGCCACCAGCGGCCAAGCGGTGGTGCGTGGCGACGAGAAACTCAGCCCCGGGCCATGGGCGGCCGTCCGCTGTGTGGTTGACGGGCGCACCGTCACGGTGCTGATGATCGAGAGCCGGGCCAATTCGCGGGCGACGCGCTGGTTCACGATGAACCAGCCGTTTTGTTATCTATCCGCCGCGTTGGGGCTCGAGGTCACCCCGGCGCGGCTGGCCGCGGGCGAACGCTGGACCTTGTGCTACGGCCTCGCCGTGCTCAGCGGCCCGGCCGATGCGACCCGCTTGGCCAAGCTTGCCGCGGATTGGCAGGCATCCACCCCGTTTCCTACTAACGAACAACCCCGCCCACCCAAGCCATGAATACCCCATCCCCAATGATTGCGTCAGGCACTGCGCTGTCGCGCCGCCGCTTCCTCAAGCAGGCCGTCGGTGCCAGCACGGTTTTCGCCGTGCCTAACATCATGAGCGGCCCGCTGTTCGGCGCCGCGGCTCCCAGCAACCGCATCACCGTCGGCCAGATCGGCTGCGGGGGCATCGGCAGCGGCTATCATATCCCGATCTTGAGCAAGATGGACGACGTGCGGATTATCGCCGTGGCGGATGCCTACAAGACCCGGCGCGACGCCGCGGCCGCCACCCTCAACACCCAGTACGGCAACGGCACGGTGCGGGCACATGCCGATTTCCGCGAAATCCTGGCCCGCCCGGACGTGGACGCCGTCATCATTGGCGCCCATGACCACTGGCACACGCCGATGTCGATTGCGGCCGCCAAAGCCGGCAAGGATGTGTACTGCCAGAAGCCCTTGGCGCTGGATTTCAGTCTTACCGGGATGCTGCGCAAGGTCATTGCCGAGAAGCAGCGGGTTTTCCAGTTCGGCACTCAATACCGTTCCGGCGGGGCCAACGGCAGGTACCGGCGCATGGTCCAACTGGTCCGCAACGGCTACATCGGCAAACTCCAGCGCATCGACCTGTGGTGCCGCGATGTGTCCTTTAACGAGGCCAGTTACCTCGTCAAACCCTACGGCTCGACCACCGAAATCCCGGTGCCCGACGACCTCGATTTCGACGCCTGGATGGGCCCCTCGGAAATGGTGCCCTACACCGCGGACCGCGCGACGAATTGGGGCGGCTACCATTGCCCCGAGACCTCGCTCGGGTTCCTCGCCGGTTGCGGCATTCACGAACTGGGACTCGCCCAGTGGGCTAACAAGGCCGACCACACCAGCCCCATCCGCTACGCCGGCACCGGCACCGTGCCGACCGAAGGCATCTATCGGACGCTGGCGCGATGGGATGTGATGTGTGACTATGCCAACGGGGTGAAACTGCGCGTCATGGATTGCCGCACCGCCAAGGCTGCGGTGGCCTCCTCGTTGCCGCGGGCGTGGGAAGATGGCGATGGCATCATCTTCCACGGCAGCGAAGGCTGGATCAGTGATGCGGTTGGCTTCTGTGCCAGCAACCAGGCGTTGTGGAAACTCGACTTCAAGCCCGACGACGAACAATTGATGATCTCCCCGGAACATAACCGCAACTTCATCGATTGCGTCAAGTCGCGCCAACCCACCATCTGCCCCGTCGAAATGGGCATCCGCTGCGATACCATCTGCCACCTGTCCAACATCGCCGCTCGAACCGGCCGCGTCATCGAGTGGAATCCGGAGAAAGAACAAATCGTCGGCGACCCGCAGGCCGCCAAAATGCTAACACGGCCGTCGCGGGAAAAATGGCGGGTCTGGTAATCCCACCCGCCGCCACCCGGGGCAACCAGGAACCCAATGACCTGGCTGAAATCCATGACACTAGCAGCAGTTCTGACGACGGGTGCGGCAGCCAGCGAAGGTGTGGTCTTGTTGCACGGCCTGTGCCGGACCAAGGCGAGCATGGCCAAGATGCAAGCCGCGTTGACAACCGCTGGATATGTGGTCCTCAATGACGGTTATCGTTCGCGCTCGGCGGGCATCGAGTCACTCAGTGAGGCCGCAGTTGGTGCGGCCATGCGCCACCCACGGCTGGCCGCATGCACGCGCATCCACTTTGTCGCCCACTCGCTCGGCGGGTTGTTGGTGCGCAGCTATTTCGCCCGGCATCCGGACCCCCGCCTCGGCCGGGTGGTCATGCTCGGCCCGCCCAATCAAGGCAGCGAGGTGGTCGATAAGTTGGGGGCGTGGTGGGCATTCAGGATGCTCAACGGGCCCGCCGGTTCGGAATTGGGCACTGCCAAGGAGGCGATGCCCAATCGCCTCGGGCCGGTGGCGTTTGAAGTGGGAGTGATCGCGGGCGACCGCTCGCTCAATTGGATCAACAGCCTGATGATACATGGGCGGGATGATGGCAAAGTTGCGGTCGCGCGCACACGAGTGGCTGGCATGAGCGATCATCTTGTGGTCCACGCCACCCACCCGTTCCTGATGAAAAATAACCAGGTCATCGCCTGTACCATCAGCTTCCTTAAAACCGGCTCGTTCCTCCAGCCCCAGCCGCAACATCGACCGGCCTCACAATAGGATCCTGCCACTTGATAGATGAATCGAACCTCGGCATGAGACGCACCGGGCCACCTGTGGCGCGGGCATCTTGCCCGCCGCCTCTTCTTCCTGCCTCACGCCCTGGTGTTGCGGTAGATCGTGCAGCTGGACGAAGATGACCACGGAAGAAGGAGACCCAAGACTACAAGACCCAAGACCCAAGACTAGAGAAGAGAGCGCAGCGCTTCTGCATCTGCTCTTCTCTTGAGTCTTGCGTCTTGCAGTCTTGCGTCTTCTTAGACCAGAGAGCGGAGCGCTTCCCTCGGGAAACGCGAACATCGAACATCCAACGCCGAACTTCCAACGTCGAACCGGAGAGAGAAAGATAACGCCTTCCGTCTGTTTCTTTCGCCTCTTTTGTTCGACGTTCGGCGTTCGATGTTCAATGTTCAATGTTCGATGTTCGCCTTTTCTTCCCTGCGAGAAAGGAACTTGACTCCGGCCACCCGGTATTCCAGCCTCCCGGTTGATCATGGCAAAGAAGTCCATCCACCAGCCTCACGACAAGCTCTTCAAGAGAACCTTCGGCGAGCCCGCCAATGCGACCGGCTTTCTGCGCGGCATCATTCCCGCCGGCCTCTCCACGGCTCTCGACTGGGACCGCTTGCAGCTCGAGCCCGGCAGTTTTGTCGATTCCCACTATCGCCACAGCGAGAGCGACCTACTCTTTTCCGCGCCGCTGTGCGGGCACGACTGCCTGATTTACGTGCTCTTCGAACACCAGCGCGAGCTCGACCGCTGGGTGGCCTTGCGGCTGCTGCGGTACATGGTGCGCATTTGGGAAAGATTCCTCCGCCAGCAGCCCGAGACGACCCAGTTGCCCGTCATCGT
>CAIZNN010000048.1 GCA_903934285.1 Akkermansiaceae bacterium | reverse complement strand
CATGTATTCGCTCAAATCGTGCATCCGGTAGCTGTAGCGCTCGTGCAATTCCCGCGCCAACGACTCGTTAGCCAGCCCGGCCGTCACCTGCTGCCGCACTTCCGCCAACTCCTTCGCCACCACGGCCACCGCCGCCTCGTTGTAGATGCACCGCAGCCGGCGCAGCAACTCCGCGTCCGACAAGCCGCCCGCCGGCAACGGTGGCACCTCCAGCAGCACATGCACATGGTTGCACATGAAGCAATACGACAGCACCCGGCACCCGGAAAAGTTCTCATACATCCGCATGTAGGTCCGCAGTTGTTCCTTGTCCTCCTTCCCGAATGCAAACCGCCGGTCCACCACCCGGCTCACGCAGTGGTAGATCACGGGCCTCTCCGTCGAGTCCTTCCACGGCGCAATGAATCGAGCACGCATGACGATAAGCTGCCATCGAAAGCCGCCATGTCAAGGACGTTTTCCACAAGAGGAGACTTCACTTGAGCGGGGACTTCACTTCCACTTGCATCGGTTTTGGCAAGCTTTCCGCCGTATCGCCGGTAGCGATCACGCATCTCTTCGAGGTATTCGTCGCGGGTTGATTGGCTCATGGTTGTTGCCATGCGCCACGGTGTCCTAATTCATGAGGCAATGGGCGTCATTTGCCGGTTTCCTGATTCTCCCTACGGTGTCTTTATTTGTGAGGCAACGCGCCCCCGGCAGGCGCGCAAGATTTCGCTTTATTTCCGCCCCATTCCATCACACCCTGCCGGGGTGGTTCCAAACCAGCCGGGCGGCCTGCCAGCTGGCGGTGCCACGCTGCCAGCTCCAGCCATCCCCACTCACCCATGTTCCCCATGTTCGGCACCCAACTCATTGACGACTACGCGCGGCACATTTCGGATGAGAAGCAGACCTCGGTGCTCAACGGGGCGGCGGCGGGCACCGCCAAGCGCTATCAAGTGCTGTACCAGGACTATGCCGATCCCGACGCGCTGCGCCGGCTGGCGGGCGCCATCAAGGACCACACGCTGCAGCATCTCGGCACCTATCTGAGTCAGGCGGAACAAGCGCTCACCGCACGCGGCGTGCAAGTCCACTTCGCCGAAACCGATGAGGACGCCCGCCAAACCATCCTCGCGATCCTGCGCCAACATGAGGTCACCCGGCTCACCAAATCCAAGTCGATGGCAGCGGAGGAAATCCACCTCAACGCGTTTCTCATTGCCAACGGCGTCGCCTGCCTGGAATCCGATCTTGGCGAGTTCATCATCCAACTCGATGACGACATCCCGTCGCACATCGTCAAGCCGATCATTCACAAGAACCGCCGCGAAATCGCCAACACCTTTTTGCGCGAGGGGGTGGCGGCGGATTACAACGACGACCCGCAAACCATCACCCGCCGCGCCCGCGTGTTCCTGCGGAAAAAATACATGGACGCCCAGGCGTGCATCACCGGCGCCAACTTCCTGTGCGCCGATACCGGGCGCATGGTGGTGGTGACCAACGAAGGCAACTCGCGCTTCGGCCTGGCGCCGGTGCCGCTGCACATCGCGCTGGTCGGCATCGAAAAACTCATTCCCGGCGAACGCGACCTTGCGGTCTTCCTCAATTTATTAGGGAGGTCGGCCACCGGCCAGCAGCTCACCGTTTATACCGAGTTCATCAACGGCGCGCGCGCGGCGGGCCAAGCCGACGGCCCGGAACAAATGCACGTGGTGTTTCTCGACAACGGCCGCAGCAAGGTGCTGGCCTCCAACTGCCGGGAAATCCTCCGCTGCATCCGCTGCGGCGCCTGCCAGAACATCTGCCCGATCTATCGCCAGGCGTCGGGGCATGCCTACCGCTCGCCATATGGCGGGCCGATTGGCGCGGTGCTCACGCCGCTGTTGTTCGGCGACCGCTTCCCCGAGTTTGCCGATCTGCCCAAAGCCTCGACCCTGTGCGGGGCCTGCAACGAAGTGTGCCCGGTGGACATCCCGATTCCCGACCTGCTGCTGCGGTTGCGCGACAAGGCCAAACGCGAGTCGATCCCCTCGCCCGCCGCCATTCCCATGGCACCCTTCGCCACCCTCGCCACCTCGCCCGCGCTGTGGCGCACTGCCATGACCATGTCCAAGGCCATGAACTATCTGCCGCTCCAGATCGCCCCCATCAAACCGCTCCAGGACTGGCTCGGCCAACGCACCCTGCCCCCATCCAAAGGCGGCGAATTCCGCAAGTGGCTCAAAGCGCGAGCGAAGCCAGAAGACAGAAGAACGCCTCGCTCCCAGACAGAAGACAGAAGATAAGAGGGCGCTACGCTCTTTGCTGTTGTCTTCTGTCTTCTGTCTCAAAGTCTTCTGTCTTCCCCCTGCCAACCAATAACTTCTAACCGACAACTCTGCCCCCCCATGTCCCGCGCCGCCATCTTCCGGAAAATCGAAGCCGCCACCGCCGCCATCAAAGTCAAGGCCGCACGCCCGGACTATGCTGCCGCCATCACCCACGCCGCGCCCAAACTCGCCGGCGGCGACCTGCTGGAAATCTTCGCGCGCAACCTGGCGGCAGTCAGTGGCCGGACCATGCGCTCGGTGGCGGAACTGCTGGCTTTCCTAACAGCAAACAAGCAGTGTCATGGTTACTGCGATCCGGCGCTCTACGAACGCGTCGGCGCGCCGCTGGCCGCCGCCGGCCTGACGGTGGAAACCGCCTACGACCGCACCCGTTATGATGACTACCAATTTGGCATCACGCAGGCCAGCGGGGCCATCGCCGAGTCCGGCAGCCTGATTCTGGATGACGAGCGCACCTCGCGCCGCCTCGCCGCGCTATCGCCGTGGATTCACGTGGCGGTGTTGGAGCCGGCGGCGATTCACCGCACCATCGGCGATGCGCTGGCCGCCCTGGGCGCCTCGCCTAACATCATCTGGGTCACCGGCCCCTCGAAGACCGCCGACGTGGAAGGGATTCTGATAGAAGGGGTCCATGGCCCCGGCGAACAAATCGCGCTGGTGCTGTGAGGCACGCCATGGAACGACACTTGCCGAAGTGTCGTGTAGTGAAGGCATGAGAGTGGAGACACGGGACTTTGGCAAGTCCCGTTCCCAAGTCCAGTTCCCAAGTCCACGGCGGCTAATCCTCCTCAATCCTGAGGCGGCCGGGGCCGGGCAGGCTGATTTTCTCATCGCCATCGCCGACGTCGAGGCTGTCTAACACGTTGGTGCGGCGCCGGATCAGGCCGGCATCCCTGGAGACCGCGGCGGAGCTGGGAACTTCGGCATGATAGGGGTCGTCGCCAAGCACAAAGGGCTCCTTGGGCACCACAGGCACCACATCCAAGGCCGGCAGGCTGGCCAGCGCGGTGAGCCCATCGCTGGAGGTGCCCGAGTGGATGCTGCAATACGCCTGGGATTCGGTGCCCTTGCGGAAAAACTCGCTCACGCTGGTCGAGCGCGAGCGCAGTTTGCCGCTGGCTTTGTCTTGCGCCATTTCCTGGCAGAATTGGGTGGCCCGCTGGCCCGACACACTGCACACCGGCACCTCCACCACCTTGTCGTCCAGCTCGATGACACCGCCGCCAAACGCCGGGGCAGCCGCATTCATCGCGGCCTGCCAGACCGGCAGTGCCAACTCGCGGCTGAACGCGCCGGGATAGATCGGCCCGCCCCCGGCCTGCAGAAACCCGGTCCACACGCCGCAAGTCACCCGCTTGTTATATCCCAGAAACCAGGTGTCGGCAAAATCATGGGTGCTGCCACCCTTGCCGGCCCCGCTGAACGGTTTTTCCAACAACCCGTCGAAAGCCCCGGCGGAGCTGCCGCGGACGCATGAGCCGGCCATCATGCTGTGGATTTGCCAGGCGGTGGCCGGGTCGACCGCCTGGCGCGACACCATCGGCGGATAGGTCCGGCGATATTTGAGATGGCCCTGGGCGTCTTCCACGCGATCCAGATAGATCAACTTGGTCGGGCCGGTCTTGCCGCCGCGGGCGAACGCGGCGATGGCGCTAACCGCTTGTTTCATGGATGCCTCCTCCCAGCCGACACACAGCCGCTGCAACAACTCGGCGCGCTCCATGGGCAAGCCGAAGGCGACGCCGGTCTGGGCGATGCGGGGCAAGCCGGCCAAGCTGCCGAAGCGCACGGTGGCGGCGATTTTCGATGCTTCGAACGCGCGGCGGGCGGTGATTTTCCCTTCATAGGTGGGGGCGGCCAGTTCCATCCCCCATTCGCCGAGAATCCCTTCGCGCCCGCCCACCATCACCGCGCGGTTGTCCATCGCCTCATCCTCCACCAAGGTGGCCGGGGTCTGGCCGCCGCTCAACCCGGCGGCATACAGGAACGGGAAAAACGCCGTGCCTAACGGACGCTTGCCGGACTCGATGAAATCGTAGGGCACCTGGGCGTAATCGCGCCCGCCGACGTGGGCCAACACTTCCCCGGTTTCATGATCCAGCATCAACGCCGCGCCTTGCAGGTATTCCGGGGGCGCGCTGGAATTTTTCCGGTAGTCCGCATGTTTCGGGTTGGCGTAACCGGGCCGGGCCTCGGCACGGTTGAGGGATTCGGCCAACGCCTGCTCGGCGGCATCCTGCGCCTCCTTCAAAATGGTGGTGTGAATCTTGAAGCCGCCGGCGGCCAGCGCATCCTCGCCGAGCACCGCGGCCACCGCCTCGGCGATGCGCTCATAGAGGTGGGTGGTGCCACGGCGCAACGGCTGGGGATTGAGTTTGAGCGGCAGCGCCTTGCAGCGCTCGGCTTCCTTGCCCTTGAGCAGGCCTTCCTCGACCATCCGGCCTAACACATAGTTGCGACCCTCGCGATTGACCTCCGGGGCGTTGATCGGCGAGCGGTTGGTCGGATTCTTGATGAGGGTGACCAGGGAGGCGCACTCCTCGACAGTTAGATCCTTGGGTTCCTTGCCGAAATAGCCGAGGGCGGCGGAGCGGATGCCATGGAAGCCGCTGCCGAAGTAGATGCGGTTCAGGTAGAACTCGAGGATTTCCTGTTTGTTGTAGCGTTTCTCGATGCGGATGGCGAGGAACGCCTCGACCAGCTTGCGCTGAATGGTGCTCTCATTGCGTTGCTTGGCCACTTCCTTGAGGTTGTAGGCATTGCGGGCCAGCTGCTGGGTGATGGTGCTGGCGCCTTGGCTGGAGCCCTGCAAGTTGAGTTTGACGGCGCGCAGGATGCCGATGTAGTCCACGCCGTTGTGCCTGAAAAAGCGCGAGTCCTCGCCGGCGCACAAGGCGTCGATGAGGATTTTGGGGACCTGACTGATGGGGATGATGCTGCGGTTTTGGACGAAGATGCGCCCGATTTCCTTGGCGTTGCGGTCCATGATGAGGCTGGGCAACTCCAGCACGTTGATGCTCTCCAAGTCGTAGCTGGCGGCGCGTTCGCGGTACTCGCGGGTGTAGCGTTGGGCCATCAGATAAGCGATCGCGCCGCCGCTCACGCTGAGCAGCAGGCAGCCGAGCACCAAGGTCAGCCAAAAGCCTTTGCGCTTGTAAAAGCGCCGGTTCTTGCGGAGGTTGCGGGGTCTGTTCGGATAATTCGCCATGGCTGATTCCCACTCATCACCGCAGGGGTCCGCGGCAACGCTCACCAAGGCATATACGAGCGCGGCCATTTCCGCAACCCCCAGCTTGAACCGGCTGCTGCGGCAACGCATCGCGGCAGACGGGTCGCTTGACTTTGCCCACTTCATGGCCACCGCGTTATACCACCCGGAACTCGGCTACTACGCGCGGGATGCCCGCCAAGTCGGGCGCGGCGGGGATTTTTTCACCAGTGTGAGCGTGGGGCCGTTGTTTGGCGAGTTGCTGGCACGGCGCTTTGGCAGGTGGTGGCAGGACGCCGGCCGGCCGCAACCTTGGCGGCTTGTCGAGTGTGGCGCCCACGATGGCACGCTTGCCGCGGACATTCTCGGGGCCCTGCGCCAGCTCCACCCGGCAGCCTTTGCCGCCTTGGAATATGCCATCCCCGAGCCATTGCCGCGCCTGCAAGCCGCGCAACGCGCCACCCTCCAACCCTTTGCGGCGCGCGTGCGCCACCTCGCCCACCCCGCCGAACTCGCGGCACAGCCATTGCCCGGCATCGCCTTCGGCAATGAATTGCTCGATGCCCTGCCCTGCCAGCTCGTCGAATGGCAGGCCGATGGCTGGCACCTGTGCCAAGTCGCCTGCGCCACCACCGGCGGGTTTTGCTGGGACACCCAACAACCGGTGACCGGGCCCGCGCTGCTTGCCGCCCTCGCTCCGCTGGGCCGCGCCTTTCCCGTCGGCTACCGCAGCGAGGTGCGCAGCGGCTATGATGAATGGTTCGCGCCGCTGTTGGCGGCGTTGTCATCCGGCCTGCTGGTGTGGCTCGACTACGGCTTCGCGCGGCCCGACTTCTACCACCCGGCGCGCCATCACGGCACGCTGAGGACGTTTTCCGGCCACCGCGCCGCAGACGACCCGTTGCTCGACCCCGGCACCCTCGACATCACCGCGCATGTGGATTTCACCGCCGTGGCCGAGGCGGCCATCGCGCTGGGCTGTCGGCCGCTTTTGTTCCGCAGCCAGGGGTCGTGGCTCACCGCCATCGCCCGCGATTGGTTGCTCGCCATGGAAGGCGAGCCCAATGCGCCACTCCTGCGCCAATTCCACACCCTCACCCACCCCGCCCAGCTCGGCGCCCGCTTCCATGTGTTAGAGCTGGCCTGGCACGATCCCGCGCCGGCCGCCCTCGCCGCCGCCGATTGCCACCGCCTGGCGTTGCCTTGCGCCTCCCACGGGCAGACCTCGATCACTTCGTCATTCTAACAAGGCTTCGCCTCAGACCCATGACCCAAGACGAAGAATTTCGACCTG
>CAIZNN010000047.1 GCA_903934285.1 Akkermansiaceae bacterium | reverse complement strand
AATCGATTCACCATAACCCTTAACGACACCGCTCTGCACCCCTTCAACGTCAGCGGCCTGAGTATCAGCGCGGGTCAGCATGTGCAGTTCATCCTCTCCACACCAACCAGTTTCAACGGCGCAGCCATCGCCGACCTGCAGGCGACGATCTCCGGCGATCTGGATACCACCCCGCCGACGCTGGCCAGCAGTGGCATCGTCGATGACCAGAGTGGTGCACCGGTCGTCGTCAACTCCGTGGTGACCTACGCGGTGACCTTCAGCGAGGGCCTGGACGCGAGCACGGTTTCCGCCGCCGACTTCGGCAACGCCGGTAGCGCGGCGGTCACCATCGGCACGGTCACGCAAACCGCCCCTGCCGTCTTCAGCGTGCCGGTCACCCCGACCGGTGCCGGAACCCTCCAGCTCGAGGTCAATGCCGGTGCCGTGTTGAAGGATCTTGCGGGCAATGCCCTGGTGAGCACCACGGCCATTGCCGATGACACGACCCTCAGCGTGCGCACGCCCTACCAGCAGTGGCTCGCCGCCACCAGCAAGACCGCCTCGCCCGCGAACCTCAAGGAATTCGCCTTCGGCACCAGCAACCAAGGCGTGCTCGTGCTCAACCCCAACGGGTCGATCAACACCCGTGGCCAGGCACCCATCATCCAAACCAGCGTAGGCAGCCCGCTGGTCAAGCTCGTGTATGCCCGCCTCAAGAACTCGGGATGCAGCTACACCGCCCAGTTCAGCCAAGATTTGACCTCCTGGCTTGCGAGCAACAACCCCGATCTGATCTATCCACCCGGCGTTCCCGACGAGGAGGTTGTGCCGGACGGCGTCGACATGGAAATCGTTAGCATTAAATTCCCGCTTTTCATGAACACAGGAGGAGGCAGCTTTGAGAAAATCGGGCAGGGTTTCTGCCAAATCGCCGTCACCACCCCCTGATCCAACCCATACTTCCGTACCATCATGAAATCACTTGCTTGCAACCTCTCGGCGGTGACCATCCTGTTCACCTCCGGCCACGGCGCGGCGGATGTCATCTATAGCGGCTTCCAGAACCTCACCATCCCGGCGACCTACGCCGGAACGTATATCGATGTCGATGGCGGTCTGGCACCCTCAACATCCACGTTCGCCGGCTGGGATTTCAATCCCTTCATGGGCGGCGTCTATCTGTCTAACAACGCCTCGTTCCAACCCGCCCGCGATGGCACCGGTGGCATGGACACGGCCCTCAACTTCGGCACCGCCACCACCATCAGCGCCGCCGGGCTGAATTTCGCAGCCACCGGCAGCGGCGGGTCCATGGACCACCTGGGCACGCAGTTCACTGCTGGCGGCGGGGTCGCGGATGAATACCTCGGCTTCGAGCTCGGCGCCAACTACGGCTGGATGCGCGTGGTCTTCACTAACAACTCCGCCGGCGCCAAGGTGCTCGACTGGGCGTACGACACCAGCGGCAGCAGTGGCGCCATCGCCACCGGCAACATCCTGAGCGACGGCTCAACCGTCACGCTGGACTCCACCTTCGGCTCGTTCACCCTCGGCTCCGCGATCACCGGCGGCTCCAACAGCGTGGTCAAAACCGGCGCGGGAACCGTGACCCTGGCCGGATCTAACGATTACAGCGGAACCACCGCGGTCAACGTCGGCACCTTGCTGGTCAACAACACCAGCGGCAGCGGCACCGGCAGCGGCGCGGTGACCGTCACCGGCGGTATCCTCGGCGGCACCGGCAGCATCGCCGGCGCGGTGACCCTCAATGGCGGCACTCTCGCGCCGGGCGCCTCGATCGAGAGCCTGACCACCGGTGAGCTGACCATGAATGCCGGCACGACCTTTGCCTATGAAATGAATTCCACCGTGGGTGCCTACGCCGCCGACCTGCTCGTCGTCACCGGCGGGGTGACGTTGAACGGCACCGTGCAACTGGGCTTGACCGACGTGTTAGGTGGAGCGGCGACCCGCTTTGCGGACGGCACCATCCTGACGTTGATCAACTATGCCAGCAGTTTGAGCGGCGGGTTTTTCTACGGCGAGACGCCCACTCTCTTGAACGAGGGCGACACGTTCACCGCCGGCCTCAACACTTGGAAAATCAACTACAGTGCCGCAAGCGGCGGCTTGAATGCCCTCGGGCTTAGCAGTGGCAGCTTCATCAACCTCACGGCCATCCCCGAGCCCGGCAGTTGGCTGGCGCTGGGTTGTCTGGTGAGCTCCGGCATGATGCTGCGCTCCCGCCGCCAACAGCCCCAGAACACCTGACCTCGAGCGGCCTTTTGCGCTGTTTATCTGATACCAGATTGAAGAATGGCGGCGGGCAGGATGCCCGCGCCACGGTGGCCCGGGCGGCCCGCCCGGAGCCTATTGGTATCATCTATGCAAAACTCACAGCCATGGGACTCCAAACATCTAAATCCTTGATTTTACGGTTACCAGTTGCTTTGGCTCTCACGCGAGGTCAGGTGTTCTGAGCCCATGAAATCGATCCGTTGACAGGCCGCCACGCCGCCCTCGCGCTGCTGCTCGTTAGGTTAGCCGCGCAGGCGGCTTGTCTTGGTGGCGCCGTTGTGCGCCATGGCGTCATTTCCCCTTCAGATCCGGCACCATGGCGTCCTTGCCCTCGGCATACAGCGCGGCCACCTGCTGCGGGGTCAAGGCCGCGGTGAGGATCTTTACCTCGTCAACCAGCATCGGTGCGGCGCCCCACGACTTCCAACCGGGTCCATTGAACAGGCGCAGGGGCGCATGGTACTCGATCACACCCGCCGGGATATTGGGGGAAGTGCTGGAGGCCGTCACTTCCTTGTTGTTCACGTAGGCCCGGAGTTTCGCGGCGCCGCGATCCATAACCATGACCAGGTGATACCACGTGTCCGGCTGAATGGGATCTTCGGAATGGACTTCGAAGTTCTCGCCTCCGCCAAGGCTGAGGCGCACCCCGCTGCCGAAGAAGCTGAAGGCGCTGCCGGTGCAGCGGATCGCCCACCCGCTGGTCAGCGTCTTGAAGCCGCAGGGCGACTTGCACAGGATCATCCCTGCGCGAACGGCCTGCGGATACAGGACCCAGACGGATGCACTCAGACTCTCGCACCCCGGATCGCCCCCGCTCGTCAAATCCACTTGGGCCTTGCCGTCGCCGCCCACCACCGGGTTGAGCAAACCCATGCCGCGCACCCCCGGCACCGGCGCATAGTTGATCCAGTGCGCCGTGGCGCGGCCGCCGTCGTAGGGGCCGCGATTACGGAAATGATACGTCAGCTTCTGCGCTTCCGGCCGGTTGTCCATCGTGTCATAGCTCCACAACCGCCAGTCGCCCGCCTTTCGCATCCACTCGATGCCGTCCTTCTCCGCATCCTCAAAGTCAATATGAACGGCCAGCCCGTCGGTGCGCACATCGACCTTGACGAAACCGCTCTTGTTGGCAGCGCCGGTGCTGTCCACCACGGTGTAGGTGAAGGAGTCCAGCCCCACAAAACCGGGTTTCGGAGTATAGACGGCCCGTTTGCCGTCCGCATGCACCACGACTGTGCCACCCTTCTCGCTTGTGGGCGTGACGGCTTGCAAAGAAATCCCGTCGCCGTTGCCGGTCTCCGGCACAGCTTGCGGCAGGGGTTCGAACTTCCTGGCACTCCTTGTCACAGGATCATCATCATCCCACGCACAACCCGGACCGCTCGGCTTCTGCACGCAGATGAAGGGAAACTCGCCTTGCCCCCATTGCTTGCGCCAGCCGCGGATGAGCACACCCATGGCCGTTGACAGTTCCATTTCCCAGAATTTTGTGCCCCGGAGAGCCGAGTTGCACTCTCCCTGGTCCCAGACCACGCCGCGAATGGCGTAGGGCATTACCGGCCTGATCCTGGACTCATAGAAACACCCAAGCCCGCCAAGCCGCCGCGTATGCTTGCGGCTTCCGACCCACGTTCCGACGGCCTCCTGCCCCGGATGGCTCCTCATCTCCTTGATGACCGGATCCGCCTCAATCGCTTCATTGCTGACCCAGTGTCCCGCGCATGAGCAGCCCACCGCAGCAGCGATCAGCCCCACCGGCACATCGAGTTCTTTGTGGAGATTCACGCCGAACGTGAACAGCAACGCAGAGAATTCGGACATGTTCTCCGGCCTGGCTTCCTGCCAGCCTTTGCCGGCCGCACCGGTGGTCATATGTCGGATCTGCGGATAAGAGTTCGCGGCCGCGGCCGCCAGCAGGGGATCAACCCCGATGCCCTCTCTTATCACCAACCCCATGTTCGACTGGCCCGATCCGAGCCATACTTCACCTACCAGCACGTCCTTCAACGTGATCGTGTTGGTGCCTTGCAGCAGGATCAACTCGCCCGGTTTTCCTGTTTTCAAAGGGTCCAGATGGATCATCCACTTGCCATCCTTAGCCACAGTGCCGGCCTTCTTCTGGCCGCCGAAACTGACTGTGATGTTGTCGCCCGGCGTACCCGTTCCCCAGACCGGGACCTTCATGTCGCGCTGCAGCACCATGTGATCACCGAACGCCGGATCGATCTTCACCTCCGCCGCGGTCGTCAGCGCCACGGCCGGCGCCCACACCGCGGTTAGGCACACCGCCAGTCTCACGCTGCGCATGCTTTTCACGGCATGCCCTTTCTCACTGCCCACGGATTGCTGGGAATTTGCTTGCCCGGTACAGACCGTTGCACGAGCCGGCGACCGGACCGGAGGGCGGGGAAATGAGGGGGAAAACCGCGAAAGGAACACAGCGCCGGGGCCGGCCAAGGCGTCGGCCCGGCGAGATCATGCAGGGCAATGGGTGATTTTGTCAGATTCATGATCAACCTTCTTAGCGGTGAGCATACCCAAGCGTTTGGTGCTGCCAAGAAGATTGTTGCGGGGGGTGCGGCTCTTGCCCAGCGGTTCCGCGATGAGTTCGAAACACCTTTCCCAGCGGGCTCTAACCGAAGTGTGAAGTTAGTAAAGCCGTAGGCTTTGACGAATTCGGGATCAGGACGCTGTGCACAATCCCGCATTTTTTGCGCATGAATCGCCGCCCTCCCCCCACCCCACCCCAGATCCTATGAAAGCTGCCTATTGTGGAAAACCCCGAATTCCAAGCATGCAATTCCACACGACGAACTTGCGCCCGCTACGCGGCAAGCGGGGCGGTTTTTCCCAAGACGCAAGACTTGAGGACAGAGGCCACAAGACGAAGAGAGCGAGTCGAGGTGACCGCTCTGCCCCCATCGGGTTGGGGGGCCTCGCTCCGCGGCACGGCCCGGCCGCGCGTCAGTGCCGGCCTTTCCACAATTCGTCCATCTCTTCGAGCGATTTCCCCTTGGTTTCGGGCAGCCATTTGAACACCATGAAGAAACCCACCACATTGAAGCAGCCGAAGAGAATGAAATTGAAGATCGGGCTCAGGCTCAGCAGCGCGGGGGTGACCAGGACGACCACGAAGGTGGCCGTCCACAAGGCGCACGAAGCGATCGAGAGCGCCTTTTCGCGGATGAAGTTAGGATAGATCTCCGACAACAGGACCCACACCACCGGGCCCAGCGTGAAGGCGAAGGTGGCGATATAGGCGAGAATGAGCACGAACACCAGCATCCCGGCCGCATGCGTGTCCAGACCCGCGGCATCGTTGCGCGCGATGAGGCGGAATGCCCCCGCCAAGGCGAACAGGATGACCGCCATCATGGAGGTGCCCAGCAGCATGAGTTTCCGGCGGCCTAACTTGTCAACCGTTCCAATCGCGACAAAGGTAAAGGCGAAAAACACCAGGCCGACAAACATCCCTTTGAACAGGCCATCGGTAAGTTCTATATTCGCCTTTTCAAAGATGACCTGGATATAGGTGGTGACATTGTTAATGCCGCAGAACTGCTGCAACACGGCAACCCCGATCCCGACCATCAGCGCGGTAAGCAAGCCGGGCGAAAGAAGATCCCGATAGGTCCCATGGCGGTGCGCGGCGGTCAGGCTCATCTTGATCTCCTGCAAATGGGCTGCGCCACCGATCCGATTGAGCACGCCCAAGGCCTCGCCATCGCGGCCCGCCTTCACCAGCCAGCGTGGCGTCTCGGGGATCAGGAACAGCAAAACCAGAAACAAGAGCGAGGGCACCAGCGCCGACCCCAGCATCAGCCGCCAGGCCGAACTGGCAAGATTCTTGTCGCCAAAGGCATAGCCGCTGACGGTGGCCAGCAAAATCCCCAGGATGATGGTCAGCTGGTTAAGCGACACATAGCGGCCGCGTGATTCCGCGGGCGCGATTTCGGCAATGTACATCGGCGAGAGCACCGACGCGGCGCCCACGCTGAACCCCTGGATGAAGCGCCACACGGCCAAGACGGTGGCATTGGGCGAGAGCGGGATACACGCCGAGGAAACCACCAGCAACGCCGCGTTCCAGATCATTGTCTTCTTGCGGCCGTATTGGTCGGCATAGCGCGCAATCCCAAACGCTCCAAACATGCAGCCTAACTCAAAGATGGCGACCACCCATCCTAACAAAGCATCGCCCAGCCCGAACTGGTGTTTGATGTATGGAATAACACCGGTGATGATCCCCAGATCAAACCCGAACATCAGCCCGCCCATGGAGGCCACCATGCTGATGCCGAACACAAGCATGCCATTATGTTTGGGGGGCGAGCCCTGCAATTTTGCGTCCTCGGGGAGAGATGTTTGGGTTGGCATAACGTGCGGTGACCGCCAATCTTCGGCCATAGGAAAGCTAACCTAAGCTATGGGGATTAGGGACCGGGGAGTGGTAGTGACGCAGGGGAGCGGAGTCAATGACGATTTGAATGGGCGGCGCATGCGGCAGCCGCAGTGGGCCGTGCAGAGCAGAGCTGCGCGCGTCTGGCGCGGTGAACATTCGGCCTTGCAGTGAGGCCCCTTCCGCACTTAGCGTCGCGCCATGGCTCGTCCCTGTTGTTCCCGCCGCATCGCCACCCTTCCAGGTGTCGTCTATTTCAAGCCGGCAGGCATCCCGCTGCGCGACTTGGAGGAACGCATCCTCTCGCTCGATGAATTTGAGACCCTGCGCCTGGCCGACGTGGAAGGTCTGCCGCAGCTCGAGGCGGCGCGGCACATGGGAATCTCGCGCCAAACCTTCAGTCGCATTTTGGCCCGGGCCCGCCAGACCGTGGCCACGTGCCTGACCCTCGGGATGGCCGTGCGCATTGAGGGCGGCGTGGTTCACCTCGATGCCAAGACCCGGCCGCGGCGCGGTGGGTGCACGCAGGGGGGGGCCGCGGCGGGCCTCCATCCCTGAGGCGACGCCGGGCTGGCAACTATTTTCGAGATTGGTTGTACAATGGTGGTCGGCGTCCTGCGAGTCCGGGTGAAAACACACGTGCAAACCAGGGGCCGACGCGAGCATTGAGACGACAAAGACTTGGATGAGCGCAAGCCATACCAGAGGCGCGAACAAGCGCATCCATTGGTGTTGGCATTTTGTCATCGTCGCCTCGGCACCTTACCTAGCCCACCCTTGTCGGGACGGTAACTCTATTTTGATTTGAATTGCACAAGCGATAATCAGCAAAGTTCATGTTCTTTGGCGGGTGGCGAAGGCTCCTGAATCTTGTGTTATGACATGGGTGGAGTTCCTCCTTGCGGCGAGGATGGTTGGTTCGGTCTCGCCGCGTGGGCCTTGCGCCCATAGACCCGTTCGTAGGCGCGGCAAAACGGACACACCTTCGTCTCCACCTGTTTCACCAACTGGAAGGCCGGGCCGCTCTGTCGCAGGCGGGCATGCCGACAGAGCGGGCAGTTCATGCAAACCTTGGCAAGAATCAAATCAAGAGAGGATGGATGTCGGTCGTTCATGGCAGTGATTTCAGTCGATTTTTCCTGCAGTAATGGGCGTACGCCATTAAAAAGCAAGCGCTTTCACATGAAAAAATCGCCTGCCCGTCCGCCCGTCGTTTCCATGAACCCATCGACCAATCCCCTGCGTTTGGTTGTTGTCGGCGGTGTGGCCGCCGGCGCCTCGGCAGCGGCGCGGGCGCGCCGCCTCAGCGAGGCCGCCAGCATCACTTTGATCGAACGTGGCCCCGACGTGTCGTTCGCCAACTGCGGCCTGCCGTATTTCATTGGCGGCGAAATCAAGCAGCGGGATGCGTTGTCGGTGCAAACTCCGCAGACACTCAAGGCCATGCTCAACCTCGACATCCGCACGGGCACCGAGGCCATCGCCATTGACCGCGTGGCACGACGAGTCCAAGTGCGGGACGGAGCCACCGGCGAAACCACTTGGATTACCTATGACAAACTGGTGCTCGCCCCCGGCGCCTCGCCATTGCGCCCCGCTCTGCCGGGCATAGACGATGCCCGCATCCACACCCTGCGCTCGCTGCAAGACATGGACCGCATCAAGGCCGAGGCGGCATCCGCCGGTCGCGTGGTCATCATCGGCGCGGGTTTTATCGGCTTGGAGATGGCGGAACAATTCGTGCATCTGGGCAAACAAGTCACCTTGGTCGAACTTCAGGACCAGGTGCTCCCGCCGCTGGACCGGCCCATGGCGCTGCTGATGGAGGACGAACTGCGCCATCACGGAGTTGAACTGGTCCTTGGCGACGGGATCAACGGCTTCGAGGCAACGCCTGCCGCACTGGCCTGCCGCCTGAATTCGGGACGGCGGATCGAGGCGGATCTGGTCATCCTTTCCATTGGAGTGCGGCCAGACACCGCCTTGGCCCGGGAGTGTGGTCTGGCCCTCGGGCCACGGGGCCACATCCGTGTCGACCGCTTCATGCAAACCTCCGATCGCGACATCCATGCGGCCGGTGACGCGGTGGAGACCCAGGAGCTGGTGACGGGCGAGCCCACCGCAGTGCCGCTCGGCGGACCGGCCAACCGCCAAGGCCGCCTGGCCGCCGATCACATTTTCCGTCCGGATCAGGCCAAGCCCTACGCGGGTGCCCTCGGCACGGCCATCGTGCGCGCCTTCGGGGTGGCAGCCGGTTTGGTCGGCTGGAGCGAAAAGCGCTTGCAGCAGGCCGGGCGCGCCTTCCGCAGCGTCACCGTCAACGACAACCACCACGCCAGCTATTTTCCGGGTGCCAAACCCATCCTGCTAAAGTTGCTGTGGGATCCGGCCGATGACCGGGTGTTAGGCGCACAAGTCACCGGCCTTGGCGGAGTGGACAAGCGACTTGATGTCATCGTGTGCGCCCTCGGCAAGACCGCTTATTTCGCCGCCCGCATCCTCGCGCAGCGTGGGTTTGCCGTCGCCTCGCTCACCGGTGGCTTGCGCGCCCGCATCGACCCACGCAGCCCCGCCAAACTCCCCACCCCCTGAGGGAGGGCTCGATGCTTCGCCGTGGTTTCATCGGGAAAACCGCCGCATCCCAAAGTCCGGATTCCTGTGATTGTGCCTTGGTACCCAGATGCGGATTGTTGCCGCATTTATGTCGTAGAGGAAGTGATAAGGAAAGCGGTCCAGATTGCAGCGCCTCAAGCCGCTCCGGTCAAAATGGAAAAATCTCGGATGGCCAGCAACTTTGCGTAAGCAGCACAAGAATTCGTGGAAACAACCGTCTGCCAAATCTGGAGAGACATCTCCATACTTGGCGAGAATTTCATCCAAGTCGTCTTGGACCCGCCTATGTATCCTTATTTCCACAATACTTGAGGTCGCCGATCAATTCTTCCAAGGTGATCAACACCGAAGGATTCTCCTCCGCTTCCCGCACCCTCTCGCTCACTTCCTCATCCGTAACCTCATACACAGGATCCTTGAGCCCGTGAAGCAGGACTGCAACCAGCGAGGCACGCTCCTCCTCTGACAGCAGGGAAGCTTCTCTTGCGATTTCATTTGGCTTCATCACGGTTATTGTACCCCATCTTTTACCGGAAGCCACGTATTTTCAGGAAGCATTTTCAGGAGGCACCGCCGTGCAACGGCGGATCGTGATACGGTGATTTCTCGGGAGCAGTGAGCATGACACTTGGAGTCGTTGCAATGCCCATCTTGCCTGCCTGCTCGACAACGTCCCGGCTAGAGTCCTTGAAACAACGAATGTGTTGTCGTTAGATCAAATTCTGCGTCTTGCGTCTTGCGTCTTGCGTCTTGGGTCTGAGGCGAAGCCTCGCTAGCGAGTTGTCCGCCGTTCCTGGAAAGGACGACGAGGGCGGCATGGAGTAAGGTTGAACGTCTGATGGATCGAGTTGGTGGTGATGAAGCCATTGGGCGTGGTGCCCTCCGCTTCCTTGTGGGTGACGACGCGCTCGAAGGTGTAGCGGTTTTGTGAAGCTCCAGAGCCGGCAGGGTCCGGGCGTGGAACACCTACCAAGTCGCAGAGTTCATGGTTTGGGGTGTGGGTCAATTCATCGCCGGAGGGCAAGTGCCCGGATTGGCTGACGGGTTGGGTTCGTTCAAACTTTTGTCTTGCTATTATGAGCATACGCCAATAACAACCAGTCCTTTCGCATGAACAATTCCAACCAACGCCTTCGCGTGACCGTTGTCTCCGGCTTTTTGGGGTCCGGCAAAACCACTCTTTTGAACAACCTGCTGGCGTCGTTGGACCCCAAACGAGTCGCAGTCATTGAAAACGAGCTTGGCGACATCTCCATCGACCATCATTTGATTCTGCGCACCGAATTGGGAGCGCTGGAAACCGTGCAGGGACGCACCTGCTGTGAGGCGCGGGAGGAATTCCTGCGACTGGTGCATCAGATAACCCGGAGGAAGCAGGATTACGACCATCTGATTGTGGAAACCACCGGGGTCGCCCATCCCGGCATGATCGCGCACGCGATATTGGGAGATCCATTCCTCCGCCAGCATCTCGACCTCGACGGCGTGGTCACCGTGGTGGATGCCAAGTACATTCTCGAGCACATCGGCCAGGACGGCCACGCCGAGGAACAGGTGGCCTATGCGGATCTGCTGGTCATCAACAAGATCGACTTGGTTTCCGCAACCGAACTACGCCGGGTGGAGGACGCGCTGATCGGCATTAACAGCGATTGTGAACGACTCCACGCGACGCATGCGCTTGTTCCATCAGACCGAATTCTTGACCTCGGCGGATTCGACTTGAAGCGGATCGCGCAAGGAGTGGGCGGTTGTTCCAAGAGCGGAAATCCGCCTGCGGCGGGCCTGCCACACCGCCACGAAATCCAAACCATTGCGCTGGGAATCCCCGGTGAACTGGATGCCAACCAGTTTTGTCGGTGGCTGGAGACATTCAACGCACGACATGCGGGCAATGTGTTTCGAGCCAAAGGAATCCTCGCCATCCGCGATGTGCCCGAACGCATGGTATTTCAATGTGTGCATGGGATTTTCCGCTTGACGCTGGGACAAGCGTGGGCGGACGCATCCAGGCTCTCGCAGGTGGTCTTCATCGGACGGAACCTGCGGCGGGACGAGATTCTATCAGGTCTGGAGGAATGCACCCGCCGGGAAATAGCAGACACATGAACCACCACGCAATGCACTCATTCAAGCGCCTGTGTTCGAAGCGCCCGCGCCGCCGGAACCTACTGGGGTGGCATTGGTGTCCCTCTTGGCGCACGCCATGCTCGCCGGCCCGGCGGCTGCCGGAAATCCGGTTCTTCCGCCCAATTCCGCTCGCCGACATTACTCGAACTCTATTTCGACGGCCCGCACGATGCATTGGGCAACGACATCGGCGACCCCGATCTTGATCCTGAAACCAGTTGGAACTTCGATATCGGCGTGAAAACCCGAGCCGATCGGCTGCAAACGACGGTCAGCGGGTTTTACAACATCGTTGATGACTCGTTGCAGGCAATCGCGCACCGGCCGCCGCCGTCGCGCAGAATCTCCGCCAGCGCTGCGTTTCCCGCCGCAAAGGCATCGCGGGTGAAAACAATCCGGTGCGTGAACACCACCGGGATTTGAAAATCGTGGCGCGACATCACAGCGCGCCTTCCACTTTTGAGATGATCCGTTCAGCGATTTCCTCAAATATCCCCGCCACCTGTTTGTTAGCTTGAGAGAAGATGCTTTTCCCTTGTTCGGCTGCCTCGCCCACTTCTGCAACCAAAGGGATCTGACCCAATAATATGGTATCAAACTCTTGTGCGATTTTGAGCCCGCCACCCTTGCCAAAGAGGTGATAGGTTTCATCGGGATGCTGTTGAGGGGTGAACCATGCCATGTTTTCAATGATTCCGATGACGGGCACCCTCAACTCCGGATTGGTGAACATCGAAGTGGCCTTGCGCACGTCATTAAGCGCGATCCCCTGCGGCGTTGTCACAATAAGCGCTCCTGTCAGGTTCAGTTTCTGTACAGTTGTAAGCTGGATGTCCCCCGTTCCCGGAGGGAGGTCGACAAACATATAATCAATGTCACCCCACTGCGTGTTTTCAAAAAGTTTGATGATCGAATTTGCGGCCATGGGTCCGCGCCAGAGCAACGCCTGATTGCGGTCAACAAAGAATCCTATCGAGATAATTCGTACTCCCAGCTTGCTGATCGGGAAGATCATCTCCTGGTCTCCCAATGAGGTCACATCCGGCTTTGCATCTTCAATTCCAAACATCCTCGGGATTGAAGGACCGTAAATATCAGCATCGACCAGTGCCGTCTTATAGCCGTTTCTTGCCATCGCAATGGCCAGGTTGGCGGCGACGGTCGATTTGCCGACACCACCTTTGCCCGATGCCACCACAATAATGTTTTTCACCCCATCCATGGGGACTTTTTCGAATAATTGACTCATGATTGATAATTTTTTTCTTGCAGTTATGAGCATACGCTAATAACATGCAAGTACTTTCGCATGAAAACAACACCCGCCCGGCGCGGTCCTCGCAATGTTGCGCCGCCGCCCCTGCACGGCGGAACAGGTGGCACTGGGCCTCGGCTTGAACCGACTGGAAGCCATCAAGAAACTCGAAGCCTTGCTGGCACAAAAACACATCGAAACCTACCGCCACGGGGGCGAGGTGTTCTATCGCGCCAGCGGCCAGCGGCCTTAACCGACCGAGCCGGACATTTCCAGTTCGATGAGTTTTTTGATTTCGCGGGAGTAGTGCAGGGGGAAGCGCCGCACCAAGTCGCTGATGAAACCATTCACGCTCAAGCTGCGCGAGGCCCCCTCGGTCAGCCCGCGTTGCCTCATGTAGAAGATCTGCTCTTCGTCGAGGCGCGACACGCTCGCCTCGTGCTGGGCGATGTTGTTGGGTCCCCGCACCTGAATGGCGGGAAAGGTGTAGGTGCGACTGGCGGCATCGAGCAGCAAGGCGTCGCACTCGGTGTGGTTGCGGCAGCCATGGACCGTGGCCGGCATGTCCACCCAGCCGCGATAACCCGCCTGGCCCTGCCCCAGGCTCACGCTCTTGGAGGTGATCGTGCTCGAGGTTCGAGGCGCGCGATGGAACATCTTCGCGCCGGAATCGTGATGTTGGCCGGTCTTGGCAACGGTGATTGATAGTGCCTCCGCGGAAGCGCCCTCGCCGTCCAGCAGGGCGCAAGGATATTTCATGGTGAGGCGGCCACCGAGATTGCAGTCGATCCACTGGACAGAGGCTCCGGCAGCGAGTCTGGCCCGCAGCATGGCAAGGTTGAAGACGTTGGGCTGCCAATTCTGCAACGCCACGTAGTTGAGCCGTGCGTGCGCGCCGAGCACGAACTCCCCCACCGCGCAGTGCAAGGCCGCACCCGGGCTGGCCGCCGAGGTGCAACTCTCGAAGAAAGTCACCTCTGCGCCCTCGCCGGCCACGATGAGGGTGCGCCCGAACTGGCTGTTGCCACCCCCCTGCAGATGCATAAAGCACTTGAGCGGCGCGGTGAGCTTCACCCCTGGCGGGATGTAAATGAATGAGCCGCCGGAAAACACTGCGGAGTTGAGCTGAGTAAACAGGTTCTCGTCGCGGCCGATCACGGAACCGAAGTGCGGCCGGAAGAGTTCTCCGAATTCGGTCAGCCCACGCGTCGAATCAACGAAAACCACCCCGGCGCGCGCCCACGTCTCGTCCAGATTGCCATAGACCACTTCCCCATCGATCTGCGCCTGCGCCCCGCCGAGAAACTCCCGTTCCTCGCGCGCCACGCCAAGCGCATCGAGCACCTGGCTGGTCGCCGCGCTGCCGTACCCTCCGGCCCGCTGCCGGGCACGTGCCGGGGCCGAGTAGTAGCGCAGGGTGTCGAAGGGGAGTTCTGACAAGGGAGACGGGGCCCAGCGCAGCGCCTGATCCCTGCTGGCAAAGGCCCGCAGCGCCTCCAGCCGTTGCGCCCGCAGCCATGGGGGCTCGCCCTTGCAGCCTGAAAGATACTCCACGGTGCCCGTGTTCAAGCCGACCCCCGCATCGCGCTCCGCCGCCAATGCACCGAGCACCGCGGTGGCGGCGGGCTCGGCCAAGCCGAGCGCGTGGGTCTGGTCGTTGAGCATCATGTTATTGATTTTTGGCACAGGAACATCGGGGGGCAAAGAGGGGATGAAATGCACTGGATAGCCCATGTGGCCAACCCACTGCGCGACCTATCCTACAGGCTGCGGGTCCGGATTTCGGCGGTGAGTTGCGCCAGGAATTCATCCAAGGGTTTCGCGCCGAGGTCGTCACGGTCGCGGTGACGGATCGAGACTGTGCCGTCTTCGGCTTCGCGCTGGCCGATGACGAGCATGTAGGGAACGCGCTCGAGGCGGGCGAGACGGATTTTTGCGCCGATCTTGTCGGCACTGCGGTCCACCGTGACGCGCGCCCCGGCGGCGGCGAGTTTGGCGGCGGCGGCTTCGGCGGCGGCTAGGGTTTTGTCGGAGATGGGCAGGATGCGGACTTGTTCCGGGGCGAGCCAGGTGGGGAATTTGCCAGCGAAGTGCTCAATGAGCAGTCCGGTGAAACGTTCCATTGAGCCGAACGGGGCGCGGTGGATCATGACGGGAATGTGCGGCTGGTTGTCCGCGCCGATGTAGGTGAGGCCGAATCTAACCGGCAAGTTGTAGTCCACCTGGACGGTGCCGAGCTGCCAGTCGCGGCCGATGACATCCTTGACGACGAAGTCGATCTTGGGGCCGTAGAAGGCAGCCTCGCCGATTTCCTCGGTGTAGGCGACGCCGAGGGTTTGGACCGACGCGCGGAGGGCGGCTTCGGCCTTGTCCCAGTTGTCGGACGAGCCGACGTATTTGTCGCTGGCCGGATCGCGCAGCGACAGGCGCACGCGGTACTCATGCATGCCGAGGGTGCCGAGGATTTTTTTCACCAGATCGAGGCAACCGGTCACTTCGGCGGCGACTTGCGCGGGCGTGCAGAAGATGTGGGCGTCGTCCTGGGTGAAGCCGCGCACCCGGGTCATGCCGCTGAGTTCGCCGGATTGTTCCCAGCGATAGACGGTGCCGAACTCGGCGAGTCGAACCGGCAGGTCGCGATACGAGTGCGGGTCGCTGGCATAAATCTTGATATGGTGGGGGCAGTTCATCGGCTTGAGCAGGTAACCTTCGTAGGTCCCGTCCGCGAGGCCGTTGCAGAGGGTGGCACAAGTGGCGTGGTCGTCGGCGAGTTGCTCCAGCACGCTGCGCTCGGCGATGGCGGGGAACTGGCTTGCCTGATAGTATGGGAAGTGCCCGGAGGTGCGGTAAAGGTCGAGCTTGCCGATGTGCGGAGTGAAAACCTGCGCGTAGCCCTGCTTGTCGAGTTCCTCGGTGATGAATGCCTCGAGCGCCCGGCGGACCAGCCCGCCTTTGGGTTTCCACAGGATAAGCCCTTGGCCGACCATGTCATCGATGTGAAACAGGCCGAGTTCTTTGCCAAGACGGCGGTGGTCGCGCTTCTTGGCCTCTTCCAACCGGTGCAGATAGGCATCTAACAATTCTTTGGTTTCAAAGGCGGTGCCGTAGAGTCGCTGGAGCTGGCCTTTCGACTCATCGCCCAGGTAGAACGACGCGGACACCGCCAGCAATTTCACATGCTTGCACTTGGCGGTGTGGCCGACATGAGGTCCGGCGCAGAGGTCGATGAACTCGCCGTTTTGGAAACACGAAATTTCCTCGCCGTCGGGAATCTTGGCGATGAGATCGAGCTTGAAGCGGGACGGGGCGCCGGGCCGATCTGTTAGGCCGCCAAGGCGGCCGGCTTCCGCCAGGGCCTGCGCGTCGTCGCGGGAGACCACCTTGCGCTCGAACCTCTGGTTGTCCCTGGCGATTTTTCTCATCTCGGCCTCGATTTTCTCGAAGTCGTCCGGGGTGATCCGGTGCGGCATGTCGAAATCGTAATAGAAGCCGTTGTCGATGGGCGGGCCGTAGGCGAACTGGGCCTCCGGCCAGAGCCGCAGGATGGCGGTGGCCATGACGTGGGCGCAGGAATGCCGGAGGCACTCCAGGTCAGTGAGTTGCTGGCGTTCGTCGAGAGTCTTGCGGTCGGTCATGTTCATGGTTGCGGGTGGATGGAGCGGTGGGGCAAAGCAGCGGTGTCTGCCGCACGTTGCCGGAGTTGCTCGATGCACCCATCGAGCAGGGCCTCGTCCAAGTGATGGACGTTGACGCCGACGCCCAGGTCTTGCAACAGCAACACGGTGAGTTGGCCGCCCAAATGTTGCCGAAACTCATCCAGGCCGCCAAAGATGCGGCGGCGCCCGGTCGCATCCTTCGAGGCAAGGGCCGGATGGTAGGTGGCGAGACCGAGCGCATCGAGCACCCGCAGGATGCGCTCGGCTGCCTCAGTGGCGAGCAGGCCGCTGCGCACTGAGTAAAGCGTATCGAGCGCCAGCCCGACGGCGACGGCTTGGGCATGAGAAACCTCATGGCCGGTTAGGGATTCCAGCTTGTGGGCCGCCCAGTGGCCGAAATCGAGCGGTCGGCTGGAACCCGACTCAAAGGCATCGCCACCGCTGGCGATGTGGCGTGCGTGCAACAACGCCGAGCGTTCCACACAGGTCTCGATGACGCCCACCTCCAGTGTGGCAAGCGCGGCCAAATGAGCTTCGATCCAGCCGAAAAACTCCGCGTCCTTGACCAAGGCCACCTTGACCGCCTCGATCAAGCCCGCGCGGCAGGTTTGCGGGTCCTGGCTGCGCAGAAACTCAAAATCGTTGATGACCGCGAATGGCACCGCAAAGGTCCCGATCCAGTTTTTCTTGCCCATGCCGTTGATGGCGCATTTCACCCCCACTCCCCCATCGTCCTGCGACAAGGTGGTGGTGGGAAAGCGCAGCAGGCGCACCCCGCGGTGCGCCGTGGCTGCGGCGAAACCGACCGCATCGAGAAATGCGCCGCCGCCAATGGCCAGGACATACGAATGCCGGTCGATGCGGGCGGTATCGAGGGCCTGCCAGACGCGGCGCACCAAGGCATCATCGGTTTTCACCGCCTCGCCACCCGGCAGCACCGCAGCGCCGCAGAATGCCAGGTCGAGGTTGCTGAAATACGCCTGCACGGCAGCAACCAAACCCGGCCACAGCGCGGCAACGCTGGCCTCGAGGAAGGCAATCGCGCGCCGACCGCCGCCGTCGCGCAGAATCTCCGCCAGCGCCGCGTTGCCCGCCGCAAAGGCATCGCGCGTGAAAACAATCCGGTGCCTGAACACCACCGGGATTTGAAAATCGTGGCGGGACATCACGGCGCGCCTTCCACTTTTGAGATGATCCGTTCCGCGATTTCCTCAAATATCCCCGCCACATGTTTGTTAGCTTGAGAGAAGATGCTCTTTCCTTGCTCGGCGGCCTCGCCCACCTCCGCAACCAGAGGGATCTGACCCAGTAAGACGGTATCAAATTCCGTGGCGATTTTGCGCCCGCCGCCCTTGCCAAAGAGGTGATAGGTTTCATCGGGATGCTGCTCAGGGGTGAACCATGCCATGTTTTCAATGATTCCGAGGACGGGCACATTCAACTCCGGATTGGTGAACATCGAAGTGGCCTTGCGCACGTCATTAAGCGCGATCTCCTGCGGCGTTGTCACAATAATTGCTCCTGTCAGGTTCAGCTTCTGCACCGTTGTAAGCTGGATATCACCTGTTCCCGGAGGGAGGTCGACAAACATATAATCAATGTCCCCCCACTGCGTGTTTTCAAAAAGTTTCATGATCGCATTCGCAGCCATCGGTCCGCGCCAGATCAGCGCCTGATTGCGCTCAACAAAGAATCCTATTGAGATAATTCGTACTCCAAGCTTGCTGATCGGGAAGATCATCTCCTGGTCTCCCAATGACGTGACATCCGGTTTTGCATCTTCAATGCCGAACATTCGCGGGATTGACGGACCATAGATATCAGCATCGACCAGTGCTGTCTTATAGCCGTTTTTTGCCATGGCAATGGCAAGGTTGGCGGCGACGGTCGATTTGCCGACGCCACCTTTGCCCGATGCCACCACAATTATGTTTTTCACCCCTTCCATGGGGATTTTTTCGAATAATTGACTCATGACTGATTTTTTTGATGGTTACTTATACCGAACTTGGGAGACCGAGGCGCAATCCGGCATGAATCTCAATGCAGGCTGCCGGGAACTCGCTCCACAGGCGGTGGATGGCAAACAGCACCCGGTGCGTGCCGGTGTCGAGCCAATAGGCCAGGCCGTGCTCGCCCAGAAGGCCGGCGCCGCGAAGCGTGGTTTCCGCAAGAATCGTCAATGAGGTCATTTCTTTTCGGGAGATTATGAGCATAAGCCAATAACAAGCAAGCCATTTCACAACACCAGCTTTTTCCTATTGGGGGGAATCTGCCGGCTTTTCAGCTTATCCTGCATGATGGTGAGGGTCACCGGCGAGGCGGGCGTGCCTGGTGTTCGGGGTCTTGGACCAACAGCGGTGCCAAGTCCGGCGGCCCGTGTTGGCATGGTCCGGTTGCGAAGGGCTTGTCATCGCCAGGGGCAAGGGGCGGGAGCCAGTGGCACGTTGTGTTCGTTCACATGGACGATATGCGGAGTGAGCCGGCGAGCCGCCGCGTCCTCGTAATGACCATAGGCAAGAATGACGACCACGTCGCCGACTTCACCCAGGCGTGCCGCCGGACCATTCAACATCACCGTGCCCGAGTCGGCAGGCGCTTCGATGACGTAGGTCACCAACCTTGAGCCGGTGTTGACGTTGAGCACATGCACCTGCTCGCCCGCCAACAGATCCGCCGCCTCCATGAGCCGCAGGTCCAGCGCGATGCTGCCCTCGTAATCCAACGCTTTGCCGGTCAGCGTTGCACGGTGGATCTTGGACTTGAGCATGACGCGGCACATGACGGATTTACCGGGTATGTTCAGTGAGGGTGGTGAAGATGTCATTTTTTTCTTGCAGTTATGAGCATACGCCAATAACATGCAAGTACTTTCACATGAAAAAACCCACCAGCTATGTTTTCGGGCCCGTCCCCTCACGCCGCATCGGGCGCTCCCTGGGGGTGGACCTCGTGCCGTTCAAAACGTGCACCTATGACTGCATCTACTGCCAGCTGGGAAGCACGACCAACCGGACGCTCGAACGCAGGGAATGGGTGCCGATGGAGGCGGTGCTCGACGAGTTGCAGCGGAAACTCGCGTGCCGCCCGGACTACATCACGCTGAGCGGCTCGGGCGAGCCGACCTTGCATTCGCGCCTGGGTGAAATCATCGGTCGCATCAAGGCCATGTCGGACGTGCCGGTGGCGGTGCTAACCAACGGCTCGTTGCTGTGGCAGAAAGAAGTGCGAGCGGAGGTGGCCCTGGCCGATCTGGTGCTGCCCTCGCTGGATGCCGACAGTGATTCCATCTTCCGCTT
>CAIZNN010000046.1 GCA_903934285.1 Akkermansiaceae bacterium | reverse complement strand
GTCGCCTTGGGCGGCCAGGCGAATGCCGCCAACGGCCCCTATTGCTATGCCATGGGCAGCAGGGTCACGGCGGGCGCCGCCTACAGCTTTGCCCTGGGCGCCCAAAACCTATCCGCCGGGTTGGCCGCCCCCGGCGTTGAGCAAACCAGTTGGCTGGAGCCATCCATCTTGCTGGAAATCGGCAATGGCAATCCCGAAGCCCCTGGCTTCGAAACCTCCAATGCCATCACCACCCTCAAGAACGGCCAGACCACCCTAACTAACAAGGCATGGAAGGCCGCCCCCTCCGACCCCCTGGCCGATCCCGCCCCGACCACCGACAGCGAAGGCAATGCCCTGGTCGTCGAGGGCCACACCGTGCTCAAAGGCAAAGTCATCATCGAGCAAGCCCAAGGCGACATTTCCATGGGCATCTACGGCGGCAACTGAGAATGCCGCCGGCTTTCCGGCCCCTTGCAATTCGTCCCTCAACCTTCCCCACCGTATGTTAGGCCACCGCCTCCTCCCCCGCCCCCGCCCCGGGCGCCGCCTGCTCCCGCCACTGCTGGTCCTGGCCGCCGCCATGACGCTCACAGCCGCGCCGCCGGATTGGTGGACCCAACCCGATGCGGCAGGGGCCGCCGCAATCAATCCCGCCGCCACCGATGCCAATCCCAACGGCCCGGCCAACATCGGCCAGGCCAAGTTCATGGCCAAGCGCGCATTGGATAGCCTCAGCGCCATCGATCCCGCGCTGGCGGCCCGGGTCTATCAGAAGTTGACCGTCCCCCAGGCGGGCCCATCGGCCGCGGCCGGATTGTTAGCCGCAATCATCGACTTCGAAGTTCCCGGCGAGCCACTCCCTGCCAGCTGGCATGCCAGCCAGCACACCCCGCTGCTGCTCGGCCAACTCAAGGCGCTGGCCACGCCGTTCTATGACATTCTGCAGCTGGCGGCCCCGCGCTGGTTGGACCACCCCGCGGCCGATCCCGCCCAGCAAGGGCAACTCCAGCTCAATGCCACCAAAGACCCCGCCGCCCCATCCAACCCCTACCCATGGTCGGCCGATCCCGCCGACGACCAAAACCAGGCCCCCGCCACCATCGGCCAACTCAAGGCGGTCTTTTCCCTGCACTTTGAATCGCTCAATGCCACCCTCGACAGCGACAACGACGGACTGACCAACGCCGCCGAGGAATCTAACGGAACAAACCCGCGCCAGTCCGACACCGACGGGGACGGCATCACCGATGCCTGGGAACTCACCTGGGGCCTCAACCCTCTCGATGCGGCCGACGCCGCCGCAGACCCGGATGGCGACAATCTAACAAGCCTGGGCGAATTTCACAATGGCACCGTTCCCACCGGGTGCTATCGCATCGAGGTGCTGCCCATGGGCGCTAACCAGTACTTCCACTCCGCCGCGGATGATGGCTCGGTGGTGATGCAGGCCGCCTTGGCGTGGGACCCCGCCAGCACCCTTGAGCAGATCAGCGCGCCGGACGCCACTGGCACCCGCACGCTCAGTGCCGTCCCGCCCTGCCAGTGGCAGCCGCCGGCCACTCTGGCCGCCGGGTTGGTCGTAGCCGGCATCCTCGAAGCCGATGACGAACTGACACCAAGTGGGCCGGATTCCAGCACTGGGACCTACCGTGTGTTTCAAGCCAACGCAGGCATGTTTATTTTCCGCGAGCCCGGAACCTATGTCGGCTCACTTTCACCGCAGGCCTCCTGGCAGGCGATCGACAACCACGGCCGCGCCATTGCCATCAGCCTGCATTTGGTCGCCGCCGCCGAGGACGAGCCCGAGCATCTTGAGACCCAACTGCTGATTTCCGATGGCACCACCACCAGCGCCATTGCACTGCCTGCCGGCGGGTTCCTGTCCTTGATCAATCCCACCAAGTGGTTGCTGGCTGCGGCCACCCCCTCCATCCTGGCATTCTCCGACGATAACAATGTGCTCATCCGCCAACCAGTGATGTATTTCGATCATAGCATCAGTTGCGAAACCATTTTGCTTGCGGCCGGGCAAAGCGTCTTCACCCGCGTCAGCCAGCCGGGCCTCGGCTACGAATCCATCGTCGCTGTCTCCCCGACCAACGCGCGCATGCTCGGCACCGGTCCCACGCCCTTCCAAATCACCCCCGATGGCACCCTGATGCTCCTTGCCACCCTCCCAATCACGACCGGCCCCACGGTCCGGCCAGTCCCCCTCGGCAGCCTCTATCCCAACCCCTTGGTGCCGCACCACATCTGCTCCGACGGCCGCATCACCCTCACCACCACCGATGCGGACGGGCAACCCATCCTGCTCCAACTCTTCCTCTACAACGACACCGACAGTGACCACATGATGGACGATTGGGAGGTCAAGTTTGCCAGAATGCTGCTCGAACTCGGCAAGCCGGAGGCTGACTGGGGGGCACTCTACGCCGGCTTGGTTGCCGGCAATCTCGACGCCGCCGCCGACTACACCGGCGAGCAGATCAGCGCAGCCGAGATCGCGAGGCTGTGCAATCGGCCGCCGGCCCAACAATCGCCCGACGGCGTCGAAATGCAATTCCAAGCCCGCAGCAACAGCCTGGCTTGTGGCATCCATGTTACCGGCTCACCCGACGCTCCGGAGAGCAACGAGGGCATGCTCTATCTTGAGAATGCGGGGTGTGCCGGCGCAGCCTTGGAGCTGACCAGTTATGCCCAACTCCTACCGGAATACTTGGCAACTCAGATCCTTGCCAATCCGTGGGAATACGCCCCCACCGGGCAGGCCTGGTCCCGCTTCACCATCGAGCCACGTCCCGGCGCACCGCTCGCCACTAATTATGCGGGCACAATTCGCCAGGCCCGCTTCCGCCTGGTGACCGACACCATGAGTCCCCGCGAACGCTCCCGCGGCTATGTGAAGATCACACGTCGCGCGGCATACCCCGGCAATGATTGGGACAATCCGGAAATTGTCGACGTTGAATCAGTCGCCCCAATTATCCCCCCGGGCAAACTCACCTCGGCGTGGATCAACCTCGTCCCGCCGCCTGTTCCCGGCTATCAATGCACCGTTTCGCTGGTACCCGCGGAGATCATCCCCGACTCTAACCGCGACGGCAAAATCACCGGCACGGATCGCGGCACGGTCACTGCCACCAGTCCCTGGCGTTTCTGGATCAACAACGACGATGATTGGGGAGATACCGGAGGCGATGATATCCCGCAAGAGTGGTCCAATGGATTTGGCTCCTGGGACCGCGACGCTTGGGATAAGCATGTGGATGGCGTCAGGGACTTGGTTGACTTCTTCCCCATCCATTTCGACCTCAAAGCAATCTTGCAGTTCTTGCCTGGCATCACTTACCAATATTTCCTCAAGCATGAAACCGAAACCATCGCCAGCGTGGATGGCTTCGGCGTGGTGCTGCCATCCTTCAACGTGGTGTGGTACCCTGAAGCCGTCCTGGAGCTGGAACCCACCATGCCCAATGCCGTGGGCGCCTACCTCAAAAACGTCGACGGCGCCAACCTGATTGCCGCGCGGCCCGCCTACACCATTCCCGCCGCCGGCTTGCTTATTCCCGGTTCCATGATTGCGGCGGCCAAACTCGGCCGCGGCGTCGCCCTGCTCGAAGGCCGCTTTGCCACCACCCATCCCCTGCTGCTGGAGATCCGCACCAGCAGCGGCACGGTGGTCACCACCATCATGTTGTCAGTCAACATCTCGGAGGTGGAGGACATGTTCCGCTCCAAGTTCCTCGCGGATAACCCCAACGGCAACACCCAGAGAGAAATCCCACCCTGCCCCGCCAGCCCACCCAACTGGCCCGATGCCAACCGCAATGGCAAACACTTCGTCTATCTCCATGGCTACAATATCAGCTACGAGCAGGCCCGTGGCAGCAATTCCGAGTTTTTCAAGCGCCTGTTCTGGAGCGGCTCCAACGCGATGTTCACCGGCATCTCCTGGCATGGCAATGAGAGCCAGATCCCATTGGTATTTTTAACGCCCGACTATTGGCGCAATGTCCGCAACGCGTTCCAGACCTCAAAGTCGGTCGCCGATTTCGTCACCGCCCTGCCAGGCAGCCAGAAAGCCATCGCCGCCCATAGCCTCGGCAACATGGTGGTGAGCAGCGCGATTGTCGACCACGGCTTGGTGGTGTCGCAATATTTCATGATCGACGCCGCCGTCGCCCTTGAGGCGTATTCCCCAACCGCCAGCAACAAGGACAAGATGTCCCACCCGGCTTGGCGCATCTACAACCCATACCTCTGGTCCACAGAGTGGCACAAGCGGTTCGACAAAACCGACAATCGGCGCAAAATGACCTGGCGCAATCGCTTCGGCCCGCTGCCCCAAGCATACAATTTCTACTCAAGCGGCGAGGAGGTGCTCGAAAACGGCAATGGCACGGTCCCCACCACCTATAGCGTTATCGCTAGCGGCGGCAAGCTCGCATGGGTCGCCCAGGAAATGACCAAGGGGTCTTCCATCGCCGGCGGTGGTGGCATCCTCCACAACGGCACCGGTGGCTGGGACTTCGGCACGTACTGGGATACCTCACTGTGGCACATTTTACTTCCAACCAACAGCAATCTCACACCTCTGGAAGCCTGCGGGGTCCCGCCCTACGCCTTGATACAGCACCCGTTTTTCAAGCCCTTCATCAACACAAAGTACCACGACCCCGCCTTGGGCAACAACACCCTGGGCAGCGACGAAATGACTAATTATGACGAACTCTCAAAAGCACTCGCTGAATGCCTCCCCTCACTCTCGTTCCCCGCCGGCTCCAATCCCATCGATGTGTTTAATAAGTTCCCCTTAACCGGCGTAATTAGGAATTACGACATGATGACATTAAAAAGTGAAGACAAGTGGCCAAGACCGCGAGTGAACTGGTTGCACGGCGATATTAGGTCAGTGGCCTATGCATATACCACAAAGGTATATGATATAATTGTGAAACTTGGAAACCTAAACAAATGAAAACACCAGCATTCCTATCATTTTATGTCATGTTCACGTTACTTTCGAGTTGCCAGGAAAAGCCCATCATTGCCCTTGATGTTTTGGTAAAAAGTGACGCAGGTGCCCCTGTCGCTGAATGCGATGTGTGGGCACAGACATTCGCCAGGTGGGAGCCTGGCCAAGGGTTCGGCACAGACGTGTATGATGAACACAAGATCCGAACCGGAGTTGATGGAATCGCCCATCTTGAGATGCCGAGTTTGCGTGGGGATCTGGAGTTCAAGGCTCTACCCCCGGATGGCTATTATCCGAATTTCGAAGATGAGCACCAATTCAAGAAATCGATAGCCGGCAAGTGGGTAGTCGACCCGCCAATGATTGAAACCATGCTGAAGCGCATCAAGAATCCGATTCCGATGTATGCGAACAACCTGACGAACAAAGGAGGCGGGATGTTAGGCATCCCGGCAGCAGGCAAGGACCTTGCCTATGATTTCGAGGTTGGAGATTGGCTCGCGCCCTATGGCAAAGGCAAAACCGGGGACATCGTCTTTTTTGGTCTCTATGAGGAGGATGCCGCCGGGAATTCC
>CAIZNN010000045.1 GCA_903934285.1 Akkermansiaceae bacterium | reverse complement strand
GGCGTTTTTCAATTTGCCAAAGGTGCCTTCCTTGGTGCGCAACGTCGGACTCAGGGTGTTGAGGTAATCGAGTTTCATGTTCAGGCATTTGCGCAGCTCGCCGGTGGTCACATCAACCGGCACAAACTCGCTGCGGGTTGTTAGATCGTGGAAATAACGCCACGCCGCGCGGCTCTCGTCGGCTGGCGTGGTCACCGCCGCATCGACCGCGGCGAGGTCCACCAAGCGCCCGTCCATGCCATTGGCGCGATCCGGCACTTTTGGGTCGATGGCGGCGTGGCCGTCGCCATCGATGCGGCGCGCGGCTAACAAGACCTTCGAGGCGGGTGCCTTGTCCGGCTTTTCACCTGCCCGCAGAGTGGCTTTCACGCCATCGTCGGACGTCCACCAGGCAAACCCTGCGCGCTCGCCCGACACCACCGGCACGGTGACGCTGCGCTGTTCGGTGGGGTCGACTCCGTTGCCGACCAGCACCCTGGTGGTGGTTTGCGGGAGGAAGCCGGTCTTGGCCAGCGTGAGTTGGGCGGTTTCCTGGCGGGTGCCGGAGATCAACCAGCGACGGAACCCGCTGGTCTTGTCGTACGACGGCTTGTCCAGGGTGAACGTGGGCAATGCCGTGGGCGCGGCGGTCCACACCCCGGCCAGGCGGGGGTGGCGCACCCCATCGCAGGCCGGGGTGAGCGGATTGCTGTCCAGAATCCCGCTCGGCGCGCTGATCCGCCGGTCGGGGCCCATCTCCAATTGCAGTTGGCCGAGAGCCAAAAGCATGGCGACGCGGGCATTGGCCCGGGCCTCGGCCATGGCCAGGCCTTGGGCGGAACTGCGCAACGCGACCGACGACAAGCTCAACAGCCCCACGGCCAACAGCGTGAGCAAAACCATCAGGCTGAGCGTGACGATCAGGGCGAAACCGTTAGGCCGGCGCCGGATGGCGTGGCGTGTCTGTCGCTGGCAGCGGCGAACTTGCGGGCGGACCGCCTCGAAATTGCTGTTAGGGTTGGCGGTCATGAGAAAGCGGAGGTTGGGTTGGAGGGCTGGAACAAGCGGGTTGCGGCAGAACGAGTAAGCTGGGGAAGCGCGGAAGGGAAGAAAATCCCGAGATCCGCGCTCGAACGGCGGATCCGGACCAGACACGGGTGAGTGCAGCCGGAGTCATGGGCAAAGTCTTTCGTAGGTACAATAGCGTTACATTACACTTTGCCAATAAATTTTTTGCGGCGGGTTGCCGACTCCGAAAAGGAAGACGGGGCAGGGCGGGGATGAAGGGCGGCGGGCAGGCTGCCCGCGCCACAGGTGGCCCGGGCATCTTGCCCGGAGCCTCGACTCAAACCACCAAGGGTGCTAAGTAAACCGTATTGGGCAGGCTGCCCGCCGCCTTTCTGCACAAGGTCTCAGCCATTTGTCTCCGGGTTCAGGATGTCTGAGCCTCAGGACCAGGTTGGCGCCCGCTACCGCCTCGCTGGGCAGATGCGACGTGCTGGACACCTGCGGGTGCGCCGCCGGCCCCGTTGCCATCCCAAGTGAGGGCCGCGGCGTGGGTGGCGGTCAGCGGCTTGGCCATGCTCACTGTGCAGGACTCGGCGCGCTGGCGCGGGTCAGCTCGGCATGGAGCTCGGCGGCCAGCCAACGGGAAAATTTTTGTGAGCCGCTGGTGCCGAGGTGATAGCCGTCGGCGAAGTCCTCCTTGGTCATGCCCGGGATGGCGCGCGCGTCGAGCACTCTCATGCCGTGGGATTGGGCGAGGCTGAGGGCATCTGGATTGAGGGGCCAGACATCCGGCTGAGGCATCGCGACAAAGAGGATTTTGACTTTGTGGGTTTGGCACTGCTCGATGAAGCGTTGCATGCGCTGGAAGGTTTCGGTGGTGGTCCGCGCCGGGTTGGCAGGAGCGGACGCGGCCAGGCTCCGGGCCCTGCGTGCGGCGGCGGCTTCGACGAGCCGGTGATTGGCGTTGAGGCCGGGTTGGTAATCGGCAACGCAGGTGTAGAGAATGGCCATTTGGTGCTCCGGCTGGTCGCCTTCGAGGGCGCTGATTCCGCAGAGGGCGGATTGGGCGAGTTGATGGAAGGTGTCCAGATCGGTCCGCCACAGGGTCGGGAAATCCTCTTTGGCGACGAAATGGCGTGCCAGGCGGCGGATTTTGAGCGGTTCCTGATCGTGGATGTGGTGGGCGACAAAGCCGACGACGAGCAGCTCCGGGTGGCTCTCGGCGGCAGTGAAATACCGCCGATAGAGATAGATCCAATCGAGCATCGCGGTGCCGACAGGGGTGATTTTGGTGGTTTCGATGGCAGGGCCGTGAAGGTTGCCGAGTGCGTCGTGCAGGATGGATTCATCGAGGCCGCGCAGCATGAGCGAATTGCCAAAGAAGACGACGCGTGGGGCACCGGAGATTTTGGCCCGTTGCGTCAGGTTGCTGATAGTTTGGGGAAAGGCATGGATCGCTTTGCGGTCGTAATCCAACACGGGCGCAACGATGCGGGCGAGGATTTCCAGCAGGGCGACGAAGCCGAGCACCACGCCGATGACCCGCAATTCCTGACGCCACGACGGCGCATGGCTGGCGGTGGGCAGGGCATCGTAATCGTGGGGTGGGGCCGCCATGGGGGTGTTAGAACTGGAAGTAAATGAATTGGCCGAAAACCGGCGGCGGGAACACGATGAGCATGAACACAAAATAACAGTAGGCCGCAGCCCGCCACCCCCAGCGCACGGCCTCGAGCCGCCGCAAGGAACCGGCCCGATTGAGCCAGATCTCATAGCCCATCAGCGGCAGGCAGAAAAAGCCGAGCATGCCAAAGCCGTAACGGGCGAGCGGGGTCAATTCCTGGCGGCTGAATATCAGACCGAGCATCTCCCACGCCTGGGCCATGGAGTCGGCGCGGAAAAACAACCAGCCCAGGCAAATGAGTTGGAAAAACCCCAGCGTGGCCAGAATGTGACCCCAGCGGCCGGGGAGCTTGAGCCGCTCGCCGAACACGCGGTAGCTGCACAGGATCAGCCCGTGCAGCCCGCCCCAAGCCAGAAAGGTCCAGGCCGCGCCGTGCCAGAGCCCGCCGAGCAGCATGGTGAGCATCAGATTGCAGTAGGTCCTACCTGTGCTGCCGCGGTTGCCGCCGAGGGGAATATATAGGTAATCGCGCAGCCATGACGAGAGCGAGATGTGCCAGCGCTGCCAGAACTCCGTCGGGTTGCGCGCCAGATAGGGCATCCGGAAGTTGGTCATCAAGTCGATGCCAAGCCACTTGGAGACGCCGCGCGCAATGGATGAATAGCCGGCGAAATCACCATAGATTTGAAAGGCGAAACCATAAATGCCCACCAGCGCCTCGGTGCCGGTGAGCTTGCCGGGCTCGGCGGCAAACACCCCGTTGGCAATGAAGCCGAGGTTATCGCCCACCACCACTTTGAGAAACAGGCCTAACAGGATCAGGTGGAGCCCTTCGGAAAAGTCGCCGCGACGGACGGTTCTGGGGCTGGTGATTTGCGGAATCAACGAGGTGGAACGTTCGATCGGGCCGGCGACCAACTGCGGGAAATAGGCCACGTAGAGGGCGAAATCGGTGAAGCAACGGGTCGCCTTGATCGATCCGCGGTACACATCGATGGTGTAGGACATCGTCTGGAAAGTGTAGAACGAGATGCCCACCGGCAGGATGATGTTGAGCACCCTCAGGTCGGCGTGAAAGCCCAGTGCGCCGAGCAGTTCCGCGGCGCTCGTAGTGAAAAACCCCCAGTACTTGAAAAACCCCAGCAGACCAAGCGACACGCTCGCCGAGGCGGCCATCAACAGACGCCGGCGCTTGGCGCTGGCGCTGGCCTCAATCCCCAGCGCGGTGCCGTAGCCGACCACCGTGACTGTTAGAATGAGCGGCAGAAAGCGCCAGTCCCAGCTGCCATAGAAATAATAGCTGGCCGCCAGCAGCAGCAGATTCTGGCCGCGATGGGGCAACACCCGATAGGCCGCCCACACCACGGCGAGAAAGATCCAGAATGCGTAGCTGTTGAAAAGCACGCGTGTCTTTAACCTTGAGCCACCAAAAGCCAACCCCAAATTTTCCAGGAGCGCACAGATGGCGCAAAGTAGCCTTGACGATGTGGGCGCGGCGATTCACTTTGCGCCTGTGAAAATGCCGTCATTCAGATGGTTGCTTGGGCCGGCAGGGCGGAGGCCGGCGATGGCCCCGGCGATGGCCCCGGCGATGGCCCCGGCGATGGCCCCGGCGATGGCCCCGGCGATGGCCCCGGCGATGGCCCCGGCGATGGCCCCGGCGATGGCCCCGGCGATGGCCCCGGCGATGGCCCCGGCGATG
>CAIZNN010000044.1 GCA_903934285.1 Akkermansiaceae bacterium | reverse complement strand
GTGAGACCGCCGGCAGCGATGCCCTCGGTGAGGGTGACGGTTTCACCGGCGCCTCCGAAGATGGCGTTATTAGTCTGGGTCCAGGCGACCCCGGCGTCCCAGTTGAGCTCGGTGGTGTTCCAGTCGTTGGTGGGGCCGGCGGGGAGCCACGTCTGGTCGGCGGCCTGGGCGGCGGTCAACGACATGGCAAAGCTCACGGCGATTAGTAGCGAACTGGAACGGCGGAATATGGAGTGCTGGCGTGGTTTCATCGGGTGGGTTGGATTGGGTTGGGATGTTAGAGAATCTGCTACAGATTTCAGTTCCGCACGCAGATTACGCTGTGTGCGGTGGCGGGTTCCGGCCCGGCCGTCAAGTCAAAAAAAATTTATCCCGAAAGGAAACCATGGGGCAGGACATCCCCAGAACCCGGCAAGCGAGATGGCAGTCAGGCGAGCATGGGCCCGTGTCCCAAATCTTAGGGACATGACAGGATTCCGCAATTGACGCAAAGTTCGACCTGTCAGGGGGCAACACCCCCTTTTCATAAGGGATTGTGAAAAAACATAAGAGGTCGCGCTCATGCGCGGCCTCTTCTGTTTCCCCCCACCTCAGAAACTACGCTCGATGATTTTGCGGGCGGCGGCGAGCGAGCGGCCCGCCGGCAGACTGTGAATCACGGTGATATAGGCGCGGCCGCGCGCGGTGTTGGCTGTTAGGCAGTGGATGCTCCCGCCCAGATGGCGGAACACCTTGAAAGATAACGCATAGACCAGGCCGCCCGTGTCGCTCGTGGTTTCGTAGCGCAGCCGGCAGTCACCCGATGGCGTGGCATCCAGGGTCGGCCGCGTGTCGAGGGGCGGCAGCAGCGCCTCATCGGCGTCGCTGATGTGCAGTTGGTTGCGGATGGCGTGCTCGATGATTTGCGGCAGATTGGCCGGCAGGGCCTGGTTGCCTTGGGCAAGGTGAAAGAAGTCGAGCGCGAGTTGATGGTGGGCCGCGCAGAACAAATGCGCCTGGCGGAGGGTGACATGTTGCTCCCACAACGCACCGCTGATGCAGGCGGCCAAGCCCCGGAAGTCCCGCGCCGCCAGCCCTAACAACATCGTGCCGCCGTCGCGCAACATCGCGGCCTTCGGCCCAACGTCCGGCTCCCCGGCCAAGCGCAACAGGTGGCTGCCGAACCGGCGCGCGTGCCGGCCGTACAAGCCGCTAAAGAAATCCGCGCCGAAGTCGCGCAAAATCTCCTGCTCTTCGGCGACGTAACCGGCGGATCGCAACGCCTGGGCCGGATCGGGAATGATCTCGGGATGATAGGTGGTGAGTGCCTTGATATACAATTCGCGGGTGTTGAACCAGCGGGCCGGATCCGACGCCTTGAGCCACCAATCCTGGCGCTCCGGCGCACTGGCCGCCATCACTTCCGGCGGCATCCCCATCAGGTGGTCCACACAGGTGAACACAAACAACGTGCGCAGCGTCGGCTCGTCACCACACAGCCGCACCAAATCCGCCACTTGTTGCCGGTCGTTGATGCCGCTCTCGGCGCGCAGCTTGAAGGTCCGGCGGTGGGTCACCAGAAACTCGGCGAGGCGCACCGTCTCCGCGCTGAAGCCCGCCTCACTCACAAATGGCGCGTAATACCCCGCCAGCGGGATGCCGGAAAACCCCGAGGCGTTGCGCTCGTGCAGCGGCAGCGTGAGGGAATTGCGCGCCATCTCGTCGTCGGGCGTCAACGGCAGCCGCTTGGTCACCACCGCCAGCTTCACCGCCGCGAGTTGGTCCGCATCCAACAGTGCCGACTCGTTGGCCACCATCTCCCGCAGGTCCGCGTTGAGCGGATTCCAACCGCTGGTGGCCGCCGCCAGCTGGGCGTTGCCTTGCGCCAAACAAAAATCCAACGCCCGCAATTTTTCCCGCACCCAGGCGCCGCGCAGCGAGGTGCGCTCAATCATGACGCGCTCGTCCAGCGACGCCTCAAACCGGCTGTGGCCGGGAAACAAGCGCTCGGCCGCCCCATCCAACTGCGAGATGTAGCCGATGGTTTCGGCCAGGCTGCCGCGGGTTTCATAAAACAAGGCGGACAACTCCGGCACCCGCACCAACCAGTCGCCCATGTTGCAAAAAGTCGTCTGCAACTCGGACGAATCGACCGGCACGCCGTAGCGTTGCGCCACCAGCAGCATCGTCAGGGCGGCGCGGCTCTTGGCCTGCGCGCTGCGGCGGTTCCGCGGCTGGCTATGCTGCAGGCCCCCGGTCTTGAGCATGATGCACTCGTCGTCCGCGGGCACCTGCCGGCCGTTGCGCAGCTCGCGCTCAATCACGCCACGCGCAAACACCGCCACCCGCCGCCGCGCCGAAAGCAACCGCGCACGCACCACCGTGGCAAACTCAAAACGCGCGCTGTCATCGGCCGCCTCACCTAACATTTCACCGAACGAGCAGAAATCATCAAAGTCGAGCACATCCTGCGCGTGATTGCCCAACAAATTTGCCGGTGCCGGCCCGCGCCGCAGATGCACCCAGGAGCGAATGCGCAGCAAAAACTCATAGGCCGCCACATCACGCGGATCGGCCAACCCGGCATAGATCTCATGGCTGTGGCTGAACCCCTTGCCCGCCAAGGTCCACACCCCGCCCAGGAACAGCCGCAAGCTGTCATTCTTGATATCGAAGCAACTGAGGTTTTCGCTCACTGCGGCGGCGGCCTCCCAATGTTTTTTCCAAAACCCTCGCACATGCAGGAAATGCTCGAACGGGTCATAGGTCGCGCGGATCCGCTCGCGGAACATCCGCTCCAAACCCGCCGGATCAAACACCGGCGCCATGTCGATGAATGAATTGAGCTGCTTTTCCGCCAACTCGGGCACATCGTCCAACCCAAACGGCAGCGGCACAAAGGCAAACCCGTGCTGCTCCTCAAACGCGGCGGTATGCAGCGTCTGGCGCTGCATTTCTAACAAGAACGGGTTGCCCTCCAAGGTGTCGTCGAACAGAAAGGCGATGTCGAGGTCCGAGCACGGCGTGACCTCGCCGCGACCGGTGCCACCGAGGGCGACCACCGCGAAGGGCTTGTCATAGCCGAGGAGGCGCTGTTGTTCGGCCGCCCAGCGCCCGATCATGGCGGTGTAAATGGCGCTGCGGGCCCGCACGATGGCGCGGCCATTATCGAGCTGCGCGCTTTTGATCAGCGCATCATTTTGCGCGATCAAGTGCCGATAGGCCGCCAGTGGTCCCATCTCACGGACCACCTCCAACACGCGGTCTGCGGCACCGCCAGTCATTGATTCAATTGCTCCCCCCATCGACTCGCCACAGTCGTTGCACATCCGCCCGCTAGCGTCCACCGCAAACTCACTTACCCCAACGTTCCAACAAGGTGCTGGCCATCACGCTGGGGGTGTCGGCCACGGCGATGCCGCACTCGGCGAGAATGCGTTTTTTGGCCCGCGCGGTGTCTTCCTCGCCGCCGACGATGGCCCCGGCGTGACCCATGCGGCGGCCGGCAGGGGCGGTGGCCCCGGCAATGAAACCGGCGATCGGCTTGTGGCAAAACTCCTTGGCCCAGCGTGCGGCTTCGGCCTCGGCATTGCCGCCGATTTCGCCAATCATGATGATGGCCTCGGTCTCCGGGTCATCGTTGAACATCTTCAACACATCGAGATGAGAGGTGCCGTTGATCGGATCGCCACCGATACCCACACAGGTGCTCTGGCCGTAGCCAGCCTGGGTCAACTGCCACACCGCCTCGTACGTCAGCGTGCCGGAGCGCGAGACCACGCCGACATTGCCGCGCCGGTGAATGTAGCCGGGGGAAATCCCGATGCGGCAGCCGCCGTGGCTTTTCTCGCCGCGACCCGGAGTGACAATGCCCGGGCAGTTAGGTCCGACCAGCCGGGTCTTGGAGCCATTCATCATCGCCCGCACCCGCATCATGTCCATGACCGGGATGCCCTCGGTGATGCATACCACCAATTCGAGGCCGGCATCAACCGCTTCCAAAATGGCATCCCCCGCATACGCGCAAGGCACAAAAATAACCGAAACGGTGGCGCCAGATTCCCTAACCGCCGCAGCGACGGTGTCGAAGATCGGCACCTTGCTGCCATTGTGATCAAAGGTCTGGCCGCCTTTGGCGGGAGTGACCCCGGCGACAATCCGCGTGCCGTAATCCATGCTGAGCTGGGTATGGCGGGCGCCAAAACTGCCGGTGATGCCTTGCACTAGGACCGTGGTGGTTTCGTCAACGAGAATGGACATGGGAAAAGGGAGGTGGGGGGAGCGTGTGGGTGGGCCTGCTGGCGGCGGATCTATTGAACGGCGGCGACGATTTTCTGGGCGGCTTCGGCCATGGTGGTGGCGGTGATGAGGGAGATCTGCGAGTTGGCGAGGGTGCGGCGTCCGGCCTCGACATTGTTCCCTTCCAGGCGCACGACCAACGGCAGGCGCAAGCCGACTTCGCGGGTGGCCTCGACGATGCCCGAGGCGATCACATCGCAATCCATGATGCCACCGAATATATTCACCAGGATGCCCTTCACTTCGGGGTCGCCGAGGATGATCTTGAAGGCCGCCACCACTTGTTCCTTGGTGGCGCCGCCGCCCACATCGAGGAAGTTGGCCGGCTCGCCGCCGTAGTACTTGATGATATCCATGGTGGCCATGGCCAGCCCGGCGCCATTTACCAGACAGGCAATGTTGCCATCCAAGCCGATGTAGTTGAGGCCGAACTCGGAGGCCGCCACTTCGCGCGGGTCCTCTTCATCCGGATCGCGCATCGCCAAAATCTCCGGGTGCCGGAATAACGCGTTGTCATCAAAGTTGAACTTCGCGTCCAGCGCGTAGACGTGGTCATCAGTGGTCACCACCACCGGATTGATCTCCACCATCGAACAATCGCACTCAATGAACAACTTGTAGAGCGCATGCAACAAGCGCCCGAACTGCCGCGCCGTGGTGTTGAATCCGAGCGTGTCGCAGAGCTTGCGGACTTGATAGGCTTGCAGCCCGGCCAACGGATTGACCGACTCACGGATGATTTTCTCCGGCGTTTTGGCGGCGACTTCTTCAATGTCCATGCCGCCCTCCGTCGAGGCGATGATCACCGGACGGCGGGACTCGCGGTCCATCAGAATCGCCAGATAGATCTCGCGCTCAATGCTCACCGCCTCGGTCACCATCACCTTGCGCACCAGCCGGCCGGCGGCGCCGGTTTGTTTGGTGACAAGCACTTCGCCAAGCATTTTGGCGGCCACCTTGCGCGCGGCTTCCGGCGAGTCAACGAGTTGGACGCCGCCTTTGAAACCGTTTTTAAACACCCCCTTGCCGCGCCCGCCGGCATGCACCTGGGCCTTGACCACGAGCTTTTTCACATCCAGCCATTTGGCCGCGTCATAGGCTTCTTTCGGTGTGGAGGCGGCTTTCCCCTGCGGGCTGGGCACACCAAATCGATCGAACAGGTCTTTGGCTTGGAATTCGTGAATGTTCATAATGACTGCGGAAACATGAGGAACGATGGCAACGGCCTGGCGGCATGCGCGGCGCCGACGCTATGCCTGCCTTTGCCGCCAGGTCAAGGCCTGCTTCCGCCATTTTACTGACAATTCATCGAGTCACGCGCGGCGCGACGCCGCCTCCAGCACCCGGCTGCGCGCCTCGCCGTCGCCAAACTTGGTCTGCAGCAAATCGCCTGGCTGGAGGGCGGCCGCCGAGCGGACAATCCGTCCGTCCGGGCCCAGCGTGATGGAAAACCCGCGCTGCAAGGCGGATTCCGGCCCCAAGGTGCGGAGCAGGCCGCGCAAACCGGCCAAGCGCTCGTGGTGGCGCCGCAGCGCCACTTGGATGAGGCGCTCGAGGCGTTGGCGTTGGTTGGCCAGGGCCTCGAGCCGGCGGTCGAGCACCCGGGCCGGTTGTTGCGCCTGGTGCCGCAAGCGCAACTCGTTGAGGTGCACGCCGCAGCCATCCAGCGCGCCGCGGTGGCCTTGCGCCAGGCGGGTGCGCAGGCTATCGAGGCGCAACATCGGTTCGCGCAACAATTTGTCACCGCCGCGTTGGAGCACACCGCGGCGCATCCCGTCAAGCTGCGCTTGTGCGCGGGCAATGCGCTCGGCCACCACCCGCACCACCCGGCGCCGGGTCTGGACCAAGCGTGCCAGCAACTCGGCCCCATCCGGCACTGCCAACTCCGCCGCGGCGCTTGGCGTCGGCGCGCGCAAGTCTGCCACAAAGTCGGCGATCGTAAAATCGATCTCATGGCCGACGGCCGAAATAACCGGCACCGGACACGCCGCGATCGCGCGTGCCACGAGTTCCTCATTGAAACACCACAAATCTTCCAATGAGCCCCCTCCCCGGCCCACAATCAGCACATCGCATCGCGGATAGCCAAAGGCGTCGGCGCGGCCCAACTTGGCGATGGCCGCGGCGATTTCCCGCTCGGCTCCCCGCCCTTGCACCCGCACCGGCAACAACACCGGTTGCACCCACGGCGCCCGCCGTTGCAAAATGTTGAGAATATCCCGGATCGCCGCGCCGGTGTCCGACGTGATGATCCCTACCACCCGGGGAAACCCCGGCAACGGCCGCTTGCGTGCCGCCTCGAACAAGCCCTCGGCTTGCAGCTTGCGCTTCAACGCCTCAAACCGCGCCTGCAGGTCCCCCTGCCCGGCCCGCTCGGCCCTCAGCACGATCAATTGCAACTGCCCGCGCGCCTCATACACACTCGCTTCCGCAAACACCCGCACCTGCGCCCCATCCTCCAGCGCCGCCGCCCCGGGCCGCTTGGCCGCCCCAAACATCGCACACTGAATCTGCGCCCCTTCATCTTTCAACGAAAAATACCAGTGCCCGCTCCCCTGCTTCTTCAGATTGGATACCTCACCCTCCACCCACAGCTCGCCCACTTGCGATTCTAACATGTTCTTCATCCGCCGCAACAATTGCGTCACGGTCAGCGCCTTGGGCGCACTCGGCTGAGGGGGCGTAAACAAGTCCACACCCGGACCCTGGCAGCTCGATCGGAAAATCCGAGCGCGAAATGACGCCACCCGGCCCCGGCCCGGGGCGATTGGCTTACTCTGCCTCTACCCAAGGCACCGCAAGGCCTCATTTTTCCAGCTCAACATCGCTGTTGATTTTGCTCAGTACCGGCATGGCCCCAATCGGCCAAATGCCCTGCGTGAACATCATGACATCACCCCACCGTTCTCACTGACAACTGGCGTGCGGTGAACAGGCTGCCTTGGGCGTCTTCGCGCAGCGCCCGCGCGCCGCTCGTCCGCTTCGGCCCGAAATGTCCGCGACAGGCCTCAAACACCCCGTCCACATACGATTTTGTGCCCAGCACCAACCCGTCGGGTCTTTGACCATGCCCGCGCGCACCGGGTTGAGGTCGATGTAGGCGGCCATCGTCCGCAGCGCCTCGCCGTCCTCCACCAGCACGCTTTTGAAGCGT